>NZ_JAQZSH010000038.1:0-49612 GCF_053902585.1 Longispora urticae
AGTTCCCGGGCCGGCCTCACTGTATGAACATGGACAGTCACAAAACGCTTATGGGTACTGCGATCTCGCCGACTTCCGACGTTGAGGACTGGCCGGTACTCGATACCATCAGGGCGCACCATTCCTTACCCTGAAGAGGAACCATGGCAAAGGTCGGCCCGTACGCGCTGCTCCAGCTCCTGAGCGACTCCCATATCGCCCAAACCTGGCTGGCACAGAGTGACGACGGCCAGCGGCTGACCGTCGTCGTGATGACCGACGGTGCCAAGCGCAACAGCGCGCACCGGTCCACCTTCAGCTTCGCGATGGTCTTCATCAACCAGGTGCTCTCCGGGCAGAACCTGGTCGCCGCGACCGACCCCAGCGGCAAGCGGCCCTGGATCGCCTTCCACGGCGAGAACCACGACGCCGCCCGCCAGTTCCTCGGCGCGATGAACATCCCGTTCGCCCCGGACGCCGGCACCGGCCAGCCCGGGCGGGGTTGGGCGCCGGAGCCGATGTCGGCCGAGCTGACCGTGCCGCAGGTGTTCCCCGCGCCGCCGGAGCCGGAGCAGGCGACGATCCTGCAGCCGATCCCGCAGGAGGAGCGGCGGTTCCTGCCGCCGGGGGCGTTCCCCTCGTCGTTGACGTCGCCGGAGCCGGCCGCCGCGCAGCCGGGATCGGAGCCGACGGCCGTGCTCGGGTTCCCGCCGGACCAGGGCAGCACGCCGCCCAGCGGCCTGCCCCAGGTCGGGCAGCAGCCGGGGGTGTTCGCCGCGCCCGAGCCGCCGACCGTGCCGCAGCAGGCCGGGCCCGGGGCGGGAGCTCCGCCGGTGGCCGGGCATCCGCAGGCGCCCGCGGTGGGCGCGCCCCAGCCGGGGCAGCCCGGGGCCGCGCAGCCGGGCCCGCAGCAGTGGCCCGGGCAGGCACAGCAGGCTCCCGGGCAGTTCCCGGGACAGCCCGGCCCGGGGCAGCCCGCTCCGGGACAGCCCGGCCCGGGACAGGCGTGGCAGGGGCAGGCCGTCACCGGGCACCAGTGGCCAGGTCAGCCGGGTCCCGGTCAGGGCGGTCCCGTCCAGCCGCAGCCCCCGCAGCAGTGGCCCGGCGCTCCCGCGCAGGGCATGCCGGTCGGCGCCCCGCAGAGCGCCCCGCCCGCGCAGGGCTGGCCCACCCCGCCCGTGTCGGCCGCGCCGTACCCGGTGTCCGGAATGCCCGGTTCGGTGTCCGCCGCGCCGTACCCCGTGTCGGGGCCGGCCGGACAGGTCTCGGGCACGCCGTACAGCGCGCCGCCCGGGCAGGCGTCGGGGGTGCCCTACACCGCCGCGGGGTATCCGCCGCCGAAGAAGTCCCGCAAGGGGCTCGTCCTGGTGCTCGGCGCGTTGGCGCTGGTCGTCGTGCTGCTGCTCGGCGGCGGCGTGGTGGCGTACCTGGAACTGAGCAAGAAGCCCGACCCGAAGCCGAGCCCGCAGGCCGAGCCGGAGCCGACGACGGGCGTGGTGCCCGGCCTCGAACCCCCGCAGGTCGCCGTGTGGCCGAACTACTGGGCGGTCTACAAGCCGACCGACAAGACCGTCCCCTCGAACACCAAGGCCGAGGTCGGGTTCGACTTCAAGGTCCCGACGACCTGGACGTGCGCCAAGCAGCAGGTCAAGCCCGGCTGGCCGACGATGTTCCAGTGCGGCGACGGTTCGGGCGCGGCCGGGGCCCCGAGCGGGCAGCTCGTGGTGCGCGACTGCCCCGACGGCTGCGGCGAGGACAGGCAGAAGGAGCTGCGGCGCAAGGAGAACGCCTGGGGCCTGCAGTGGTTCAAGGCCGAGGACGGCACGCTGTACGCCCGGGACAAGGAGGGCGTCGAGGACGGCGGCCAGAAGCAGTACCGGCTGGTGGTGGTCCGGTACGCGCGCAGCAAGCCCGGCGGCCCCCTCGACCGCCAGGTGACCCTGCGCCTGACCTCCTCCACCGAGCTGGGCTGGCACCTGCAACGCGTCGCCAACGAGCTCCGTACCGCGGTCGCCTAGGCCGGCGACCGGAAACGATGCGACCCCTCCTGACCAGGCGCACCCCGCGGGGCGTCGATCCGACGCTCACGGCCGAGTTCCGGATCCCCGGCGAGTTGCGGGTCCCGACCCAGCGCGCGACCGGCCCCCTCCGGCCGGCGTACGCGCCTGTGCCGTTGCCCCCGACGGACGACGAGAAGTACGTCCACCGGAAGCGCCGGCTGGTCGCGTTGATGCTCGCGTCCCTGGTCAGCTTCAGCTGCCTGACCGTGAGCCAGGTGCTGTTCCTGCGGATGTCCCCGTGGCTGCTCCTGTTCACCCCCCTGCTCGGGTTCACGATCGTCTACTACGTGATCTCGTTCGTGGTCAACGTCGGTACCCGCGACTTCGACATGCGCGCGCACAGCCGGCTGGTGGCGGGGTGGCGGCCCGAGAAGTACCCGTCGGTGGATGTCTTCCTGCCGATCTGCGGGGAGCCGGCCCACGTGGTCGGCAACACCTGGGCGTGCGTGCGGAAGATGGTGGCCCGCTACCCCGGGGAGATCCGGGTGCACGTGCTGGACGACTCCCCCGACGACGGGCTGCGGCGGACGGCCCTGGGGTTCGGGTTCCGCTACCTGCGCCGGCCCAACCGGGGCTGGTTCAAGAAGGCCGGCAACATGCGGTACGCCTTCGAGCGCACCGACCACGACTACATCCTGGTCCTCGACGCGGACTTCGCGCCCCGGGCCGACATGCTCGAGGAGCTCCTGCCGTACTTCGACGACGCGCCCGACCTGGGCATCGTGCAGTCGCCGCAGTACTTCCGGGTGCACAAGGGCCAGGGCTGGCTCGAACGGGGCGCGGGGACCGTCCAGGAGCTGTTCTACCGTTCCGTCCAGGTCTCCCGGCAGCACCACGGCGCGGCGATCTGCGTGGGGAGCTGCGCCGTCTACCGGCGCGCGGCGTTGGACGCGATCGGGGGCACGGCGCTCATCGAGCACTCCGAGGACGTGCACACAGGCTTCAACCTGCGCGTCGAGGGCTGGGGCCTGCGTTACGTCCCGGTGGTGCTGGCGGCCGGTTTGTGCCCCAGCAACGTGGACTCGTTCTTCACCCAGCAGTACCGGTGGTGCGCCGGCTCGATGAGCCTGCTGAGTTCGCGGAAGTTCTGGCGGACGAAGCTCAGCCTGCGGGCCCGCCTGTCCTACGTGTCCGGTTTCTGTTACTACGTCCACACCGGGCTCTACACGCTGGTCACCCCGGCGCTCCCCCTGGTGCTGCTGGCCGTGTTCCCCGGCCAGATCGCGGTGCTCAACTACGTGCTGATCATCCCGAGCATCCTGTACAACCTGGCGGTCGTCCCCCTCTGGCACCGCACGCCGTACGGGGTGGACGTGTTCACCGTGAAGCTGATCTACGGCTGGGCGCACATGTTCGCCGTGTGGGACATCCTCCGGGGCCGCCCGATGGGCTGGCAGCCGACCGGCGGCACCGCGAAGAAGGACCGGACCCGGCGGCTGTGGTACGGACTGCGGTTCTGGACCACCGGGCTGTCGCTGGCCTGGGTCGGCCTCGCCGGGGCCCGGATGTTCACCGGCCCGCCCCTGGACTACGCGCCGATGTTCCTGTCCGGCATGTTCGCCCTGCTCATCGCCCTACAGTCGTTGCTGGTGAAGCCCACCCGCGACATCGAGGTCATCGCATGAAGTCCAAGTACCTTTTCATGATCATGGCGATTCTCGCCGTGGCGGCAATCGAGGTCGCGGTGGTGCGCACGATCCCGATCCGGGGGCACGCGGGCGGGATCCTGGCCGCGCCGATCAACGAGCCGACCCAGGCTCCCGTCCCGACGTACGACGTGAGCCGCCTGGTGCTGCCGAAGACGAAGTACCTGGGCGTGTCGGTCGCCGGCGGCGCGGACGCGGGGCGGATCAGGGCGCACGCCGAGCGGACCGGCAAGGAACCGAACCTGGTCTCGATCTTCGAGAGCTTCAAGGACGGCTTCGCCGCGTCCGAGGCCCGCCGGCTGCACGAGGGCGGCAGCATGGCGTTCATCCGGTGGGAGCCGTTCGACATTCCCATGAAGGACATCGCCGAGGGCAAGCAGGACACGTACATCACCGGGTTCGCCAAGGCGGTGCGGAACCTGAACCTGCCGATCGCGATGACCTTCGCCCACGAGATGAACGGGCACTGGTACTCGTGGGGCACGAAGGGCAACACCCCCGAGGAGTACGTCGCGGCGTGGCGGCACGTGCACGACATCTTCCGGGCCCAGAACGCCACGAACGTGCTGTGGGCCTGGACCCCCAACGTGATCAACCCGGTCCGCGGCGTCGAACTCGGCCCGCTGTACCCGGGGGACGCCTACGTCGACTGGGTGGGCCTGGACGGCTACTACACCCTCGACGGCCAGCGGAACTTCAAGGACCTGTTCGGCCCGTCGATCGCGGCCGTCCGGAAGTTCACCGCGAAGCCGATCATCATCGTCGAGACCGGGGTCGAGCTGAACCCGTCCCGGCCCAGCCAGATCGTCAACCTGATGACCAGCGTGGCCACCAGCCCCGACGTGATCGGGATCGTCTACTTCAACATCAACGGCTCCGGGGACTGGAACATCGACAACGACCCGGCGGCGCTGAAGGCCATGCGGGAACAGGCCCAGAACCCGGTGTTCGGCTTCAGTGTCAAGGAGTACGCGGGATGACCGACGTGAGCACCGCGCCCCCGGAGGTCGACGAGGAGGAGGCCCCGGCCGCCGCGCCGCCCGCCCCCGCCCGCCCCGGCCCGCGCCGGGCGGGCGCGCTCCTCGCGCTGATCCCGGCCCTGGGCACGCTCGCCCTCGCCCTGTACCAGTCGGGCAACCGCAACATGTGGAACGACGAGCTGGTCACCTGGCACGCCGCCCGGCTGTCGTTCGCGGAGCTGCGCCGCCTGATCGTCAACATCGACCTGTACCACGCGTTCTTCTACGTCCTGATGCACCCGTGGATCAGGCTGGCCGGCGACTCGCCCACCACGATGCGGGTACCGGCGGCCGTCGCCATGGCGCTCGCGTGCCTGCTCATCGTCCTGATCGGACGCCGGTTGACGGACACCGTGACGGGTCTGACGGCGGGGCTGCTGTTCATGCTGCTGCCGTCCGTCTCCCGGTACGCCCAGGAGGCCCGGTCCTACGCCCTGGTCGTCCTGGGGGTGACCCTGGCCACCTGGCTCCTGCTCCGCGCGCTCGACCGGCCCACGGGCCTGTGGTGGGGCCTGTACGGCGCGACGCTCGCGGTGGTCGGCTGGCTGCACTTCGTGTCCCTGATGGTCCTCCTCGGCCACCTGGTCTGGGTGTTCCTCACGGCCCGCCGCGACGACCGGGTGTGGCAGTGGATCGTCACCGTGGGCACGGCGATGCTGGTCGTGATCCCGCTGTTCGTCCTCGGCAGCAGTCAGGCGACGGCCGCGTCCTGGATCAAGAACGACTGGCCGGCGGTGCTCAAGTTCCCCCGGCAGCTGTTCGGCACGATGACCATCGCCCAGGCGTTCGGGGTACTGGCGCTCGTCGGCCTGCTGCTGGCGCTCCGGTCACGGTGGCGGGTGGCCCTGACGCTGACCCTGTGGCTGCTGGTGCCGCCCCTGGTCGCGTACCTGACCGGTTCGGTGCTGCACATCTTCCTCGCCCGGTACTTCTTCTTCACCCTCCCGGCGTGGTGTCTGCTGGCCGCGATGGGCGCCTGCCAACTGTTCCGGCTGCCGGCCCGGGGCCGGATGCCCGCCACGCTGGGTCTGGTCGGCGGGTTCCTGGCGGTCGCCCTGCTCGGCTACACCGGGCTCCCGGCGCAGCGCGAGGTGCGGACCAACGCGGCCGACGGGCAGCCCGGGTACGCGGGCGCGTTCCGGTTCATCGCGGCGCACGCGCAGCCGACCGACGGCGTCGCGTTCAACGACGGGTTCGACCGGTCCGGCGACCTCGCCCGCCGGGTGATGAACTACGAGCTGCGCGACGCGCCGAGCCGGCCCCGCGACATGTTCATGGAACGGACGGCGCGGGAGCAGGGCTGGCTCGCGGCGAAGGAGTGCCCGGACTGGAGCAAGTGTCTCGGGGACGTCAAGCGGGTCTGGCTGGTGGAGACCGGCAGCCGGACCGATCCGTTCGGCGGGTTGCCGAAGAGCCGGGCGGCGCTGATGAAGGACAAGTTCACGGTCACGAGAACGACGAACCTGGAACGGATCCGGGTGATCCAGCTGGACCGCAGGAAGCCCTAGACGCGGGCGCCCCTGCCGCGTCGCCGCCACATCCAGGCCCCGCCCCCGGCCGCGACCAGCAGCACCCCGGCCCCGCCCGCGACCCCCCACCCGCCCGGCGTCACCGGCTCCGACTCCGGCTCCCCGGCCGCCACCGTGTTCATGTCCGTCGCGCACGCCACGGCCGCCCCGTTGCGCACCGGCAGCGCGCAGGCCGTCAGCGCCAGCCGCTGCTGACCGGCCGGCAGGGCCGAGGCCAGCCCAGAGACCCGGATCCGGGTGGACCGTCCGGCGCCGACCTCCACGGGCCAGCGGACCCGCGCCCCGTCGGCCTCCGCGCCGCGGCTGCGCGGGGTGAGCTCCACCCCGACGGGTACCCCGACCTCCAGCACCAGGTTCGCGGTCTCGGTGCCCGCGTTGCGGACCGTGACCGTGTACTCGTGCCGCTCCCCGGCCCGGACACTCGCCCGGCCGTCGTCCACGGTGACGGCGATGTTCGGTTCGGCGGCGGCGGGGGTACCGGTGCCCACGACGAGTCCACCGGCGACGAGGGCGAAGAGAATGCTTCTGCGTGCGTACATCCGCTATGCGTAACGCGTTGTGGTTCGGTGGCTCGGAAGGCGCGCCGGACCGTTTATTTCCGGTCGAAAGTTGTACCCACAGCCGACATAACGTGAATGAAAACTCATGTGTTTGACAGGTAGGCGACAGTCCGTCGAGATTGCCTGCTCACGCCCGCTTACCTGGAACGTACCGCCCTATCCGCTTATGGAAAGACAAGGCGTACGGAGAGGAAGCCTCACAATGGATCAACGGCCGCAGGTCTGGCTGGTGGTGACGACCGAACTGCCCCGTAGCCTGGTCGACCGGGAACAGGTGCTGGAAATCGTCGAACACCGCAACCGGCAGAACGCGATCGCCGAATTCGAGTACAAACGTGCCGGGCGCAATGTGCGCCGGGGCGTGTGGCGCGTGAAGGTCGTGGAGGCGACGTGACCGAATTCCTGACGACGACGCCGATCGGGGCCGTCGACACCGCGTACGACGACCAGCTCGGACTGCACCGGATCACGAGTCTGCGGCTGGAGTGTTCCGGCAACCACGTGTACTGGCTGGAGCCCGACACGACCTACCAGCTCAACCACGACGGGTACGACTGGACGATCAAGGGCGGGCAGTGGGGTCGGGCGCGTCTGACCTTCCTGGGCTCGCCGATCTGGGCGTTGCCGGGCGTCGAGGGGGACGAGCATCTCGACCAGCGGCACACGTACCTGCTGCGGCCGGGGTGCACCGGCTGGGAGTTATGGCTGCAACAGTAGGGAAAAGTACCTAATATTCTCCACATGATCGTGGAGGCGGCCGGGCTCGGAAAGTCCTTCGGGGCCAAACGCGCGGTGAACGACGTCAGTTTCGTGCTCCAACCCGGGCGGGTGACCGGCTTCCTCGGTCCCAACGGCTCCGGGAAGTCCACGACCATGCGGCTGATGCTCGGCCTGGACCGCGGCGAGGGCACGACCCGGTTCGACGAGCGGCCCCTCGTCGAGCACGAGGTGCCCGGCGGGGTGGTGGGCGCGCACCTCGACGCGAAGTCGTTCCACCCGAACCGGTCCGCCCGCGACCACCTGCGGATGCTCGCCGCCGGCACCGGGGTCACCGACCGCCGGGTGGACGAGGTGATCGAACAGGTCGGGCTCGACACGGTGGCCCGGAAGCGGCCCAAGGGCTTCTCGCTCGGCATGGGCCAGCGGCTCGGCCTGGCCAGCGCCATCCTCGCCGAACCCGATGTGCTGCTGCTCGACGAGCCGGCCAACGGGCTCGATCCGCAGTCGATCCAGTGGATGCGCGAGTTCCTCCGGGCCTACGCCGGCACCGGCCGGGTGGTGTTCGTCTCCAGCCACCTGATGTCGGAGATGCAGTTGATGGCCGACGACCTGGTGGTGATCGGGCGCGGTTCGCTGATCGCGCACGAGCCGCTGGGCGCGTTCGTCGCGCGGAGTACCCGCAACGACGTGCTGGTCCGGGTGCCCGACCCGGGGCTGTTGATCGACCGGCTCGCCGCCCAGGGGCTGTCCGCCGTCCGGGAGGGCGCCGACGCCGTGGCCGTCGCGGGGGCCAGTACCGACACCGTGGGCGACATCGCCTTCCACGCGGGACTGCCCGTCCGCGAGCTGCTGGCCCGGACGGCGAGCCTGGAGGAGGCGTTCCTCGAGTTGACCACCGACCACCAGGAGTACGCGACCCGGGAGGCCCCGTGACCTCGGCCCTGCGCTACGAGTGGCGGCGGATCAGCTCCGTGCCCGGGACCTGGGTGATCGCGGCCCTGGTGGTGCTGATCGCCGCCGGCCTGTCGACCCTGTTCGTGGCGGTCGGCGAGTCCGACCCGGAGCCCGCCCGGAACCTCGCGGCGGGGCTGGCGGCACCGTTGAGCATCGGCGGGTTCCTGTTCGCGGCGTTCGGGGCGCAGGCGCTGGGCCAGGAGTACCGGTTCGGCACCATCCGCTCGACCCTGACCCTGTTCCCGCGCCGCCCGACGGTCTTCGCGGCCAAGCTCGCGGTCACCGCGCTGGTCACGGTGGCCGTGCTGGTGCTGGCGGCCGTGGTCAGCGTCGCGGTGGTGGCCGTGGGCGGCTGGCGGCTCGGGTTCGACGACGCCGCCGGCGGCGGGGTGGGCGGGCTCGCGGTGCGGGTGGTGCTCGTGGCGCTGGGCTGGCTGGCGTGGGGCTTCGGGATCGCCGGGATCACCCGGAACACCGCGTTGGGCATCGTGCTGCCGCTGGTCCTGGCGTTCGTGGTGGAGACACCCCTCACGGTGGTACTGGGCGGGAAGGTGCCCTGGCTCGTCGACCTGTTCCCGTTCGGCAACGCGGGCGCCGCCGCGGCGATGGACGGCGGGGCGTGGGGGGCGCTGGGGATCTTCATGCTGTGGGCGGGCGCGGTCGCGGCGGCGGCGTACGCGTCGTTCACGTACCGCGACGCCTGAGGGGCGGGTCCCCGGACGCGGTGTCGACGCCGTCTCACAGGTCGATGATCGGCCTCGGATACCCCTTGGTCTGCGAGGCCGGCAGCTTCCACGGCTCGTGCACCACCGGCCCGGCCAGGCCCGACAGCTCTGCCACGTAGCGCCGCACGTACTCCCCGCGCGGATCGTGCTGGTAGCCCTGCCGCACGGGGTTGAACCGCCGGTACGGCCGGGTGTCGTTGCCGGTGCCCGCCGTCCACTGCCAGTTCCCGTAGTTGTTGGCCACGTCTGCGTCCTCCAGGTGCGCCATGAAGTGCGCCGCCCCCAGCCGCCAGTCGATCCGCAGGTGTTTGGTGAGGAACGACGCGACCACCATCCGGGCCCGGTTGTGCATGAACCCCTCGGCGGCCAGCTGCCGCATCCCGGCGTCCACCAGCGGCACCCCGGTCATCCCCGCGCGCCAGGCCTCCAGGGACTCGCGGTCGTCCACCCAGTCCTCGACGACGTTCTTGAACGGGTGCGTCGTGAGCCGGGGGAACGCGTGCAGCACCTGGGCGTAGAAGTCCCGCCAGCACACCTGGCGGACGAACGCCTCCGGCCCGTCGAGCAGCGCCCTCGGGGACAGGGTGCCGAAGTGCAGGTGCGCGGCCAGCCGTGACGTGCGGTCCCCGGCGAGGTCGTCGTGCCCGTCGGCGTAGGTGTCCCAGGTGTCCCGCCAGGTGGTGAGCCGCTTCCGGGCGGCCCGCTCGCCGTCCGCGCCCTCGGGGCCCGCCGACGGCTCCACGCCCGGGGGCAGGGTCAGCCGGTCGGGGGCCGGGGTCGTGCCGGGGCGCACCACGGCCTGCCAGCGCCGCCAGTACGGGGTGAAGACCTTGTAGCTGTCGCCGCCGGTCGGGACGAGTTCGCCCGGCGGGACGACCGTGAGCTGGTCGAACAGCCGCAGGTTCAGGCCGGCCCCCTCGCAGGCGGCGGCCAGGCGGCGCTGGCGGGCCTGGGCGAAGCCGGAGACGTCGGCGGCACAGGCGACCCCGATCCGACGGGTACCGTCGCCCGCGCGCAGTTCCGCCGCCAGCCGGAGCACCTCCGCCACCGGGTCGCCGGTCCGTTCCACGAGCCCCGCGCCGCGCGCCCGCAGCCCGGCCCGCAGGTCGGCCAGGCAGCCCGCCAGGAACGCCGCCCGGACCGGGCCCACGTCGAGGGCCGGGTCGTGCACGAACAGCGGGACCACGTGCCGGGCGGCGGTCGCGGCGGCGGTGAGCGCGGGGTTGTCGGCGAGGCGCAGGTCCCGGGTGAACAGCACGATCGCCGTGTCCATCATGGGGACATTGTCGCGTGCGGCCCGCACCGGAGTCCCGGGACCCGCCGGGCGGCCGGGGCTCAACGGCGCGGGAACCACGGCACGAACCCGCTGGTCCGGGCCACGTACTCGGCGTACCCGGGCCGGGCCTCCATCGCCGCCTCCGTCATCGGCTTGCCGGTCTTCCCGGCCAGGAACCACGTCATCAGCACCGGCGACAGGACCGTGAGCACCCCCGGCCAGGTCGCGCACGCCACGAGCCAGATCCCCCACCACACGCAGGCGTCGCCGAAGTAGTTCGGGTGCCGGGTGTAGCGCCACAGTCCGGTGTCGAGGACCCGGCCCCGCCCGCCGGCCTTCTGGAACGCGTACAGCTGCCAGTCGCCGACGCCCTCGAACACCATGCCCACGGCCCACAGCAGCACCCCGGGCGCCATCCACCAGGACAGTCCGTCGTCGTGCCACTGGGCAAGCTGCACGGGCAGGGACACGAACCAGACGATCACCCACTGCAGCAGGTACACCATGAACAGCGGGTACCAGCGGCTCTTCCCCGCCAGGAGTCTCGCGTACCGCGGGTCCTCCGGCTTGCCCCGGGACCGCCAGGCGATGAACAGGGCCAGCCGCAGCCCCCACAGCACCGTGAGCGCGGTGATCAGCCAGTGCCGGGGCGTGATCAGGTAGCCGACGAGGGCCACGGCGGCGAAGCCCAGGCCCCAGGCGATGTCGACGACCCGGTGCTTCCCGATCGCGGTGCCGATCCCGAAGAAGACCAGGAGCACGACCAGGGCCGCCAGCGCCTGCCAGAGCATGGCTTCAAACACCGAGCGCCTCCCGGGTGTACGGCATCCCGCTGTCCCCCTCCAGCATCGGCCGGACGGCGAGGATCTGGTCCACGCCCATCCGGTTCTCGGCGAAGCTGAGCGCCCCGCCGACCAGGTACAACCGGAAGATCCGGGCCATGGGTTCGCCCACCAGGGCCACGGCCTCCTCCCAGCGCTTGTCGAGGGTCTCCAGCCACGCCTCGACGGTGCGGACGTAGTGCTCGCGGATCGCCTCCACGTCGCGGACCTCGAAGCCGGCGTCCTCGATCAGCGCCACGGTCTCCCCGACGGGCCGCATGTGCATGTCGGGGGCGATGTAGTGCTCGATGAACGCGCCGCCGCCGGGCGCGACCCTGCCCCGGGACATCTGCTGGACGAGCAGCCGGCCGGTGGGGCGCAGCAGCCGGAACAGCGCGGCGGTGAACACCGGGTAGTTGCGGGCCCCGACGTGTTCGCCCATCTCGACGGTGGCGATGGCGTCGAACGGGCCGTCGTGCACGTCGCGGTAGTCCTGGAGCCGCACGTCGACCCGGCCTTCGAGCCCGAGGTCGGCGACCCGGCGCCGCACGTGCTCCAGTTGTTCGGCGGACAGTGTGACGCCGGTGACGTGCACGCCGTAGTGGTGGGCGGCGTGCACGGTCAGGGAGCCCCAGCCGCAGCCGACGTCGAGGAGCCGCATGCCGGGTTGCAGGTCGAGCTTGCGGCAGATCAGGTCGAGCTTGTCGCGCTGGGCGTCGGCGAGGGAGTAGTCGGGTTCCTCGGAGCGCCAGTAGCCGCACGAGTACGCCATGGTCTCCTCGTCGAGGAGGAGCTGGTAGAACGCGTTGGACAGGTCGTAGTGGTGACCGATCGCGGCCCGGTCGCGTTCCCTGCTGTGCGGTGCGCCGGTGAGCCGGGCCTGGGTCTCCGGGGCGGGCGGCTTCGGGCCGAGGATGCCGAGCCTCCCGGCCAGCCGGAGGGCGCGGAGCCGGTGGGCCGCGGACAGCTTCGGCCGGCCGGTGGTGCGGACCTGGCGCCAGACCCGGCGCAGCCCGTCGGCGAGGTCCCCGTCGACGTCGAGTTCGCCGGCCGCGTACGCCTGGGCGAGGCCGAGCTCGTTGGGGCTCCACAGCAGGCGGCGCAGCGCGAGCGGGTCGCGGACCACGAGGGTCGGGCCGTGGCCGGGGCCGGCCTCGCTGCCGTCCCAGGCCCGGATCCGGACGGCGGGCGGCTGGCCGGTGATGGTGGTCAGGAGCGACGCGAGCTGGGGCGCGATCATCCCTCCGCCTTTCCGAGGACGAGTTGGTGCACGTCGAGGTAGCCGGACGCGAACCCCGCCTCGGAGTACGCGAGGTAGAGGTTCCAGGTGCGCCGGAACGTGTCGTCGAACCCGAGCCGGGCGAGTTCCCCGGCGCGGTCGAGGAACCGGGCCCGCCACAGTTTGAGCGTGTCGGCGTAGTGCGGCCCGAAGGCGAAGGTGTCCAGGATCCGCAGCCGGGTGCGGCCGAACGCGGCGGACAGCGCGGGCAGGGACGGGATCAGCCCGCCCGGGAAGATGTACTTGTGGATCCAGGTGTACGTGTACCGCGACGCCACCATCCGGTCGTGCCGCATCGTGATCGCCTGGATGCCGACCTTCCCGCCGGGGGCGAGCAGCGCGTCGAGGGCGGCGGTGTACGTGGGCCAGTACTTCTCCCCCACCGCCTCGATCATCTCCACGGAGAGGATGGCGTCGTACTCCCCGCGCACGTCCCGGTAGTCCATCAGGTCGACCGTGATGTCCACGCCCGCGTCGGCGGCTCGGCGCAGGGCCAGGTCGCGCTGCTCGGAGGACAGGGTCACCGAGCGGACGACCGCGCCGCGCCGGGCGGCCCGGATCGCCAGTTCGCCCCAGCCGGTGCCGATCTCCAGCACCCGGGTGCCGGGGCCGACCCCGGTCGCGTCGAGCAGCCGGTCGATCTTGCGGTGCTGGGCGGCGGCCATGTTCTCCCAGGTGGCGGGCCCGTCGAACAGGGCCGCCGAGTACGTCATCGTGTCGTCGAGGAACAGCGCGAACAGCTCGTTGGACAGGTCGTAGTGCCGGTGGATGTTGCTGCGCGCGCCGTCGCGGTCGTTGGCGTCGGCGCGCGGGTGCCGGGCCACGTAGAACCGGCGCAGCCACTGCAGGCGGCGCGGGACGAGGGCGTCGGCGTGCGCGGCGAGGACGCCCAGCACCTCGGGCAGCTGCTCGGAGTCCCACTCGCCGGCCTGGTAGGACTCGCCGAAGCCGATCAGGCCGTCGCGGCCGAGCCGGCGGCAGAACGCCTCCTGGTCGCGGAGCTGGAGGGTGGGGCCCGGCCCGGCGAGCAGGCCGAGGCGACCGGCGACCCGGTCGAGGAGGGCGGCGGCGATCCGGCCCCGGAGCCGGGCCCGGGGCACCACCGCGACGGCGGGCCACCGCGACGGGTCGACGGGGGCGGCGGGACGGGACACGACCTGGGTCATCGGACTCTCTCTCGGGACGGGGTGCGGGGGACGGGCAGACCTTTCAGGTACAGCAGCACGCCCTGCTTCCTGATCCGCGCGGCCACCAGCAGGGTCTGGAACGCGGCGGCGAGCAGGCCGGGGACAGTCGCGGCGCGCATCGTGCCCCGCAGGCTCGCCACGAACGGCGTCCCGCCCTCGGGCCGGAGCGTGATGGTGAGCGCCAGCTGGTGGCCGGGGCGGGGCAGGCTCATCCGGTAGGTGCCCCGGCCCGGCATGAACGGGGAGACGTAGAAGTCCTTGTCGACCTCGGCGCCGTCGCGCGCGTCGGGGAACAGCAGGTAGCAGTGCCGGCCGCCGTAGGTGTTGTGCACCTCGGCGACGACGCAGGCCTGGGAGCCGTCGGCGCGGTGGCACCAGTACACGGTGAGGGGGTTGAAGACGTGGCCGAGGACCCGGGCGTGGGTGAGCATCAGGATCTGGCCGCCGCCGAGGTCGACGCCCTGCTCGGCGAGGTAGGTGTCCAGGTTGCGGCGCAGCGAATCGGACTGTCCGATGTGGTCCTTCGCGCGGAAGCCGGCCAGGGGGCGCAGGAGGCGCGGGATCGTCGGCAGGTCGTCCACGTCGACCAGCCACTGGTGGGTGCGGTAGGTGAACGCGTGCCGGACGGGGCCGGTGCGGACGTGCCGCAGGGAGCACCGGTACAGGGTCGCCGTCGTCACCAGACCACCCCCAAGCTCAGGGCCGCCAGCACGCCGGAGCGGCAGCCGTCCTCGTGGAAGCCCCAGCCGTGGTACGCGCCCGCGTACGCCACCGTCGCGTCGGACAGCTCGGGCAGCCGGCGCTGGGCGGCCACCGCCTCCGCCGTATACACGGGGTGCGCGTAGTCCATCCGGGCCAGCACCGCGCCCTCGCGGACCCTGCCGGCCGGGTTGAGGGTCACCACGTGCGGGGTCGGGGTGTCGAGGCGTTGCAGCCGGTTCATGTCGTAGCTGACCACCGGCCGGCCGGCGCCCGGGTCGCAGGCGGGCAGCAGGTAGTTCCACGAGGCCCGGGCGTTGGCGTGCCTCGGCAGGATCGCGTCGTCGGAGTGCAGCAGGGTCTCGTTGCGGGAGTAGCCGAACGCGCCGAGCAGTTCCTTCTCCGCGGCGCTCGCGTCCGGGCGGATCGCCAGGGCCTGGTCGGCGTGGGTGGCGATCACGGCCGCGTCGAAGAACTGGGCGAAGTCGGCCTCGTCGCGCACCTCGACCCCGCCCGCCACCCGGGTCACGGACCGGACGGGGACGCCGCGCCGGGCGGCGGGCAGGGTCGCGGCGACCTTGTCGACGTAGCTGCGGGAGCCGCCGACGACCGTGCGCCAGGTGGGCGAGCCCTGCACGCTGAGCATGCCGTGCCGCTCGAGGAAGACGAAGAGGTAGCGGGCGGGGTAGTCGGCGACCCGTTCCGGGCCGCAGGACCAGACCGCGGAGACGACGGGTACGAGGAAATGGCGCACGAAGTACGTGCTGAAGCCCCGGGAGAACTCGCCCAGGGTCATGTCGTCGTCCCCGGCGGCGAGCAGCGCCCGGGCCCTGCGGTGGAACCGGGGCACCTGGGCCAGCATCGCCAGGAACCGGGGGTCGACGGCGTTGCGCGGCCGGGCGAACAGGCCGGGCAGCTTCCGGGCCCCCGCGTACTCCAGGCCGCAGCCCTCGCAGCGCACCGACATGCTCATCTCCGTCGGCTGGGTGGCCACGCCCAGTTCGGCGAACAACCGGAGCAGGAAGGGGTACGTCCGCTCGTTGTGCACGATGAAGCCGGAGTCCACCGCCAGGCCGCCCAGGTCATGGGTGTGCGCGTGCCCGCCGAGCCGGTCGTCCGCCTCGAACAGGGTCACGTCGTGCTCCCACCGGAGCAGGTACGCCGCCGTCAAACCGGACACCCCCGCGCCGATCACCGCCACCTGCCGTCGCCCCATGGGCCACTTCACCCCTCACAGTCAGTCTTCACCGTGCATTCGGGGCGGGAGGGGGAACGGATGGGTCGGTCCGGTGGCGGCCCGGTGGGCCCGGGGTGGTGGGCGTCGGCCCCGGGGTGAGCTGGGACCCGTCCGGGGGCCGGGTGGCGACGAATGGCACTACGGTGGAGTCGCCCCGCACCCGAGAGTCGAGGACTGTCGCATGACCCGAAGGATCGTCGGCGGAGTGCCGGCCGGAGAGGGCCCCGTCGTCCTCGTCCTGCACGGCGGGGCGTCCGAGAGCCATCAGGCGCCCGGCCTGCTGCCGTACCTGCGGATGCTGCCGTTCGCGTGGGCGCTGCGGCGGCGCGGGCTGACCACCCGGCTGCTGCGGTACCGGTACCGGGGGTGGAACGGGGCCGACCGGGACGCGTACACCGATGTGCTGTGGGCCCTGGAGCAGCTCGGACCGCGCCCGGTACTGCTCGTCGGGCACTCCCTGGGCGGCCGGGCGGCCCTGCACGCGGGCGGCGCGCCGGACGTCGTCGGGGTGGCGGCCCTCGCGCCGTGGATCGAGCCGGGCGACCCGTGGGAGCAGCTCGCGGGCAGGCCGGCGCTGTTCGTACACGGGTCGCGGGACCGGGTGACCGATCCGGGGCTGTCCCGGCGGTGGGCGGAGCTGCTCGGGGCCCGGTTCGAGGAGCTCGACGACGGGCACGCGATGCTGCGCCGGGCGCGGCGGTGGCACACGCTGGTGGCGGACTTCGCGGTCGGGACGCTCGCGGGCGTGACGCCCCGGCGCTGACCGCCGCAGGCCACGCCGGCCCCGCACTGTCCGCGCGGCCTTCGGGCACCCGGGGCGGCGGATTCACTGACAGAATGTGTCAGTGCGCGCCAGTCGTCTCGTGTCCCTGATCCTGCTCCTCCAGACGCGGGGCCGGATGACCGCCCAGTCCCTCGCCGACGAGCTGGAAGTGTCGGTCCGGACCATCTACCGCGACGTCGACGCCCTGCACGCCGCCGGCATCCCGCTGTACGGCGACGCCGGCCACTCCGGCGGCTACCAGCTCCTCGACGGCTACCGCACCCGGCTCACCGGCCTCACCGCCGACGAGGCCGACTCCCTGTTCCTCGCCGGCCTGCCCGGCCCGGCCGCCGAGCTGGGCCTCGGCGCGGTGGTGGCCGCCACCCAGCTCAAGCTGATGGCCTCGTTGCCCGAGGAGCTGCGGGACCGGGCCGGCCGGATCCGGGAACGGTTCCACCTCGACGCGCCGGGCTGGTACGCCGAGGCCGACGACGTGCCGCACCTGGCCGCCCTCGCGCGCGCCGTCTGGGAACAGCGCGCGGTCGAGGTGCGCTACCGGCGCTGGCGGGCGCCCCAGGAGGTGACCCGGACCCTGGAGCCGTACGGGCTGGTGCTCAAGGGCGGCCGGTGGTACCTGGTGGCGCTGTCCGCCGGTCAGGTCCGGACGTACCGGGTGTCCCAGGTGCTCGAACTGCACGTCGCCGAGGACCGGTTCGAACGGTCGGCGGACTTCGACCTCGCCGGGCACTGGGCACGCTCCCTCGCGGAGTTCGCGGCCCGGCGGTTCACCGACGAGGCGGTGCTGCGGCTGTCCCCGGAGGCTGTGCGGCGGCTGGACGACCTGGTCAGCGACGAGGTGGCCCGCGCGGTCCGGGACACGGCGGCCGACGACCGGGACGGTTGGGTGCGGGCCACGGTGCCGATCGAGTCGGTCCGGCACGCGCGCACCCAGCTGCTCGTCCTCGGGGCCGGGGTGGAGGTGCTGTCCCCGCCGGAGCTGCGCGCCGCGATGGCGGAGACGGCCCGCGCACTGGCGGCGCTGTACGCGGAATAGTGCCAACCACGTACCTCGTGTGTGCTTGTCATGATTTGCTGGCTATCCTCAGTCGATGTCTGACTTAGCGTGCAGGGTCCTGATCGGCGTGGCGCTCGCCGGGCTGATCGTGGCCGCGGGTCCGGTGGCGGCGGGTCCCGAACCGGCCCCGCAGTCGGCGGCCCCGGAACCGGCTGCCACCCGGCCGCGCCCGGAGCCCGCACCGGTCGGGACCGTGCCGCCCCCGGCGCTCCCGTCGCCGCCGGCCTCTCCCGCCCCGCCGATGCCGCCCGCCCCGCCGTCGCCGCCCGGACCCTCCAGCTCGGGGCAGGTCAGCGGGCAGCCCAGCCCCGGCACCCCCGCCCCCACCAGCGCCGAGCCGACCGGGTCCGCCGACCCGCTGGCCGCGCTGCCCGCCCTCCCCCGCTCCGAGGTCACCCACGCGGCCCTCGCGCCGGTCGCGATCCGGGAACCCGGGGTCAGCCCGGCCGCCGCCGCCCGGGGCCAGGCCGTGCTCCGGGCCGCGCAGGCCTACCGGGAGGTCGCCGAGCAGAACGCCCTGCTGGCCGCCGCCGAGGCCGCCCTCGCCCGGGACACCGAGACCATGCGCACCGACGCGGGCCTGCCCGCCGAGCTGTACCGCCGGGCCGCAGCCGTGCCCGAGCCGATGCGGGGCCCGTGGTGGGAGCTGCACCGGGCGAACATCCGGCTCCCCGCCGACCGCACGACGCACGAGCGCACGGTCGCCGCCGACCGGATCGCCGTGTCCGGGGCGCGCGGCACCGTCGACCGGGCGAGCCGGCGCGCCCGGGTGGTGGCGACCGGGCTGGACGGGGCCGCGCGGACCGCCCTGGAGGCCGGGTCGCGGGCCGCCCCGCCGCCGCCCGGCCGGCTGCTGGCCCCCGTGGCCGGGCCGGTGACCAGCGGGTTCGGTACCCGGATGGATCCGTACTTCCAGCGGGTCGCCCCGCACGCCGGGCTCGACATGGCCGCGCCGGTCGGCACCCCGGTGCTCGCGGCGGCCCCCGGCCGGGTGCTGCGCGCCGGCTGGGCCGACGGCTACGGCTACTACACGTGCCTCGACCACCCCGACCGCGCCATCTGGACGTGTTACGCGCACCAGTCGGTGATCCTGGTCCGGCCGGGCGAGCAGGTGCACGCGGGTCAGCCGATCGGCCTGGCCGGCTCCACCGGGGCGTCGACCGGGCCGCACGTGCACTTCGAGGTCCGGCGAGGAGGATCACCGGTCGACCCGCGGCCCTGGCTGGCACAATGAGGGGGCGTCCCCGGGCTCGGGGACCGCCCGGACGAGATGTGCGCCGTACCCGGAACGCCAAGACGACGCTCACGAGGAGTACTCCGTGGGCCAGACCGTCCAGATTGTCGGTTCCCTGCTCGTGCTGTCCGGCTTCGCGCTCGCCCAGGCCGGCGTGCTGAACCCGAAGTCCCTGGTCTACCTGTGGCTGAACGTGGTCGGGTCCACGGTGCTGGCCGTCGAGGCCGTGCTGGAACGGCAGTGGGGCTTCCTGCTCCTGGAGGGCGTGTGGGCCGTCGTGTCGGCGGTCGGCCTGATCCAGGTGCTGCTCCGCCGGAACCGGCCGGCCGCGGAGTAGCCGGCGCCAACGTCAGGGTTCCGCATCCAGAGTGAGAAAGCGCCACCGGACGGCGCCCCGAGCCGCCCGATGGCCAGTCATACCCGCCGGACCTCCCGAAACACCACCCCGAACGGCGGCCCCTGCGCGGCGAACGGCGACCCGCCGGCCGCGAAGGGGCCGAACCTCTGTCGCGCGGCGGACACAATCCCCTGTGGATCAGGAAGCGGGGCCAATCTGGGGCTGTTCGCGTAGAGAGAAGGTCCCCCGTGAGACTTCGAATCCTGCTGGTCATCGCCCTGTTCGCCGCACTGTTGGGAGTGCCGTCGCCGGCTGGTGCCGTCGACCCCGGCGACCGGGTGGCACTGCGCCACCTCGTGATCGCCGTCGACGCCGAGGACTTCGGCCTCGCCACCTGGAAGGCCGCCCTCGACCGGGTCGGCACGCCGTACGACGTGCTGCTCGCCGGGTCCAGCCCGTTGCCCGCGCTCGTGAAGGCGGACGGGACCGGGCGCTACGACGCGGTGCTGCTCACCAGTGCCGCCCTGCTCACCGCCGACGGATCGGGCGGCTACTCCAGCGCGCTCGACGGCACCGAGTGGTACACGCTGTGGAACTACGAGCAGGTCTACCACGTCCGCCAGGTCGCCCTGTACGCCGGCCACGGCGCCTACCCCGAGGACTACTGCCTGCGGGCCGGCACCGAGGGCGGGATCGGCGCGACCCCCGAACAGGCCGCGGTCACCGCCGCCGGCGCGCCGATCTTCGACTACCTGCGCGCCTCGGCGACCGTCCCGATCCAACTCTCCTATGTGTACCGGTCCCAGCTCGCCCCAGGCTGCGCGGCCACCCCCGTCCTCACCCTGGGCTCCGACGTGATCGGGGTGACGAGTACCGCGCCCGACGGCCGGGAGCGGCTGGCGTTGACGTTCACGACGAACCAGTACCTGCCGCAGGCCGACCTGCTGCTGTACGGGCTGCTGCGCTGGGCCACCCGGGGCGTGTTCGTCGGCGAGCAGCGGCACTGGCTGCACGTGGACGTCGACGACGTGTTCATCGCCAACGACCACCTGCTGGCCGACGGGACCTACGCGCCCACCGAGTTCCGGATGTCGGGCGAGGACCTGGCCGGGGCGGCGGCACAGCAGGCGGCGCTGCGGCAGCAGTACCCCCAGGCGAGTGCTTTCGTGTTGAATCTCGCCTACAACGGGGAGGGCATCGACCCGGCCGCGCCCGCGCAGTGCTCCTCGACGGGGACGCCCGACCCGCTGACCAGCTACGCCCGCTGCCTCGCCGGGCAGTTCCGGTGGATCAACCACACGCTGACCCACCCGAAGATGAACACCACGCCCTACCAGGAGAACCTCGACGAGATCAGGAACAACCAGACGGCGGGTACGACGGCCGGCCTCGCCCCGCCGCCCGTGGTGCTCAAGACGCCCGAGTACTCCGGGCTCGGGGTCTACCACCCGGACCCGACCAACGACATCGACCCGCCGACCGACCACGGGCTCGCCGCGTCCAACCTCCCGATGCTCCAGGCAGCCAAGGCCGCCGGGGTGAAGTTCCTGCACGGCAACATGTCCTTCGCCAGCCACCGGCCGGCGTGCTCGAACTGCTCGACCCCGCACCCGCTGGTCCCGGCGCTGCTCGTCGTGCCCGACTGGCCCACCGACGTCGCCTACCACGTGACCACGCCCGAGGAGGAGACCACGTTCTACAACTCCTACTACGGGCCCACCGGCCGGTTCCCCTACTTCGACCACGACCTGAGCTACGCCGAGATCCTCGACCAGCAGGCCACGATCGCGATGGCGCACCTCGGCTCCGGCTCCGTGTACAGCCACACGATGCACCAGGGGAACCTGCGGCAGTACGCGCCCGGGTCCAGCCTGACCTTCGACTGGCTGAACGCGGTGCTGGCCCGGTACAGCGCCACGTACTCCGTGCCGCTGCGCACCCAGACCTGGCCGGACCTCGCGAGCTACACGTCCTACCGCAACACGCACTTCGCGGCCCTGGGCACCGGGGTCGACCCGGTGTGGACCCGCTCCACCCGGACGGTGAGCTACACGTCCACGGTCGCCGGGTCGCTGTGGTTCACCGGGATCCGGGCGGCCGGGTACGACCTGTACGGGTCGGACTTCATCTCGCGGATCGCGTTCACGGCCGGGGTGACGAAGTACCAGGTGCTGCCGAACTAGGGTCTCCGACGCCGCGCGGTTCCGGCCTGGTCCGGGCCGCGCGGCGCCGGGTGACCGCTCAGCCGCGCGGCGTCACCAGCCCCGACTCGTAGGCCAGCACCACGGTCTGCGCCCGGCTCGACACCCCGAGCTTCGTCATCGTCCGGTTCAGGTGCGTCTTCACCGTCGCCTCGCTCACCACCAGCCGCTCGGCGATCTCCGCGTTCGACAGCCCCCGGCCGACCAGCCCCAGCACCTCCACCTCGCGGGAGGTCAGGTTGTCCAGTTCGGGCACGACGGGCACCCGGTCCGCCCGGCGGGTGTACGCCTCGATCAGCCGGCAGGTCACACTCGGCGCGAACAGCATGTCCCCCGACCCGACGACGCTGATCGCGGCGAGCAGGCGCTCCGGCGGGGTGTCCTTGAGCAGGAACCCGGAGGCCCCGGCGCGCAGGGCCGCGAACACGTACTCGTCCAGGTCGAAGGTCGTCAGGATCAGCACCCGGGGCGGGACGGCGGTCCGGGAGCGGGCCAGCAGCCGTTCGGTGGCGGCCACCCCGTTGAGGCCCGGCATCTGGATGTCCATCAGCACCACGTCGGGCTCCAGCTCGGCCGCGAGCGCGACCGCCTGCTCGCCGTCGGCCGCCTCGCCCACGACGGTGAGGCCCGGGGCCGCCCGGAGCAGGGCGGCGAGACCGGCGCGGATCAGCACCTCGTCGTCCACGATGAGAACGCGGGTCATCGGCTGTCTTCCTCCACGAGTGCCACGGTGGGCAGGACGAGCTGTACGGCGAAGCCTCCGCCGTCACGGGGGCCGGCGGTGAGCACGCCCCCGAAGATCCGGGCGCGTTCCCGCATGCCCACCAGCCCCTGGCCGGTGGACTCCGCCGGCGGCCGGGCGGGGCGGCCGTCGTTGACCACCCGCACCGTGACCGCCTCCGGCCCGTAGTCCAGGTCCACTGTGGCACGCGCGGGGCCGGCGTGTTTCAGCACGTTGGTGAGGGCCTCCTGGGCCACCCGGTACGCGCACAGTTCCGCGCCCGGCGGCAGCGGCCGGGGGCGGCCCGTGACGGCGAGCGCGACCGGGACGCCGGAGGCGGTGACCCGGCGGGCCAGTTCGGGCAGGCGGTCCAGGCCGGCCGGGGTGCCGGCGGTCGCCTCCTCGCCGTCGCCGACCCGGAGCACGAGGAGCAGCCGGCGCAGCTCGTCGAGCCCCTCGCCGCTGGTCGTCTCGATGGTCCGCACCGCGCCGAGGGCCGTGTCGGGGTCCGTGGCGAACACGTACCGGGCGAGGCCGGCCTGCATCGAGATCACCGACATGTGGTGGGCGACGACGTCGTGCATCTCCCGGGCGATCCGGATCCGCTCCTCGGTGACCGCGCGCCGGGCCCGTTCCTCCTGGTCGCGGCGGAGCCGTTCGGTGAGGACCGCCAGCCGGGCGTTGCGCTCGGCGACCGCCCGGCTCTTCCCGCCGAACACGCAGGCCACGAACGCGATCAGGGCCATCTGGAACGCGATCACGTACCAGGGCAGCACCCGGGCGGACATCCCGCTGTACTGGAGCACGCCGAACGTGGCGACGGCCGCGGGCACCACCCGGCGGGTCGGGTAGGCCGTCGCCACCGTGTACAGCCCCAGCAGCGGGCCGAAGAAGTTGATCGACGGCAGGTAGCCCTCGGCGAGGAAGGCCACGAAGGCCAGACAGGACACCCCCAGGATCACGCGGGGGTACCGCCGGCGCAGCGTCATCGGCACGTTGATCAGCACCGTGAGCAGCCACGCCTCGGGGTCGAACGCCCGGTAGCCGTCGGGGAGGTAGAGGACGCCGACCACGATCGTCAGACCCGCCATCGCGGTGGCCAGCGCCGCGTCCCACACCAGTGGATCGAACCGGGAGACCCCTCTGAGCAGCGCCCGACCGGTCCCCATCCGGCAACCATAAAGCAACGTAAATTCTTTGTCACGACCCGCGACGGGTACCGCGGAAGTCGTACGCCCTACCACGCCCGCATGACCCCGGTCAGCCGATCCGGAAGCCCGTCCACAAGGGTCCGCCGACCCGGTCGAGGATCTCCCGCACCACCTCGGCGAGCACGTCGTGGTCGTCGCGCGCGGCCATCAGCCGGGCCGCGAGGTCGGGGTCCGCCGCCCGGAGCTCCCGGTACAGCCACTTGCCGTTCGCCTGCCAGCGCCCGGCGGCGGCGAGGGCCAGCCCGGCCGCGTCCCGGATCAGGTGCAGCGCGATCATGGCCGCCTCGTGCGGGTCGGCGCAGCCGGCGAGGTCGTCGAGCTGGTCGGTGATCCCGTACCGCCGGAAGTCGAGGTCGGCCCGGGTCAGCGGGGCGGGGCCGGCGGCCAACCGGCGCGCACAGTCGGCCCGGACCCGGGCGAAGCTGCCGTCGCCGTCGAGGATCAGGGTGCCGGCCGCGACCATCGAGGCGGTGATCGGGCGGCGTTCGACCAGCTCGCTCTCGAGGAAGCCGGTGAACGAGGCCTCGTCGTTGACGAACAGCTCCACCGGCCAGCCCTGCCAGAGGAACGACTCGCGGTACGGGGCGGGCGGGCCGTCGGGGAGGACGACGTAGACGTCGAGGTCGGAGTACGGGGTGCGGGCCGGCGTCAGGACGCTGCCGGTGACGATCGCCCACCGGGCCGCCGGGAAGCGCTCGTGGACGAGGGCGGTCGCAGCGGGGACGGGTTCCGGACGGTCATGATCCATCCGCCTATCGTCCGAGGCGGGGCTGTCGGCGTCAACGCAGTAAACGCACACAGTACTAATATCATGTCAATACCATGTTTAGGCGGATTTGCCTTTACCCTGTGTGCATGACCGATATCCGTGCCGTGAGTATCACCGACGGGCTGCAGAGCGCCCTCGACAAGACCATCGCGATCGCCCCCAAGCTCGTCCTCTTCGCCGTCATCCTGTTCGTCGGCTGGCTGATCTCCAAGGCCATCCGCAACCTCGTCGACCGGCTCCTCGACCGGGTCGGCTACAACAAGGCCGTCGAGAAGGCCGGCCTGCAGCGCTTCCTGGGCACCCAGAAGGCCAGCAGCCTCACCGCCAAGCTCGCCTACTACGCCCTGCTGCTGTTCACCCTGCAGCTCGCCTTCGGCGTGTTCGGCCCGAACCCGGTCAGCACCCTGATCGAGGGCGTCGTGAAGTGGCTGCCGCGCGCGTTCGTCGCCGTCGTCATCGTCGTCGTGGCCGCCGCCATCGCGCGTGCCGTCCGCGACCTCGCCGAGGGCGCCCTGGGCCGGCTCTCGTACGGCCCGCTGCTCGCCAAGATCGCCCAGGCGTTCATCATCGCGCTCGGCGTCATCGCGGCCCTCAACCAGGTCGGCGTCGCCGGTGCCGTCACCCAGCCCGTGCTGATCGCGGCGCTGGCGACCATCGGCGGCATCCTCGTCGTCGGCCTCGGCGGCGGGCTCGTCATGCCGATGCGCGAGCGCTGGGAGCGCGTCCTGACCCGCGCGGAGCAGGACACCACCCGCATGGTCGGCGACCCGGCCGCGACCAGCCGGTTCGGCCAGTCCTCGTACTCGACCGGCGCCGCCGACCGCGACATCGACCCGAGCCGCGCGCAGGCCGGGCAGGCCGGGGCGACCGCGAGCGACGCGGAGCACAAGCACTCCGTCTGACCGGTACGCACGACGAAGCCCCCGGACGTGGTTCCGGGGGCTTCGTCGTGCGCGGGTGACCCGTGCGCCGTGTCGTGCGGGTCACCCGCCGCTCCTCGGGTGTTGGTTCGTCGTGCGCGGGGTCGCCGCGTCGCGGGTCCCCGTGCGGCGGTGGCCGTGGTCCGGCCCGACAGCGGCCGGGGCGGGAGTGCCCGCCGACCCGGGTCGGGCAGAACCCGCTGACCCGGGTCGGTCAGAAGAAGCCCGGGCCGCCGTAGTAGCCGCCGAGGCCGTCGCGGTAGTTCGGGTCGTCGCGCACGTCCGTGTCGTACGGCGGCGCGTTCTTGATCTGGTCCTTCGTGCGGTTCAGGTAGACCTTCTCGTTCGCGACGTCCACCTGGCCGATCACGCCGGCCGGCAGCATCACCCGGGTACCGAAGATCCACGGTCCCGTGTCCACCACGACATAGCTCGCGCCCACGTCGTGGGTGGCCTCGTCGATCTTGCCGATGCCGCCGTCGGTGGCCTCGACATGGAAGCCGACCAGGTCGACCCCCTCGGCCGGGTATCCCGAGGCCGGCGCGTAGTTCCACGGATCCCAGTTGGGGTTGGCGGTCGTCATGACACCTCCAGGGTCTGGATCGACTGACCCCTCAGGGCTACCCGGGACCGGGCCGGGCTACACACCGGGATCCGGAACACCGCGCCGACCACCGGCCGGGCCCCGACGACCCGGAGCGCGGGGCGCGTGGCGCGGAGGCCACGCGCCACGCGCTCCGGATGGTGGACGCGCCGGTCCCCGGTACCCGTCGGGATCTGGGGGTGTGGGCTACCCCCGTACCCGTCGGGATCTGGGGTTTGGGCTGGTCAGGGGTGGAACAGGGCGCTCACCGACTCACCGTTGTGGATCCGGCGCATCGCCTCGGCCAGCGCCGGGGCGACCGAGAGCACCTTGAGCTTCTCGTGCGTCTCGTCGGCCGGGATCGGCACCGTGTTCGTGCAGACGATCTCCAGCACGTCCGGCTGGGAACCGATCCGCTTCAGGGCGCCGCTGGAGAACAAGCCGTGCGTGCAGGCCACCCGGATGGTGTTCGCGCCGAGCTCGCGCAGCCGGTCGAGGAGCTCCAGGACCGTACTCCCCTTCGCGATCTCGTCGTCCAGCACGATGATGTCCCGGCCGGCCACGTCGCCGATCACGGAGGAGATGGCCACCCGGTCGTCGGCGAACCGCTGCTTGGCACCCGCCGCGACCCGCACCCCGAGCAGCCGCGCGAACGCCGCCGCCTCCTTCGCGTTGCCCAGGTCGGGCGACACGACGGTGGTGTTGGACAGGTCGTACTGCCGGAAGTGTTCCGCCAGTTCGCGCAGCGCGTGCAGGTGGTCGACCGGCACGCTGAAGAAGCCGTGCACCTGCGGCGAGTGCAGGGTCATGGTGAGCACCCGGTTCGCCCCGGCGGCCACCAGCAGGTCGGCGACCAGGCGGCCCCCGATCGAGATCCGGGGCGCGTCCTTCTTGTCGGACCGGGCGTAGGAGTAGTGCGGCATGACGACCGTGGTGCGCGCGGCCGACGCGCCCCGGGCGGCGTCGAGCATCAGGAGCAGCTCGACCAGGTGCTCGCTGACCGGACGGACCAGCGGCTGGATGAGGTAGACGTCACGTTCGCGGCAGTTGGCCTGGAGCTGGACCTCCAGGCAGTCGTTCGCGAAGCGCTGCGACCGGACCGGCAGCAGCGGGGCCTCCAGGTGGGAACAGATCTCGGCGGCCAGCTCGGGGTGGGCACTTCCGCTGAACACGGCGATGTCTCGCATCGGAACTCCATTGTTGATCTCACGAGGCGAGCAAGACGCTACCCGGCCGTCATCCGCCGGCCATGATCGGCCGGTACACACAGGTCATGACCCCTTCCCTCTCCCGTCGGCAGGTGCTCGGCACCGGTGCCGCGGCCGTCGGCGCGTTCGCCGCCAGCTCGCTCCTCCCGCCGTCGCTGCAGGCCGCACTCGCCGCGCCCGCGCCGCCCGGTGACCTCAGCTCGGTGAAGCACGTCGTATACCTCGTGCAGGAAAACCGGTCTTTCGACCACTATTTCGGTACCCTACGGGGCGTCCGCGGCTTCGGCGACCCCAACGCCGTCGCTCTCCGCACGGGCAAGCCGGTGTTCGCGCAGCCCACGACCGGCGGCCACGTCCTGCCGTTCTCCGTCCGCGAGGCCGCGAAGACCGGCAACAAGGACATCCACTACATCGGGGACCTCAACCACGACTGGGCCGGCGGACACAAGGCCTGGGCCGACGGCTGGTTCGACGCCTGGATCGCGGCCAAGGGCCCGGCCACCATGGCGTACTACGACCGCACCGACCTGCCCTTCCACTACGAACTGGCCGACACCTTCACCCTGTGTGACGCATACCACTGTTCGGTGATGAGCTCGACCAGCCCGAACCGCAACTACCACGTCAGCGGCACCATCGGCTCCGAGCCGAACGGCAAGCGGGCCACCGGCAACTCCGCCTACTCCGAGGACAGCCACGCCGGCTACACCTGGGGCACGTACGCCGAGAAGCTCGAGCAGGCCGGCAAGACCTGGAAGGTGTACCAGGAGCTGGACAACTACCAGGACAACAACCTGGAGTTCCACGCCCCGTTCAAGCAGATCGCCCGCAAGGTGCTCGCCGGCCTGGGCTACAAGAGCATGGACACCTACTACAAGAAGCTGCGCGCCGCGACCGGCGCCGAGCGGACCCGCCTACAGGACGGGCTCGCCGCCGGGATCGCCACGTTGACGCCGGGCGAGAGGTCCCGCTACGACCGGGCGCTGACCCGGGTCGAGACCGGCGGACTGGCCGCCGCGTTCGCCGCCGACGTCGCCAACGGCACGTTGCCGCAGGTCAGCTACCTGGTGCCCTCGGCCGCCGACTCCGAGCACCCCGGCGCGTCCTCCCCCGCCGCCAGCGCCAGCATCACCTACCAGATCCTGGACGCGCTCGGCTCGCACCCGGACGTCTGGGCCGGCACCGTGCTGTTCCTGACCTACGACGAGAACGACGGGTACTTCGACCACGTCCCGCCGCCCGTCCCGCCGGCCTCCTTCACCGACGAGTGGGTCGACGGCCAGCCGATCGGCCTCGGCATCCGGGTCCCCATGCTCGTCATCTCCCCCTGGACCGTCGGCGGCTACGTCAACTCCCAGGTCTTCGACCACACCTCGATGGTGCGGTTCACCGAGGAGTGGCTGGGCGTCCGCGAGACCAACATCAGCCCGTGGCGGCGGGCCGTCGCCGGGGACCTGACCTCGGCGTTCTGCTTCGACCGCGGGGTGCGGCCGCCTCGGCTGGGGGCCCCGGGGCCGGTGCCCGCCGCCAGTGCGCGGTGGCGGCCGGTGCCCCCGGTCTCGCAGGTGATGCCGGTGCAGGAGCCGGGGGTGCGGCCGGCGCGGGCGTTGCCCTATCAGCCGGACGCGTTCCTCGCCGGGGGACGGTTGACGGTGCGGAACGACGGGGCCGTGAGCGCGCATCTGGTGGTGTGGCCGTACGCGGGGGAGTTCGCGCGGCCGGTGCATCTGGATGTGGTGGGGGGTGCTGAGGTGGAGGTGCCGGGGACGTTGGCGGTGGCTGGGGCCTCCGGTGGGGGTTCCGGGGCTTCCGGGGCTTCCGGCGGTGCTGAGTCCGTGCCGGGGGCGTCCGCGGCCGCCGGGGCCGGTGCCTCCGGGGCTGGCTCCGAGACGGGGACTTCGGCGGCCGGGGCCGGTTACTCGTTCGTGGTGACCGGGCCGAACGGGTTCCGGCGCGAGTTCGCGGGCAGCCGGGAGTCCGGCGTCGAGGTGCGCACGTCCATCGTGGGCGCGGGCCGGACGCTGCTGCTGTCGCTGGCCAACACGGGGACGGCGACCCGGACGTTCGTCATCGACGGGGCCCGGAAGATCACCGTCAAGCCCGGCAAGGTGTACGAGCTCCGCCAGGGCACCGCGCGGTCCCACGGCTGGTACGAGCTGACCTTGACCGTGGTCGAGGAGGCCGGGTTCCGGCGGCGGCTGGTCGGGCACATCGAGAACGGCAAGGAGAGCGTGACGGCGGAGATGTGATCCCGGGGGGCTGATGCGTGCCGGGGCGGGCCGGGCCTGGGAGACCCGGGGGGATGATGCGCGCCGGGGCGGGCCGGGCCCGGGAGACGCCGGGGGCTGATGCGCGCCGGGGCGGGCCGGGCCCGGGAGACTCCGGAGGCTGATGCGTGCCGGGGCGGGCCGGGCCCCGGAGGCGCCCCGCCGGGTGTGGGGTGTCGGATGGTCGCGCATCGGGGTGCCGTGGGAGCGGGTGGCCCCGATGTGGCAGCGATCTCGGGGAAGGTGGGGTGGTCCGGGGCCGGACGACCACACCTTCCCCGAGGTTGTCTGATCGCTCAGCCCGTGGCGCCCCCGTGCTCCTGGGGCAGCCAGGTCGCCTCCGCGAAGGCCCGGGTGGCCGCGTCCTCGTAGACCGCCGCCGACAACCAGGCCAGCGCGTAGGCGTGCCCGTCGTCGTCCGCCAGCCGACCGAACGCGTCGCGCGGCCGGTGCCGGGCCGCCGCACCCACCGCCGCCATCAGCGCGGCACCGGTGTCCAGCCGGGCCCGGCGGAGCACCCGGCTCTCGTCCGCCGCGAGCGCCTGCACGGCACGGCCGCCGGAGACGGTGCGCTCCACCTGGGCACGCAGGAACCGCAGCGCGGGATCGAGGGCCGCCCCGGACCGGAACCCGCCGTCGACCGGCGGGTCCGCGGCGACCCGGGAAGCGTCCCCGGCGCCGGGACGATCCTCCACCCCGGAAGCACCCTCCCCACCGTCGACCGGCCGGTTCGCGGCAACACCGGAACCGTCCCCGGCGGCGGGACGATCCTCCGCTCCGGAAGCACCCTCCCCGCCGGCTTCCACGGCCTCGCCCGGCGCGTCGCTCCCCGCAGCGTCTGCGGACCCGCCCGGCACGTCGCTCACTGCGGCGTCTGCGGACCCGCCCGGCGCGTCGCTCCCACCGGCTTCCCCGGTTCCTCCCTGCACCGCACCCGCCGCCGCCTTCCCGGCCTCACCCGGCGCGACGCCCGCTCCGGCCGGCTCGGGCAGGTGGCTGCGGTGCAGGCGGTCGATGCCCAGGTCGACGCGGCCGGCCCACTCCCCGGGCAGCAGCAGCGCCCGCGGCCCGTCCCCGGTGACCGCGACCGACAGCGCCCGGACCCGCCCGGGCCGCGAGGGATCGGGGCTGCCGACCACCAGCAACTCGCCGTCCACCGCCCCACCGAGGATCCGCAGATTGTGCCGGTACGGCAGCTCCGGGTACTCCGCCGCCGCCGTCAGACACAACGGCACACCGTCCACTGTGGTCACCCACACGCCCTCGGTGTCCGCCCCGCGCACCCGGACCCTGAGGAAGAGCAGGTCGTCCCCGACCGGATGCGCCTGGACCCCGGCCGCGAGCGCCTCGAACGCCCGGTGCACCTGAGCGCCGAGCGGCTGCTCCCACAACCGGGCCGCCGGTACGTCGTCCCATGCCCCGCCGCCCGCCCGGACCGCGCGCACCGAGCGCCCCGCGCCCAGTTGGCCGGTGTCGGTGGCGGTCGCGCCGGACAGGATCAGGCCGGCGCGGCCGAGCGCCCGGTAGCTGATCGCGGCCTCGCCGACCGAGACCGTGGACTCGGCGGAACCGGCGACCCGGCCCACCCCGCCCGGGTAGATGTCCGCGACCGCCCACAGGGTGCCGTCGCGGTCGACCAGGTACGTCAGCACCCCCGCGTAGCCCGACCCGGCGACGACGGGGACGGTGCACAGCCCGTACAGGCGGAGGCTGCCCCGGGGGTCGTACGCCCTCCTGGCCGTGCCCAGCAGTTCGGGCGGGGCTGCGGCACCCTGGAGGGCGTGCGCGAGGCCGAGCAGTTCGCGGAGGTCGTCGGTGAGGTCCGCCAGCCGGAAGCCGGGCTGCGCCTCCCGGGCCGACCGGAGCCCGGCGGCCACCCGGCGGCCGGCGGCGGCGCCCCGGTGCAGGCCCTGGGCCCGGGCCTCGTGCGCGGCGCGCAACAGGCCGACCCCCGCGATCACGCCGGACCCGACGACGCCGGTGGCCAGGACGCCGACCCCGGCCTGCCAGAGCCCGTGGGCGGCGGCCCGCTGCCGCACGGTGAGCGGGGCACCGCCGGGCGGGACGTCCTGGTCAGTGTCGGTTGAGGCACCGGGGCCGCCGTGCGGGGTCTTCGACATCCCGTCGGCATGCACCCCCGACTCGTTGTCGGACGGACCGGAGTCGACCGGGACATCGGCCGGGTCGTGTTCGGACGGGAGGTCCAGGCTGTCGTCCGCCGGTGGGCACAGGACCAGGACCGCCGTGCGGTGCAGACAGTTCGGCGCGAGCAGGCAGCCGCACCGGGCCGAGGCGGCCGTCCGCAGTACCCCCCGATCGGGGGTCAGGGTCACCGTCGTCTGCTCGTCCACGGTCACCGTGGCCACGTCCCCGTCGACCGCGACGGCCCAGCCCGCGGCCTTCGCCACCATGTCGTCGAGCCGCTTGCGGAGCCGACCGGGCAACGCGTCGACCGCCTCGGCGACCACCACCGGATCGGCGGCCGGCAACACGCCACCGGAGGCCAGGCCGCTCATCGGACCTGCTCCCCGACCCAGCGGGCCAGCTCCAACGGACTCAACGCGGCCACGGGCATCCCGGCGGCCACGAGCTGTTCCGCCACGGACACGCTGTACCGGGGCCGGCCCGTGTCGTCCAGGCTCGCGCAGCCGAGCACCACGCACCCCGACTCGACGAGTGCCCGGGTCTCGGCGAGCAGCCCGCTCACCGGGTACCCCTCCTCGAAGTCGCTGACGACCACGACCATCGTCCGCGAGGGGACGGTGACCAGGCTCCGGGCGTGGCGCAGCCCCTTGGCGATATGGGTACCGCCACCGACTCTCACCTCCAGCAGCAGCCCGAGCGGGTCGGACACCCGGTCGGTGAGGTCCACGATCTCCGTGGAGAAGGCGACGAAATGGGTGGTCAGCGCGGGCACCCCGGCGAGTACCGACGCGGTGAGCGCCGACCAGATCACCGAGGCCTCCATCGAGCCGGACACGTCCACGACGAGTACCAGTCGCCAGTCGACGCCCTTGCGGGCCCGGGTGTGGAAGACGGGCCGCTCGGGGACCAGCATGAGGCTGCCGTCCGGGCGGCGGCGGCTCGCGGCGAGATTGGCCCGGAGGGTACGCGGCAGGTTCAGCCGCCCGCCCGGCCTGTGGGTCGGGCGGGGCGTGTTGAGCCCGGCGAGCGCGGGGCGCAGGCGGGTGGCCAGTTCACGGGTCAGCTCGGCGACGATCCGGGCCACCAGGGGCCGCAGTTTCGCGACGGCGGACTCCGGCAGGGCTCCGGCCAGGGACAACACGGCCTGGAGCAGTTCGATCGAGGGTCGGACCGCGTCGGGGTCGAGCAGTCCGGCGGCCTCGACCCGGCCGGCCTCGACGGCGCGGGCCAGCACCTCCTCGCGGACGCCCGCTCCGAACAGGACCTCCAGTTCCTCGGCCCAGTCCCGGACCCCGGGGAACGCGGCCTCGCGCCCGGCCCGGCCGGCGTCGTCGGCGTGCCGGCCCTCGCCGCGCCCGGCGCCGTAGAGCTCGTCGAGCGCGGTCGCGTACCGCCCCGCCCTGCCGCCCATCCCCGACGTGTCCCGGCCGAGGAGCAACCGCCACCGGTCGAGCGGTGCCAGCCCCAGGGGTGCTCCCGGCGCGTCGGGACCCCCGGCGGCCGGCTCAGGCCCGGCAGACTCCCGCGGACCCGTCGGCACGGTGGTCCCGGACCCGGGCGACACCGCCACTCCGGCGGCGTCGGCCGGTGGGCGCACCGAGCCCGGTTCCGCCGGCCCTCGTGCCGCCGGGGCGGACCCGCCGGACACCGCCGCGGAACTGTCGCCCCCGGACACCGCACGAGCGGCCCCGGACTCCGAATCGGCGGTCGGGGACAGGCCCCAGGTGCCGAGCGCCGCCAGCCCCGCCCGGTCCGCGAGCAACCGCGCGAGCAGGGACCCGGCGTCCCCGGGCGCGTCGATGTCCGTCCCCCCGCCGAGCCGGGAGTCCACCACGGCCAGCAGCCGGCCGCGGCCGGCCGGGCTGACGGTGTGGAACCCGCCGCGCAGCGCCGGCAACCGGGCCAGGAACTGCTCGTCGGGCAGCGTCTCCACCCGGTCCAACAGGTCGTCGAGCACCGGCCCACCGGCCTGGAGCAGCGGTTCGGCGACGGTGAGCAGGCCGGTGAGGTGCGCCTGGAGCACCCGTCGGGCCGGCGGCGTACTCCCGGCGTCCACCCAGGACGTCACCCGCAGCGCGAGGCCCGCCTGGTCGCGCCGGCCCAGCAGGACCAGGACGGCGTGCGCGGCGGCGGAGATCACCGGCGAACCGGCGTCGGCCAGGTCGCGGAGCGCCGCCTCGAGCCGGAGCCCGACCCCGAGCGCGTCGGACCGCTGGGCGAGGACGGCGAGGGCCGCGGCGTCGGCCGGGTCCTCGGAACCGGCGAGGCCGTCGAGTTGGCGGACGGCGGCGGTCTCCACCTCGGCGGTGGTCGACTCCAGCGCCGCGAGGGCGTCGGGTCCGGGCCTGCCCAGCCCGGCGATGTGGCCGAGCCGCAGCTGGTCGAGCAGCGCGAGGGCCTCGACGGTCTCGGGCAGGCTCGCGGTGGTGGGCACGATGACGGCGAGCTCGGCGAGCCGTTCGGCTGCCAGCCGGGCCAGTCCGCACCGGGCGGCGGCGGCCAGGGCTCCGAGCACGTCGGCCACGGTCGGCCCGCCCTCGGCCGTGGTGCGCCGGTGGCGTTCGGTGAGGGTGCCGTGCGCGGCCTGGGCGAGGGTGACGCCCCGCAGCCCGGCGAGGTCGAGCATGGCGTCGGTGCCGGGGGTCCACTGCAGCCGCCAGCGGGTGGTGAGCCCGTCGGAACCGGACAGCCCCTCGACGGCCACCGGCTCCGCGTACCGCACGCCGCACACCGCGAGCTGGTGCAGCACGATGTCGCGGCGGCGGTCCAGGTCGGAGCGCAACGGATCCAACCGCAGATCCTTCTCGGGGGTACCGGGTCCCGGCAGCCCGAGCGCCGCCAGCATCCGCTGCACGGCGGGCCGCAGCCCCGATCGGGGGGTACCGTCCGCCAGCACTCCTCTCCGGTCCCCCACCAGCACGTTCTCCATCGCGGACGCGACGACCCGGCCCCGGCCGAGCACCTCGCCGTGCGCGAGCACGGTGCCCATGGCCTCGACGAGTTCGCCCCGGCCGGGGGCGGGCAGGCCGCGCAGCCGGGCCAGGTCGAGCGCCATCCGGACGGTCTCGCGCGCCTCGGCGGGCCCGGCGGGGTGCCCGGCCGCGCGCAGGTGGGCGCAGACCCGGACGACGGCGGCCACGGCCGCGTTCTCGACGGCCACGGGATCCGCGCCGGCCTCCAGGACGGACTGCTGCCAGCCGGGGTCCCGGATGCCGGCCGGGTAGCCGGACCGCTCGTCGAGCAGCCCGAACGTGTACGCCACCAGCGACGTCGCCACCTCGGCCCCCGACGGCGCGGCCCCACCGGCCTCGTCGCCGACGTACAGCGCCGGGGCGTGGAAGGCCCCGACCAGCATGGTGACCCGCCTGGGCACGTCGTTGTCGCCGGCTTCCGCCCCGTCCGCGCCCCGGTCAGCGGCGTCCCGCCGGTCGGAGGCGGCGGCCGGCCCGGCGGCAACCGCAGCACCGGCCGCGCCCGCGCCGGCGATCCGGGCGGCACCGGGCACACCCGCGTCACGACCCGAAGCGGCGCCGGTCCCGCCGGTCGTCCCCTCCGGGGCTTCTCCGCCCGCGAGCGCCCCGGCCAGGACACGCCGCATCCAGGCCTCGCGGCGCAGGTCGAGGGCCGAGACCCCGCCCCCGCGCGCCGCGTCGCTCCGCAGCGCCCAGCCGACGAGCAGCGCCGCCCGGCGCACCTCCTCGGGGTCGGCACCGGGGGCGCGGGCCTCGACGGTCCGGTCCCACATGTCGTCGCCGGGCCGGCCGGTCGCCGCGTCCCGCAGGGCGGTGGCCAGCACCGGATCGGGCCCGTCGCGGTCCTCTCCGGTCCGCCAGGCGGGGTCGGCGAGCGGCAGGTCGCAGGGCACGACGGGGACGCCGCGCCGGGCGGCCCACCGGATCGCGGCCAGCTCCGGGGAGAAGTCCGCGAACGGGTAGAAGGCCGGCGGGGCGTCGCCGACGACCCCGGCCAGCGCGACCGGGGCGACGGTGCCCGGGTCGGCGAGCCACGGGATCCAGCCGCCGAGCTCCGGGGGCAGTTCGAGGAGGAGGACGTCGGGGTCGGCGGCGTCGAGGAGGGCCGGGAGGACCGCCGCGAGGGCCGGCGAGTGGTGCCGCACCCCGATCAGGTGCGGCACCGTGCTCCCGGCCAGTTCGGCGACGGCCCGCCCGGGCTCCCCGATCAGCGTTCCGTCCAGACCGGACAGACCGGCCCCACCGTCGATCGGCCCGCGACCCGGGTCGTCAGTCGACGAGGACATCGCGCAGCTCCCACAGTCGCCGCCACAGCCGCGCCCCGTCCTCGGCGCGCCGCCGGACGGCCCCGTCCCAGTACCCCAGCAGGGTCGCGCCGTCGGCCGGGTCGTCCTTGCGGACCACGCCGAGCAGGTGGCCGGGCAGCAGGGAGAGGACGTCGCGGTCACCGGGGAAGTACGCGGCGGCCAGCCCCAGCGAGGTGGCCACGGCGACGGCCTCGGCGGTACTCATCACGGTCGAGGGTTTCTGCACGTCCCAGCCCTCGACGGAGCGCCCGCCCCGCAGGTCCCGGAACGCGGTGACCAGCACCTCGAGCACCGCCGCGTCGATCGCGAACGGCGTCGCGGCCCGGGCCAGCGCGGCCGTGGCCTGCCTGCGGACCAGCTCGGTCTCGGCGGCCAGGTCACCGATCGGCCCGACGGTCTCGAAGTTGAACCGGCGCTTGAGGGCGGCCGACATCTCGGAGACGCCCCGGTCGCGCAGGTTGGCCGTGGCGATCAGCGTGAAGCCGGGCGCCGCGTGCACGGTGGCGTCCCCGGTACCCGCCAGTTCCGGCACGGCGATCCGCCGGTCCGACAGCAGGGACACGAGGGCGTCCTGCACCTCGGGGAGGCACCGGGTCACCTCCTCGATCCGGGCCACCGCGCCGGTCCGCATCGCGCGGAGCACCGGCGAGGCCACCAGCGCCTCGGGGCTGGGCCCGTGGGCGAGCAGCATCGCGTAGTTCCAGCCGTAGCGCAGCTGGTCCTCCGTGGTGCCGGCGGTGCCCTGTACGACGAGTTCGCTGGTGCCGCACACGGCGGCGGCGAGCAGTTCGGACAGCATGGACTTCGCGGTGCCCGGCTCGCCGACCAGCAGCAGGCCGCGCTCGCCGGCGAGGGTGACGACGCACCGCTCGACCAGCGCGCGCTCGCCGACGAACTTGGCGCTGATCACGAGCCGGTCCGGGAGACCGGGGCCGGGCTCCGGGAGTTTCAGCTCGCGACCCTCGCTGCCGACGATGAACGTGACCACCGCGCGCGGGGTCAACCGCCAGCCGGGCGGCCGGGGCCCGTCGTCGTACCCGGCGAGGAAGGCCAGCTCGGCGGCGTGCGCGTCCTCGGCCGGTTCGACCTGGCGGCGGTGGGTGAGGGTGTCGGTCACGGTCGGCGGCGCCTTTCGGTGATGAGCTCGTCGAAGCGGGGGCCGTCGCCCTGGCGGACCCGCTGCCAGGCGACGGTGAAGAGTTCGGTCAGCGGGACGGCCGGGACCATCATGCCCAGGAACCACTCGCCGGCCTGGTCGGTGAGCAGCAGCCCCTTCTTCCACGCCTCCATCGGCAGGTTCGGGGCCTTGAGCTCCAGCCAGCCGCCGGGCAGGAACAGCGACCGGCCGGCCCGGCTCCGCTTGCCCTCGACCACGAGGTCGGTGGCGGCCAGTTCGGCGCGGGCCTTCTTGGTCCGGGCGGGCTTCCAGCCGTTCCACTGGGTGATGTTGCGGTCCGTGGGGTTGGGCAGGGCCAGGAGCTGCAGGTACAGCGTCGCGGCGTCGGCACCGAGCCCGTGGGTGGCGCTGACCTCCTCGACCAGGGCGGGCACCACGTCGGCGGGGTTGTGCGGTTCGCCCTCCGTCGCGGCCCGCAGCCCGCCGAGGGTCCGACCGACCCGGCCGTCGAGCAGGCCGCGGAGCGCGGTGACGAGGTCCGTGGCGCCGACCTCGGACCAGATCAGGTCCAGGACGGGGTCGCCGAGCCCGGTGAGCTGCGCCGGGAACAGCCGGACCGGCCGCCAGCCGGACTCCGCCGGCACGAGCAACGGGCCGATCCGGTCGCCCTCGGCGGTGGTGGTGACCGTGACGCCGAGCTGTTCGGCCAGCTTCGGGATCTTCTTCGGGTCGATGTGCCCACACTGGAGGGTGAGCCCGGGGTGGGCCAGCAGGGCGCGGACCCGGTCGACGGCGACCGGCAGCAGGGCCTGCACCGGATCGTCGGCGGGCAGCTCGTGGGCCAGCCAGGGCAGCACCCGGGCCAGGGAGGTCACGAGGTCGCCGGCGTCGATGTCGTCGACCGGTCCGGCCAGCCAGCGGCACGTGTCGGCGTTGGAGATGCCGTGCAGCAGCTCGGAGGCCTGCGGCCGGTAGTACTGCCGGGACTTCATCAGCCGCGTGATCAGCGCGTCGGGGACCGGGGTGCGGACGCCGTTGCGGGCCACGGCCCACGCGGCGAACCGCGCGATGTCGGGACCGGTGGTGACCAGGGCGGTCGGGTCCTCCGGCAGCAGCAGGCCGAACGCCTCGGTGAACCGCAGGCCCAGAGTCCCCCGGTTCCAGGTGTCGTAGCCGGTCGACAGGTCGACCTCGGTGAGGCCCTCGACCACGAGCTCCTTCAGGGCCTCGCTGTCGATGCCGCTGAGGGCCACGGCCGCCTCGGCCCGGCTGATCCCGGCCGCGACCGACAGCGCGTCGACCCGCGCCGGGTCCCAGGCCACGGGGCCGTGCTCGCGCAGCGCCGCGACGTAAGCGGTCACGCTGGTCGCGTCGATCCGGCCGTCGGTGAAGATCCATTCCTTGGTGATCCGGGTACCGGGGATGGCGCCGAACGTGCCGTCCGGGCTGAACTCCAGCACCTCGGCGTCGTCGGAGTCCCCGCGCAGGACGACGCCCCGACCATTGCCCAGGGTGAGCACCTGCGACTTGGCGAGCGCGACGCCCTCGTCGGGGACCACGGTGACCCGGCGGAGCCGGCTGCCCGGGGCGAGCAGGCCGACCTGCGCGCAGTGTTCGACGAAGGCGAGCAGGGTGTGCCGGCGCGCCTCCGGGGTGGTGGGCAGCGCCGCCCGGTACAGGATGCCGGGGAGCAGCCCGAACACGTCGAACCAGTCGAGGTCCCCGCTCGGCAGGGGCAGCGCCGGGGCGGGTTCTCCGGTGAGCACCTGCCCGGCCCACTCCACGAACCGCGCGACGCTGTACTGCTGGTTGTAGCAGTACCGGATGAGCCCGGACAGGGCCGTCTGCAACGTGTCGTCCGGGTAGGGACCCGCCGCCGCCTCCGACTCCGCGTCGTCGGGCAGCTCGCGGCCCTCCAGGATCGCGCAGTAGGCACCGAGCGTGGCCGCCTGGCCCGCCGCGACCCGCACGACGCCGGCGATCCCGGCGACGAGCTCGGGGTGGGTGACCCCCGGGAGCACCCGGCCGACCAGCTCGGCGACCTGGGCCGGCTCCAGCCCGACCGCGCCGGTGAGCAGCTCGGTGGCCTGTTCGTCGGTGAGCGCCCGGAGCGCGGCGGAGCCCGCCTCGTCCCGGGGCCGGAAGTGGTGCCAGTAGTTCACCGGGGGCAGGTAGGGGGTGCCCGCCGCGAACATGGGCCGGCGCTCGCTGGCCGGGTACGTCGCGACGGTGAAACCGTCGGCCAGCACCGCGGTGTGCCCGTTGTTCATGGAGTGGCCTTCGCGCAGCAGGCCGACGGGGACGTCGGAGCCGGGGAAGAGCAGCGCCCCGCCGGGCTGGCCGGCGAGGCGGCCCGGCGTGGGACGCAGGCCGAGCGGGCCCACGCCCGGGGCCATCGTGAACGACCGGCCGTCGGGGCCCTCGCCGGTGAACCCGCCGTCGGCGGCCTGCCGGACCCGCCAGCCCGCGAGGCCGTCCGCGCCGCCGAGCGGGCCGAGGTGCGCGCCGGGGGCCGGGTAGAGCCGGCACAGGTGCCGGACCAGGAGTTCCCCGTCGCGCGCGCCGTCCTCGAAGAAGGCCGGCAGCGAGGCCCGGCCCAGGTCGCCGGTGCGCGGGTCGAGCTCGAACCAGGCGACGCCGTCCTCGACGCTGCGCTGCAACCAGTGGGACCGGCCGTCGGAGGCGAGGATGCCGCCCGCCTTGCCCGACCGGTCGCCGGGGTGCAGCGGGCGTTTGCCGGTGACGCGCCCGCCGCCCGCCATGGGCAGGGACCACATGTCGTGCTCGAAGGCGTCGTCGGGGGCGATGAACACGTCGTCGGGGGTGGCCGACCAGTAGCCCGCGCGGTCGGGGCCCCGGTCCCAGCAGACCAGGAGCTGGCCGTCCACGTACCGCAGGACGAGCCGCCACATCCAGCGGCGCTGGTCGGCGGGGATCCGGGTGTGGTGTTCGAGCTCGATGCCGTCGGGGCCGACGACCCGCACGACGGGCGAGTCGTCGCGGGACACGATCAGGTGCGGCCACTGCGGGGTGAGCCGCAGGTCGGTGTCGTCGTCGGGGCCGGTGGTGGCCAGGGCGACGGCCTCGTCGAGGGCCGGCCAGCCGTACTCGTCGAGCACGCCCGCCCGCAGGGTGCGCCCCAGCACGGGGCCGAGCGGGTGGTCCACGATCCGCCGGGCCGCGTCGGGGTGCACGGCGAAGCCCTCGGCGCACGCGAGCCCGGCGAGCCGGTCGAGCTGCGCGGACAGGGTCGGCAGCCCGTGGCCGCCCAGCCCGTCGGCGAACCCGGCGAGCCAGCTCTCGGCGGCCAGCCGCAGTCCGGGGGCCGCGAGGGCCCGGTGCACCTTGTCGACGGAGGCCCTGCCGCCGCCGCGGCCGCGCAGGTCGTTCTCCAGGCCGGCGGACAGCGCGGGCAGGAACCGGGGGTCGCGGGCGACGGCGACCAGGTCGCGGCGGCCCTCGGTCTCGTCGGACAGCCAGTCGTCCACCCGGAGGTTCCACTGGCCCTCGCGGGCCGGGTCGGTGACGGGCACGCCGTGGGCGAGGCACACGTCGAGCAGGTCCAGCTCGATCTCGTGGCCGCTGCCGAGGGTGACGGCGACCGCGTCGGCGGCGAGCCGGGGGGCCATCCGTTCGACGAGGGACAGCAGGGCGGCCTGCCGGGGGCGGCGGCGCCAGTACCGCCGGGAGCGGTGGGCCGCGAACCGGGTCAGCCAGCCGGCCGGCCCGTCGGGCGAGGAGGCCTCGGGGGCGGCGTCGCCGGTGAGCGCGTCGGTGGCCCCGGCCTCCTCCAGGATGGAGATCCAGACGGCGTCGTCACAGTTGGTGACGGTCATGCCGAGCAGCTTGCCGCGCAGTGCGGGGTCGCGGGACGCCAGGCGGGCCAGCGTCGACCGGTACGCCGCCCAGAACGACTCCGGGGCCTTCGTGGTGGCCGGCGCGGCGATCAGCTCGCCGAGGACCTCCTCGTCCACCTCGTCGAGGGCGAGCCCGGCGGCCTTGGCGAGCCGGCGCAGGTCGGTGTGCATCGCCGCGTACGGCGGGAGGCCGCCCAGGGTGCGCTCGACGCACAGCCGGCGGAACCGGGTGAACGCCTCCAGCGGGGTGCTGCGGGCCGCCAGGTCGCGGGCGTGCGCCGACAGCGCCTTTGCGCTCAGCGCGCCGCCCAGCGCGAACTCCAGGAACACCGCGTGCTGGCGCTCCTCCTCGATGGTCAGCGCGTAGACCCGTTCGGCCTCGCGGGCCTTGCCGAACATGATCGCCGCGTACGAGGAGGACTCGGCGGCCAGGAACGCGCGGCCGGCCTGCTCGTAGTACGTCGGGAGGAAGTGCGGGACGGCGAGGGCGAGCTTCTGGCCGAGGGCGTCGAAGCCGTCCTTGGCGGGGCCGACCCGGGAGCCGGCCATCCGGGCCAGCTTCTCGATCTCCTTGACCAGGGCGAGCGCGTGGTGCCCGTTCGCCGGGTCGTTGACGAGGGCCCAGGCGGGGAACCCGAGGGCGCGTTGCCGGACGATCCCGACTTCGGCCACAGTGGACGGTGCCTGGAAACCGAGGAAGTCCATGGTCAGGTCCTCGGCACCGCCGAGCGTGCCGGGGACCAGCCGCACCACGGTCCGGTCGCCGAAGGCCGGGTGCCGGTACGCGCGGGCGGTCAGGGTGTCGACCGTGTCCTCGGCGTCGACGGACGCGCCGAGGGGCAGGACGGCTCCCGCGTCCAACAGGTGGGCGCTGCGCATGTTCTAGGACTCCGTTTCGTTCTTCTCGACGGTGCGGCCCGCGTACAGGGCGGCGGCCATCCGCATGCCCTCGGACCAGGTGACCGGGCCGACCTCGGAGACCGGCAGTGCCTTGCCGCTGGGGCCGACGAAGACCAGGTCGCCGGTCTCCGTCTCGTAGTACGGGTCGTCGGAGCCGATCCAGGACCGGGCCTCGATGATGTCGCCGCCCTCGACGACGCGGCAGACCGCGTAGCCGCCGCGGACGGGGTAGCCCTGGGAGGCGGCGCGGGCCATCAGGTGCCGGAGCTGCTCGAACCGGCCGCCGGAGTAGGTGTCCACGGCGGTGGCCAGCGGATCCAGGTCGGCGGGGCGGGTCCAGGTCTCGCGGAACAGCTGGGCGACGGTCTGGGTGCCGCCGAGGTCGGCGGAGAACTCCCGCAGGTCGTCCAGCTCCGTCAGCGTCACCGGGTGCGGGATCAGGACCCGCTCGCACGGCAGCCGGACGGTCTCGCCGTCGAGGGTGACGACCCCGATCCCCGCCTCGTCGGCGTGCCGGAGGAAGCCGACCTCCTCGGGGTCCCACTGTCCATTCTGGTCGAGCACGGCGACGACGAGGTCGGTGAGCGTGGCGCGCCAGGTCTCGTCGGCCCAGACCTGGGCGAGCAGCGTCGCCGGGACGGGCAGGGACCGGATCATCCACCGCTCGACGTCGGCGCGGCACTCCGTCTCGTGCCGGGTGAACCACTCGGTGAGCTGCCGCAACCCGACCACGGCCGGGTCGTCGCGCAACGTCTTGGGCAGGGTGCGCAGCTCCTTGCCAGCGGCGTTGCGGGACACAATCGAACCCTCGCGCAGGGTCACCTCGTAGCCGCCTGCGGCGGTCAGCCAAGCCATCCGGATGTTTCCTCTCCACTGACGGGACACCGCAGGCTAACCGCCGCCCCCGACAATTTCCGAAAGCGGCTGGTGGATGTGCCAGACTCCCTACAGTGCACGATCGGGAGGAGACCGAAATGACGGATATGCAACTCACGATCGACCTGGCGATGTCCCACGTGTCCGCCGTCAGTCTGCGGACCGGCCCCGTGGAGAGGCTCGGGGTGGAGCTCGAATGGCTCGTGCGCGACGCCGCCGATCCGGCGGCCCCCGTGCCCCTCGACCGGGTGCGGCAGACCGTGCGGGACTGCGGCGAACTACCCGGTGGCGGCCAGCTTACCTGCGAACCGGGCGGGCAGCTGGAACTGAGCTCCGCCGCGGGCCTCGGCCTGGCCGGCTGCGTGGCCGACACCGTCGCCGACCTGCGGATCCTGCGCGAGGCGGCCCACACCAACAACCTGGAGCTCATCGGGTACGGACTGGACCCGGTCCGCCCGCCGCGCCGGATCCTGGACGCCCCCCGCTACCGGGCGATGGCCGAGTACTTCGCGCCGTTCTCCCCCGCCGGCCAGCTCATGATGTGCTCGACGGCCTCCGTGCAGGTGTGCGTGGACGCGGGCCCGGGCAGCGGCGGCGACCGGTGGCGGCTCGCGCACGCCCTGGGCCCGGTGCTGGTGGCGGCGTTCGCCAACTCGCCGCTGCGCGAGGGCCGGCCGACCGGCTGGAAGTCGACCCGGTGGGCGGTGTGGGACGCGCTCGACCCGGCCCGGACCCGGCCGGTGACGCTGCGGGCGGGCGAGGACCTGCGCTCGGCGTACGCGCGCTATGTCCTCGACGCGCCCGTGATGTGCGTGCGGGACGGCAGCGGGGTGTGGCGGGTGCCGCAGGGGTTGACGTTCCGGCAGTGGATCCAGTCGCCGGGTACTCGCGCGCCGGGGCTCGACGATCTCGACTACCACCTGAGCACCCTGTTCCCGCCGGTCCGGGCCCGGGGCTACCTGGAGCTGCGGATGATCGACGCGCAGCGGGGTGACGGCTGGCTCGTACCCCTCGGAGTGGTGTCCGCCCTGATGGACGACCCGGTCGCGGCGGCCGCGGCGATGGCGGCGACCGAGGAGGTGCGCGGGGCCTGGCAGTCGGCGGCCCGGCACGGCCTGTCGACCCCGGCGATGGCGCGGGCGGCGCGGGAGTGCTTCGCGGCGGCGGCGGACGCGCTGGACCGGACGAACGCGCCGGCGGAGGTCCGCGCGGCGGTCGCGGACTTCCGGGAGACCTATGTGGAGCGGGGGCGCTGCCCGGCGGACGCCTGCCTCTGAAGCGGACGGCGGCGGGCGGCGCGGCGGACCCGGTCCGCCTCCGCCCAGGCCGCGTCGATGTCGGCGAGCAGCACGGCGGCGGGGTGCAGGGCGCTGACCGGGGCCAGGGAGACGGCGGCCGGGGCCAGGGTGGGCTCCGCGGGCCCGACGGTCGGCGGTGGTTGGTTGGACACCCGGCGGAATCTACCGGCCGGGTACGACAGTTCCGCCCGGTTATTCGCCGACCCCCGCCCGGCAGAACCCTTCGACCAGCGCCGATGGCTTATGTCCGTTGCGAATCCGCCGCTTGTTCCGCCGCTTACCGATGTGTCCCAGGTCACGTCCAGTGCCCCAGCTCACGCTCCGTATCGGTTGTGCACAACTTAATTGGGCACTACCGTTAGCGGCATGGAACTCGAGCTCCGGCACCAACTGTGCTTCGCGCTCTACTCGGCCTCCCGGGCCGTCACGGCGCTCTACCGGCCGTTGCTCGACGAGCTGGGCCTCACCTACCCGCAGTACCTGGTGATGCTCGTGCTCTGGGAACGCGACGCCCGCACGGTCAAGGAGCTCGGCGCGGAACTGCGGCTCGACTCCGGCACCCTCTCTCCGCTGCTGAAGCGGCTGGAGGCGGCCGACCTGCTGACCCGCGAGCGCAGCCCCGAGGACGAACGGTCCGTGACCGTCTCGCTGACCACCCGGGGCGTGGCGCTGCGGGAGAAGGCCGAGGAGATCCCCGGCCGACTGTTCTGCGGCACCGACCTGGCCGGCGACGAGCTGGCCGAACTGCGCGACACCCTGACCCGCCTCACCGACAAGATCCAGCGGAGGAACACGTGAAGGTTCTCTACACCACCGAGGCAGTCTCGACCGGCGGCCGGGACGGCCAGGTCCGCACCGCGGACGGCCTGCTCGACACCCAGGTCGCCACCCCGAAGGAGCTCGGCGGCCCCGGCGGCGCCACCAACCCCGAGCAGCTCTTCGCGGCCGGCTACGCGGCGTGCTTCCACTCGGCGCTGCGGCTCGTCGCCGGCAAGGCGGGCGTCGCGATCGACGGCTCGTCCGTGGCGGCCGAGGTCGGGCTCGGGGCGAACGGCGCGGGCGGCTTCGGCCTGACCGTGGCGCTCACCACCTCCCTGCCGGGCGTGCCGGCCGAGCAGGCCGAGGCGCTGGTGGCGAAGGCGCACCAGGTGTGCCCGTACTCCAACGCGACCCGGGGCAACATCGACGTCGCCATCGCGGTGGCGTAGCACCACCCCTTGCGGCTGCGGCCCGTCCGGCGACCCCGCCGCGGCGGGCCGCAGCCGTTTCGGCCGCGGCCCGCCCCCGTCACGGCCGCTGCACCAACCGGTGCGCCGCCTGCAGCTGCGGCCCCGGCCGGGGCAGCACCAGATTCGCCTGCTGGTACGCCGCCAGCGCGTCCGCCCGCCGCTCCAACCGCCCGTACGCGGTGATCAGCTGGGTCCACAGCCGCTCCCGACGGGGCGCGTCGAGCAGCAGCCCCTGCACCAGGGGCACGACGGCCTCCGCCCGGCCCCGGGCCAGCTCCGCCTCGACGAGCTGCTCGTGCACGGTGAGCCGCCGCTCCCGCAGGGCCCTGACCGCACGCTCGACCAGCCCGGGCGGCGCGTCCTCGTAGGGTTCCCCGCGCCACACGGCCAGCGCCTCCGTCAGCAGGAGCGCCGCCATGTCGGGGTCGTCGGCGATGTAGGCGCGCCGGCCGCGTTCGGCCAGGTCCTCGAAGGCGTGCAGGTCGAGCTGGCCGGGGCGCAGGCGCAGCCGGTACCCCCCTGGTTGGCTCTCGATTCTCGGGTCTCCCGTCAGGGCCTCCAGCACGGCCCTGAGCCGGAACACGTGCCCGGACAGCCGGCGCTGGGGGTTGCGCGGGGCGTGGGTCGGCCACAGGACGTCGACGAGCCGGCCCGCGCTCACCCATTCGTCGGGGCGGAGCAGGAGCGCGGCGAGGAGGGCGCGCTGCTGGGCGGCGACGGTCCCCGAGGGACCACCGCCGCCCACGCACACGGCCACGGGACCGAGAACACGGAAGACCAGCACACCCCCAGCGTGGCGTGGGTGGGCGCGCCGCGCATGGGGGCGGACCCCCACCTTTTTCTCCGCGCCCACCCGCTCCCGGGTCAGGGCCGCAGATGTGCCCGCAGGAAGTCGAGTTCGATCGCCGACAGCCGCTCGCCCACCCCGTCGGGCGTCATGTGGCTCAGGCCCGGAACCGTGACCACCGAGTGCGGCCGGGCCGCCGCCGTCAGCGCCTCCGACAGCCGCAGCGAGTGCAGCGGGTGCACGTTGTCGTCGGCCAGTCCGTGGATGAGCAGCAGGGGCCGGGTCAGGTTCGGGGCGTCGGCGAGCAGCGCGTCGGCCGCGTAGCCGTCCGGGTTCTCGGCGGGCAACCCCAGATACCTTTCCGTGTACGCGGTGTCGTACTCCCGGAAGTCCGTCGGCGGCGCCCCGGCCGAGGCCGCGTGGAACACGTCGGGCCGGCGCAGCACCGCCAGGGCCGCGAGATAGCCACCGAAGGACCAGCCGCGCACCCCGACCCTGGTGGTGTCGAGGTCCGGGTGCCGGTCGGCGAGGGCGGCCAGCGCGGCGACCTGGTCGTCGAGCACCACCTGGGAGAACCGGCGGAACACGGCCCGGGTGAAGTCGGGCGACACGTTCGGGGTGCCCCGGTTGTCGACGGTCACCACGAGGAAGCCCTGGTCGGCCCACCACTGCTTGGCCGCCCACACCCGCGGGTTGTGGGTGATGACCTGCGCGCCGGGGCCGCCGTACACGTCGAGGAGCACCGGGAGGGGGCGGCCGGCGACGTGCCCGCGCGGGTAGACGACGGCGGTGGGCAGGCCGTGCTCGGTGACCCGGGCGAGGACCGGGCGGCCGAGGTGCGGCAGCGGGTCGGACACGTCGGTCAGGTGCCGGCCGTTGACGGTCCGCCGGATGCCGCCGAGGGTGGCGCTGGTCGTGACGAGGGTGCCGCCGCCGACGACCGCGCTGTGCGTACCCGGCTCGGGGGTCAGCCGTTTCGCGCCCCCGTCGAGCTGGACGACGTAGAGGTGCTGCTCGGCCGGGTCCCCGTCGCCGGCCTCGACCAGCAGGCCGCCGGCGTGGTGCCCGACGAGGCGGCGCACGTACAGGTCCGGCGGGGTGATCACGACCCCGTCCACGGCCAGCGACCGGGTGTCCTCCTCCACGGTGGACAGCACTCGGCCGTCGTCCAGCAGGCACGGGGTGCCCGGGACGGCCTCCAGCCAGTGCTCGTCGGCGAACCCGGCGAGGTGCTCGGTCGCCCCGGTCACCGGGTCGACGGCGAGCAGGAGGCAGTGCTGCTGCAGCCGGTCGTACACCGTGATGACCGGGCGTTCCCCGGCGTCGACGTCGGTCAGATAGGGGTACGCCTCCCGGTCCCAGCCCACCGGCGTGGTCAGCCCGTTGAGCCGGACGAGGTACAGCTCGACGTCGGCGTTGGGCCCGCCCGCCCTCGGGTACGCCTGCGCGACAGGGGTGACCTCCGGGCGGGCCGGGTCTCCGAGGTGCCGGCGGACCAGGGCGGAGTCGTCCACCCGGGTGACCAGGAGGGCGTCGCCGCCGGGGAGCCACCAGTGGCCCCGGGTGCGGCCGAGCTCCTCGGCGGCGTTGAACTCGGCGCGACCCCAGGTGCCGCCGTCGGCGGGGGTGATCCGGCCGATGCCGGTGACGTGCACGGCGTCGCCCGCGACGTAGGCGACGCGGTCGGCGTGCGGGCGGGGGTCGAAGGCGGGGCCGGCTACGGGGAGCTCGTCGACCGTCGTCCGGACGGCTCCGGGGTCGCCCCGGTCGGTGTCGGGGGCGGCTCCGCCGTCGGTGCCGGCGGTCGCGCTGTGAGAACCGGTGCTGGCGGTGGCCGGGCCGGGCGCGGAGCCGGTGGCCGTCCGGGTGACCCGGAACAGCCGGCCGCCCAGGACGAACACCACGGTCGCGTGGTCGGCCGTCGCCGCGTACGACCCGATGCCCGGCGCCCACAGCCGGACCCGTTCGCGCAGCTCGCGCTCCGCCCGGGGCAGGTCGTCCAGGGTGACCGGGCCGCCGAAGAGGGCGAGCGGGTCGGCGGCGAGGTGCTCGGCACCGGACGCCACGTCCACGGTCCACAGCCGCTCGACCGGGTCGGTGGGGCCGGTGGAGCGGAGCAGGAGGAGTCGGGAGCCGTCGGCGGAGACGGAGACCGCCCGGGGCGCGCCGTAGGTGAACCTGCCGGTGCGCGCGGAGGCGGCGAGATAGGTGTCGAGCATGGTTGGTAGTACATCACATGCTACTGCTCGACAACACCCGTCGCGTCCGGGAATGTGCGCCGCCTCCCCGGTACCAAAAGGGATAATCAGCCGATGCAGCGGCAGCCGTTCCTCCGGTGGGGGCTCCCCCGCGACCCGCACGCGGTCCCGCTCCTCACGGCCTTCGTGGTCACGGCCGTCGCGACGGTCCTGCTCACCCGGGGCGGACTCGCCGCCGCCGGCTACCCGAGCGTCGGCGGCAGCCGCCTGCACATCGCGCACGTCCTGTGGGGCGGCCTGCTGATGGCGCTGGCCATGCTCCTGCACCTGTCCTTCATCGGCGCCATCGTGCGCCCCGCGACGGCGGTGGTCGGCGGGATCGGCTTCGGCCTGTTCATCGACGAGGTCGGCAAGTTCGTGACCCGGGACAACGACTACTTCTTCCGGCCGGCCGCCGCGATCATCTACGCCACGGTCATCCTGTTCCTCCTCGGCACCCATCTGCTGCACAGCCGTCCGCTCCGCGCGGGCGAGCACCTCGCCGGAGCCGTCTTCCAGGCCGTGTCCGGGGTGACCGCCGGTCTGAGCCCGCACCGCAGGGCCGAGGCCGACGCGCACCTCCGCGCCGCCGCCGGCCTCCCGGCCACCCCCGCGACGACCGCCCTGCTGGCCGCGCTCCCCGACGGGGCCGACGACCTCGGACACCGCGTCGCGCGCTCCCTCGTGACCCGCGCGCACCGGATCCTGGCCAGCCGGACGGCCACCATACTCACTGTCGCGCTTCTGGTACTCCAGGTGATCGGTGGCGTACTGACCGCCGCCGCGACCCTGTTCGCGCTGGTCCTGTTCCCCAAGGAGCTGGTGGCCAACTCCGATGAGATCCTCGCCACGATCATGAGCGTCAGCGCGATGGCCTCGGCCGGTTTCATCCTGATCGGACTCCTGCGGCTACGCCGGGACCGGGCGGGCGCGTTCGCCTGGTTCCACCGCGCGATCCTGCTGGACCTCCTGGTCACCCAGCTGTTGGATGCCATGTTGTCGCAGTTCGGGACGGTGTTCGGCGTCCTGGTCGACCTGCTCGTCCTGGGCGTGGTGGCCGTCGAACGGGCCCGACTGAGTGTGAGAGTTAGGTAACCCTAAGAACTTGTGGGCCATTTTCATTGACTTGACCTTGGCGTCCCTACAAACATGGCGATATGGACTCACTAGCCAAATTGCAAGGAACTGTCCACAGTCTCTTCCGCGTGGTGGTAGGACTACTCTTCGCCAGCCACGGAGCCTCGTCGCTCTTCGGGGTGTTCGGCGGCGCCATGGGCCAGGGGGGCACCGTCCCCTCGGGATCGTGGCCCGGCTGGTACGCGGCCGTCATCCAACTGGTTGGCGGCATCCTGGTGCTGCTCGGCCTCGGTACCCGGATCGCCGCCCTGATCTGCTCGGGCTCGATGGCGTACGCCTACTTCGTCGTGCACCAGGAGGTCGCGCTGCACCCGCTGCAGAACGGCGGTGAACTGTCCGCCCTGTTCGCCTGGGCGTTCCTCCTGATCGCGATCGTCGGCCCCGGCGCACTGTCCGTGGACGCGCTGATCAGCAGGGCACGCACCCGGCCGGCCACCTCCCCCGCGAGGGTCGAGGCCGCCTGAGTACGTGCGTACGACCGGGCTCTATCGCCCCGAGGCTCGCAACGCCTCGAGCGCCCGGTCGGCGTGCACGTTCATCCGCACCTCGCTCTTGACCACGTCGATGATCCGGCCGTCCTTGCCGATCACGAACGTCTGCCGCTTGACCGGCAGGATCGAGATATTGCGCTTCACCCCGTAGGCCGCCGCGACCAGGCCGCCCACGTCCGACAGCAACGGATAGTCGAACGCGTGCTTGTCGGCGAACTCCCGCTGCTTCCCCACGGTGTCCGGGCTGATCCCGACCCGCTGCGCGCCCAGCTCACCGAA
>NZ_JAQZSH010000039.1:0-86888 GCF_053902585.1 Longispora urticae
CCGGCCCCGCGACGGGTGGCTCCCGTCGCGGGCCGGTCCATCGAGGACGGTCAGCTCCAGCGGATGGAGCGGGCGTTGTCGTTCATGTTGGTGCCGCCGATGACCGGCATGGTCGCCGACGAGCCGAGGTACCCGGTGTGCACGCCGGCGAAGTTGGCCAGGTAGTAGTGGTCGGCGATGCAGTTGTTGTAGGTCCGGAACGAGGACACCTTGTCGTTCCAGCCGATCACGTCGAGGTCGGCGATCTGCTTGTCGACGTCGTTGGTGGGCCCGGTGCAGGCGGCGGTGCGGAACACCGAGAAGGTGTTGCCGCCGAAGTTCGTCGCGTCGTACTCGATCCCGATCAGCACGTTCGCCGCGCGGGTCGCCGGGTGTTCCACCTCCGCCTGGAACCCCGGGTCGGTCGCGGCGGCCGTGGCGTCGGGCGCGCTGGTGATCGCCCCGTCGGTGCCGAACGCGATGGCCTGCCGGAACGTGCCGAAGCACTGGTGCCGCGGTCCGTCCTGGGTGAGCTGCACGGCGCAGTGCCGGCCGGTACCGGGTTCGGCGTGCGCCGTGACCGGAAAGACGGCCAGCGCGGCGAGCGCCGCGCCGATCGCGATGAGGATTCTTCGCATCTCTGCCTCCTGAATCTCGACAGTGGTTCAGGGCAAAGTATTGAATTACTGACATCTCAAAATTGGGGATTTCGCTAAATTGGGACTATTCATTCATGCTGACGGGCGGCGGGTCGGGTTGCCCCAGCCCGTACAGCCGGCGGGCGTTGTCCGCGCCGACCCGGGTGCCGATCGCGGCCGCGTCGGCGGGCGACAGCGCCCCGTCGGCCAGCCAGCCGTCCACCAGGAGCCGCCAGGAGTGCCGGAACTGGGCCGCCCCGACCACGTAGAGCTCCGCGAGCCCGAAGGCGTCCGTGGAGAACAGCAGCCGGTCGAACGGGGCCAGCTCGCAGAACTCGCCCAGCACCGCCGTGGCCCGGGTGCCGAGCTGGCCGACCGTGAGGCCCACGTCCGCGTACACGTTGCCGAACACCTGGGCCAGCCAGCCGGCCTGCCGGTGGAACGGGTAGCAGTGCAGCAGGACCACCGGCACGCCCGAGGGCTCGACCGCCGCGAGCCACGGCTGGAGCAGGGCCGGATCGGCGCGCGCCAGCGGCACGTCGTCGTCCCCGAACCCGGTGTGCAGCTGGATCGGCAGCCCCAGGTCCACGGCCAGCCACAACAGGTGCCGGACCAGAACCGGATCGGTCAGCCGGCCCGCGTGCCCGGCGAGGGCCCGCCGCACGTCACCCGCCGAGGGCCGCCGGGGATCGAGATCGAGCCCGCACCGGTACGCGGCGATGGACTTCACTGCCACCGCGTTCCTCGTCGCGGCGTGCAGGGCCTCGGACCAGTCCCCGGTCGCGCGTTCCGCCACGTGCTCCAGCCGGACCACCTCCCGGACCGGGGCCAGCCGGCCGAACTCCGCGAGCGGCAGCAGCCCCGGGGTGTCCAGCCCGGTGTCCACGAGCAGGGTGTCGAGCCGGGCGGCGGCCAGCATCCGCCGGTTCACCTCGGCGCCGCCCAGCTCCCGGCGCCGGGCGGCGTAGACGGCCAGCGGGGCGTGCGGCTCCAGGTCCAGGACCGGGGCGCACCACCGGCGCAGGGCCAGGCCGAGCTGGCTGTCGAGGGTGCTGTGCGCGGCCTCGGTGGCCCACCGGCCCAGGTCCACGTCGTCGTCGGCGAGGACGGAATGGCAGTGCTGGTCGATCAGTACGTCCACCGGACCGCCTCCGTGATCTCCGCGCGGGTCCGGCCGTCGAACAGTTCCGCCTCGGCGCGGTGCACGGCGACGAACGCCCCGGACAGCTCGGGGCCCAGGGCCGCCGGGAGGACGTCGTCGGCGGCGAGCGCGTCGAGGGCGGCGGCCACGGAGGCGGGCAGCCGGGGCGGGGGCTCGGCCAGGGTCGCCGGGTCGACGGTCACCTCGGGCGGCAGCGTGCCCCAGCCCGCGTCCCCGGCCGCGGCCGCGCCGGCACCCGCCTCGCCCCCGAGCGCCGCCGCGATCACCGCCCCCACCACCAGATACGGATTCGCCGCCCCGTCCACGCACTTCAGCTCCGCGTTCGCGGCCGTCTCCCGCGCGCCCACCGGCCCGGTCACGAACCGCAGCACCGCCTCCCGGTTCTCCCGGCCCCAGCACTGGTACGCGCCGGCCCAGCGCTGCGGGACCAGCCGGAGCTGACTGGCCACCCCGGGCGCGCCGATCGCGACCAGCGCCGGCACCCGGGCCAGGACCGACGCGAGCAGCCCCTCGCCGCGCGCGGTCATCCCGTGCGGCCCCGGGCCCCCGGCGAACAGGTTGCGCCCGTCGGCGTGCGCGGAGAAGTGCAGGTGCGCGCCGTTGCCGACCTGGTCGGGCACCACGACGGGCGCGAACGACGCCCCGAACCCGTGCCGCGCAGACACCGCGCGGATCGTCTGCCGGACGAGCACCGTCAGGTCGGCGGCCGCCACGGGACCGGTCGCGGCCACGGACAGCTCGAACTGGCCGGGGGAGTACTCGGGGTGCAGTTGCTCCACCGGTATCCCCTGGAGGTCGAGGGTTTCGAGCAGGTCGGCGAGGTAGTCGGAAACGGCGATCAGCCGGTTCATCCCGTAGGCCGAGCCCGCGCACGCTGGGGTGCCGTCGGGCGCGCCGACGAACCACTCCACCTCGAACGCCATGCTGAACGTCAGCCCGCGCTCGGCGGCCCGCGCGACCATCCGCCGGGCGAAGCCGCGCTGGCACGACGCGGCCGGCACGCCCTCCTGGGTCCACTTGTCGGCCGGCGCCCACGCCCAGCCGGGCTGCGCGCCGAGCGGGGTGAGCTGGTCGAGGTCGGGGTGCAGCCGCAGGTCCCCGACGGGGCCGCCGATGTGCGCGCTCGTCGTGGTGGCGTCGTCGACTCCGAACACGTCGAACACGGGCGACGCCCCCACCCCCCAGGCGGCCGCGTGCGCGAGCCGGGCGGTCGGCACGCCCTTGACCCGGGTCACGCCGGCATTGTCCACCCAGGTCAGCGCCACGGCGCGGACGTCGCGGGCCGACAGTTCCGCCGCGCACCGCACGCCCCGCAGTCGTTCCTCTTCTCTGTCCACGGTGTCATTATTCAGGACAAAGCGTGATCAGGTACCGTCGGCGGCGCGGCGCACCGACTCCTCGTAGACCGAGTGCGCGACCCCCGCGACCTTCGACTCGACCGCCTCGAGTTCGTCGATCAGCGTCATCTCGCCGGGCCGGACCCCGGGCAGCGCGGCGTGCCAGCGCGGCTGGTTCAGGTACGCCCCCACGGCCAGCGGCAGGTCCACCTGGATCACGGTGTGCGCGGTGAACCAGTTCTCCGGGTTCGCCGCCAGGTCCACGGGTACCTTCAGCAGCGCGTCGAGCATGGCGACGGTGCGGCGGAAGTGTTCCAGGGCGCTGAGCGGCAGCCGCTGCTCGTGCTCCTCGACGGTGGCGGCGAGCCGGGCGAGGCTGGTCCGCAGTTCCTCCGCCGGCTCCGGGGCCAGGGCCACCCGGCGGTCCGGGGGCGTGGCCAGGACCCCGGCGAGGTAGGAGCCGGCGACGACCAGGGGCCAGTACCGGCCGGCGACCGACAGCGCGTGCAGGCCGAGCGCGACCAGCCCGAGGGCCGAGCCGACCAGGTTGCGGGTGGACTGCAGGTACCTACTGATACCCACGGATCTCCTTGAACACCGCCGACAGGGTGCCGGTCCGGCCGTCGAAGGTCCGCCCGCCGGTCAGCGCGGCCAGGGCCCGCATCTCCTCCACGGCGCTCTCCCCGAACAGCACCGGGAACACGGGCACGGCCTTCGTGGCGGCGGGCAGTTTCTGGTACTGCTCCGTGAAGCCCTTCAGGCTCGCCCCCGCCGTGACCTCCCCGTCGGTGAGCAGCACGATCGTGGTGACCCGCCCGGGATCGGCCTCCTGCTGGGCCTGCGCGATCCGGTACGCCTCGCGCATCGCGTCGTAGATCGCCGTGGAACCGTTGGCCTGGAAGCCGTTCACCGCCCCCTTGATCTGGTCGAGGACCGGGCCGGGCGCGTCGGGCGGCACCGTGAACGTGCTCGGCGGCCGCGGCGCGCTGGAGAACGGCAGCAGGGTCACCTGTTCGCGCTGGTGGAAGCCCGAGAACCGGCCGGACAGGCTCGTGTCGGCCCCGGTGAGGCCCAGGAGCGCGGTCTTCGGCCCGGCGAGCCGGTTATCCTCGTTCATGGAGCCCGACAGGTCCAGCACGTAGATCGTGTTCGACGGCCGGCGGGCCACGTTGTTGTAGGCGTCGATCAGCGCGTTCGCGGTGTCCAGCTTCACCGGGAACGGCAGCTCGAACAGCGTGCCGCCGCCGAACCGCTCGGCCAGCGCCACCCCGGGCACCACGGGCCGGCGCGACGTGCGCTCCATCAGGGTCTTCTGGGTCTCCGGCCGGCGCAGGTAGTCCACGACGGCCTGGTAGCGGTCCTTCACCTCGGCGTCGGCCCCGGACAGCAGGGTCAGCGGGTAGTCGGCGGTGACGACCCCGTCCGCCGGGTACACCATGGTGAGGGGTTCGGGCAGTTTGCCGCCCGCGTTGAGGGAGAGCAGCACCGACTCGTAGTTGACGAGGCCGTCCACGCCGCCCTTCCGGGTGAACGTGTCGGCCAGCCAGCCCGAGGAGCCCGAGGTCAGCGCCTGCGCGTCGAAGAACTGCCGCAGCTTCGGCGTGACCGGCCCGACCTGCTCGGCGGTGAGCGCGGTGCCCTTGCCGGACAGGGCGGTGGCGAGCGCGACGAGGGCGGAGAACCCGGAGTTCGACGCGGCCGGGTTGGTCATCCCGTAGCTGAACCTCTTCGCCGCCGCCGCGTCGGCGATCTCCTGCCAGCTGGGCCGCTTGGCGTCCCAGCCCAGGGACTTCGCCACGGACTGCTTGATCCCGAGCACGACGGGGGAGGACATCACCTTGGTCTGGGTACCGATCCGGCCCGGCGCCCCGGACTGCAGCTCCAGGTACCGGTTGGAGGAGAACCACACCGCCTGGTGGTCCTTGCCGGCCGTCCCGGACGTGACCTGTTCGACCCCGTCGAGGGTGCCGGTGTAGTCGAGGGTGACCTTGACCCCGGTGGCCTTGTTCAGGTCCTCCAGGATCGGCTCCAGGTCGGCCAGTTCGCTGCCGGCCAGCACGCGCAGGGTGCCGGCGGCGGCCTTGTGCGTGTCGTCCTTGACGGCGGGCTCGTCGGCCGTGCAGCCGGCGAGCAGCGCCATGGCGGAGAGCAGGGCGAGGGTGCGTCGCATGGTCGGTCCTCAGTGTTGCAGGGCGTCGAGGAGTGCTTCGAGCACGTCGTAGGACGGCGGCGGCACCGTCTGGGTGAGCGCGGGCAGCGCGGCACCGGTGTCGGGGGTGCGGAACCCGTGCCGGGCGGCCAGCTTCCGCAGCTCCGGATCGTTGACGAGCAGGTTGCCGACCTTGTCGCCGCCGTCGGTGCGGGGCACGACCGTGTGCTGGGACAGGATGGTCGGCGACGGGTACATCAGGGCCATCTCGGGCCTCACCTTCGCCCCGACGTACTGCGCCTCGTAGATCCACACCATCGGCGAGTAGCCCATGCCCTGGGAGAGGTAGCTCTCGAACGGGTAGCCGCTCGACGTCTCCAGGTAGCCCTGGTCCCGGAACAGCGGACCGACCCGGTCGAGCACCGCCCTGGCCTCGGCCTCGTCGCCGAGGACCCGTTCGTTGTTGGCGAGGTAGCCGGCGACCGCCGCGTACATGGCCGCCGAGTTCGAGGCGCGCGGCGCGGTGGTCGTGACGAGCACGTGCCGGGACGGCAGCGCGACGGCCGAGCTGTTCGGGATGTCCCCCCAGCGCAGCCCGTCGCGGGCCGCCGCCAGGTACGCCTTCATGTCCAGGGTCCAGTGTCCCGCCGGGTCCTTGGCGGCGAGTTTGCGGCTGGCGAGCAGCTCGGCGACCGGCGCGAACGTGGCCACGGCCATCGGGGACGAGAACGGCGTGTAGTGCCGGCCGGTGCCGATCTGGCGTTCGATCCGCTCGGCGGTGGGGGCGCTGGACGGGAACGCGAAGTCGTACGTCTTCGGGTCGCGGTTCGCCATCTCCCGCGAGCCCAGCGGGTCGACCTTCACGGTCAGGCCGTGCCTCGCGAACGCCACCACCACGTCGGGGTCGGCGAAGAACGGCAGCTTCTCCGAGCCGATCACCCCGTGCACGGTCGTCGTGCCGGACGCCCCGTCACCGTCGCGGCCCAGCAGCACCGCGGTGACCACCCCGCCGATCAGCACCACCGCCAGCAGCACGCTCAGAGCACGCCGCACGCCGCACCCAGCCCCGTAGATGTCATGACGACAGGATGGGACTCCATAGTGGCCGGTTCGTGAACTCGGGGTGAACCGGCCACGGCACGTGCGCTCAGGTCAGGTCGGACGGGTCCGTGTTCGCCCCGCACAGCAGCACCGCGACCCGCTCGCCGTCCGCCGGCACGTACCCGCCCGTGGCCACCGCCGCCAGCGCCGCCGCCGTACCGTGCTCGACCACCACCCGGCAGCGGTCCCACAGCAGCCGGCGCGCGTCGACGATCGCCTGGTCGGACACGAGGATACTGGTCACCTCCGTCCGGGTGGCCACGTCGAACGCGATGTCCCCGATCCGGCGCGCGCCGAGGGAGTCCACCGCGACGCCGCCCACCGCGACGTCGACCGGGCGGCCGGCGGCGAGGGCGTCGTGCAGGGTCGGGATGCCCTCGGGCTCCACCGCCACCACCCGGGCGCGGCCCTCCAGCGCGGCGGCCACCCCGGCGAGCAGCCCGCCGCCGCCGACCGCGACCAGGACGGTGTCCAGTTCGCCGCCGAGCTGGTCGAGGAGTTCCAGGCCGAGGGTGCCCTGGCCGGCGCAGATCTCCGGCTGGTCGTACGCGTGGCAGAACAGCGCGCCGGTGTCCGCCGCGTACCCGACGGCCGCCCCGTAGGCCTCCGCGTACTCCGCGCCGACCTGGCGGACCGTCGCGCCCAGCTTGTGCAGCTTGGCGACCTTGACCTGGGGGGCGGTGGTGGGCACGTACACGACGGCGGGCACGCCCACGGTCGACGCCGCGTAGGCCACGGCCAGCCCCGCGTTGCCCCCGGACGCCGCGACGACCCCCGCGTCCGGCAGGGTGCCCGCCCCGGCGGCCGCCAGGATCCGGTTGAACGCGCCCCGGGCCTTGAACGAGCCGGTGTGCTGGAGGAACTCCAACTTCAGCCACAGCTCGGGTGCCGGCCCGAACGCGCCCGCCCCGACCCGGGCGACGGGGGTGGTGCGGACCCGGCCGGCGATCCGGGTGGCGGCGGCCTCGACGTCGGTACGGCTGATCATGTTGTGGTTCCTCCCGTGATCGTCTGCCGCGAACGCTACGCCCACCGGGCGTGCGGCTCCGGGTCACCCCAGGTGGTCCAGCACCGCCGTGTACACCGCCCGCCGGTCCGGTCGGGCCCGCCCCGCCGCGTACCGGAGCGCGGGCACCGCCGCCGGCCCGACCAGCACCAACGCGGCGGCCGACGCGCGCCGTACCGCCGGATGCGGGTGGGTCAGCAGCTCGACCAGCACCGGGACCGCCGGCCGGTGCCCCGCGTGCCCGAGGGCCGTGACCGCCGAGCGCACGATCGCCGGCTGCGGGTCGCGCAACAACAGCTCGGTGTGCCCGAGGAATGTGTCCCGGTCCAGCAGCCGCCGCGACAACCGGTGCGCGTGCAGCCGGACCCGGGGCTCGCCGTGCCCGAGCAGCCGGGCCAGCAGGTCCGGCAGCCCCTCGCCGCCCCGGCCGTCCTCGTGCGCCTCGCCGAGCAGGGTGAGCGCCCGGCGGACCTCCCCGGGGTCGCCGGTCCCGGCCCGGTCGAGCAGTTCCGCCCAGGTGGGTTCGCGCCGGGTCGCCGGGTGCGGGGGCTCGCGCAACGCCGCGAGCGCCGCCCCGTCGCGCGCGCCGTCCGCCGGGGAGCGCAGCGGCCCCTCCACCAGCGTGAACGTGTCAGCCAACCCCGCCACCCGGCGTCGCAGCGCGGCCCGCTCCGGGGTGTACGGCACCCGCAGGCCGGCGACCGCCGCCGCCAGTCCGACCTCGCCGGCCGAGATCCGGGGGCCGACCAGATCGAAGAGCACCTCGTCGGGTACCTGTCGAAGGTCCGTTCCGGAGATCCGCCCCTGTTCCCACCAGGCGAGCAGCAGCGGGGCGTGCGCCGCCCGGCCCGGACCGTCGAGGCACCGGACGGCGTCGACCACCCGGTCCGGCCGGGCGGCCTCCACCTCGGCCCCGGGCACGGCGCGCAACAGCTCGGCGACCGCCCGGCCGATCGGCACGTCGACCCGCCCGGCCAGGTACTCCCGCAGCACCGCCAGCCGCTCCGCCGGCTCCGGCCAGCCAGCCAACTCCTCGGCGGCCGCCCGCCGCGCACCGGGATCCGCCCCGGTCAACGCCGCCCGCAGCTGCTCCCGCCGCGCCCCGGACCGGCGCGCGACCCGCGGCCCGGCCACTCCCTGTCCGCCGTCGGCCCAGGGCCCGCCGGTCGCTCGACGCCGGCCCTCCCCTCCACGGTCGCCCTCCGACCGGGGCCCGCCGGCTGACGCCGACCCGTCGGACAGCTCGGCCCGCTCGCCCAGGGTCCACGGGGCCGCGCCGAGCGGTTGGAGGTCGAGCATCCAGTCGAGCAACGGCTCCCGCACGGCGCGGTCGGCGGTCGGATACATCCTGATCAGAGCATCGAGCCGGTCCCGTGAACTGGCCCGCCCGTCGCCGGACGGCCGCCGTGCCCCGGGACGGTCGGCCACTGTGGCCTTCGACGTCGCGCCGGGCCGCGGAGAGCCGTCGGTGGCCGCTCCGGAGCCGTGCCGGAACTCCCGGAGCGCCGCCGGAGTCGCAGCGGCCGCCGCCAGTGCGGAGTTCCAGTCGGGGGCGCGACCGGGGATGGGCGGCTGGTCGAAGGCATCGCGCAGGGTGCGCTCGACGCCCCGCCACGGATCGGGCCCGAGGAGGGCATCGGCGAGGGCGCGGTCCAGGTCGGCCCTGGTGAGCACCGCGCCCGCCGCCCGCAGCAGCGTCACCGTGCCCCGCACACCGCCGGCGGTCGGAGGTCGTTCCCGGACCGCGCGGACGAGATCCGTCGCCTCGTCGGGGCGCAGCCGGGGCGCGAGGTCTTCGAGCACCGCGAGCAGCAGGTCCCGGTCGGACCCGTCGATCGTGCCCAGGCACGCCAGCAGCATCGGGAACCCCCGCAGGAGTTCCGCCGACTCCTCCGCCGACCAGGGCCCGGGCGCGGTCCGCAACGCGACCCGTACCACGTCGGAACCTCCGGGCGACCGGCTTCCGCCCGCCTCGCGGCCAGACCGCTCCACTTCCGGGCCCGGTCGGCGCCCGGCCGGATCCACCAGCCGCCGGACCTCCGCCGCCGACCGGCGCCCGGCGAACCGGAGCCAGTCGGGGAGCAGGGGACGGAGCCTCGCCAGCTCCTCCGCTGTCAGCTCGGCGGCCAGGACCAGGTCGGCGGTCGCGTCCCGCCAGCCGTCCCGGAGCAGAGCGTCCACAGCGGACTGTCCCGTCGGGTCCGCCCCGGGCCCGCCGTCGAGCACCGCCCCGAGCAGCTCCCGGGAACGCTCGTCGGCGGCGTGGTCGCGGGCGGCGCGGACCGTCGCGGCGAACGCGGGACCCAGGATCGCCCGCAGCGCCTCCACCAGTGCGGTACGCAGCCCGGGGTTGTCGTGCCGACCCAACCAGAACAGCAGCCGGGGGACGACCTCCGGCGTGCCCGCCACCGCGAGGGTCGCCGCCGCCGTCTTCTTCACGGCCATGGCCGGGTGTTCGAGGCACGCGGCGACGGCGGTGGCCGCCCAGGTGGCCCGGGCGGTGCCGAGCGCGAGGAGCGCCTCGCGGACGGTACCCGGATCGCGGTCCGTGGTCAGGGGTACCAGGCTCGCCGACAGGGTCCGGGCGTCCGCCGCGAGCAGCCCGATCACCCGTTGCCGGACGCGCCGGTCGCGGTCCCGGAGCAGCGGGTACACCCGGCGCCGGGTGTCGGGGTGCGGCGCGTCGGCCAGGACCTCCAGGAGGGTGGCCCGTTCCGCCGCGGCCAGGTCGGGCCGGTCGAGCAGGTCCAGGCACAGTCCGGCGAGGAACGCGTCCCCGGCGGCCCGGGCGTCCCGCGCGCCGAGCAGGCCCACCGGCCGGATCCGGCCCCGGTCGTGCAGCCGCCCGCCGAGCGCCCGCAGCGCGTCGGTCACCTCGACCGGCAGCGCGGGTTCCCGACCTGCCGGAGGTCCGGCTTTGCCCGCCCCGTCGCCTGCGGTGTCGACCCGGGCGGAACCCGTGCCCGCCCGGGTCCCGGTGAGACGCCGTGGGTGGAGGTAGTCGTGGTCGCGCGGGATCGGGACCGGTTCCGCGGACACGACCCGCCGGAGCAGGTCCGTCAGCGCGGGTAAGGCGCGCGCCCCGCCCACCTTCGCCAGCGCGACCAGCGCCTGATCCGGCCGGTCCGGTGCGAAGTCGGCGGCCAGCAGGGCCAGTTCGGACCCGTCCGGGGCGCCGAGGTCGCGGGCGATCTCCCGGGGCAGGTCGCGCGGGTCGAGCCGGCGGACCAGCCCGGCCCGGTCGGCGGGCTCGTCGGTGAGGTGCCAGAGGAGTTCGAGGGCGCGGTACCGGACCGGGCGGAGGTGCGGGGCGACCGTCGGCCCGAGCAGCCCGTCCCGCAGTGCCGCGACGGTACGGGCGCCGGCGATCGGGGCGAGCGCCTCCAGGGCCGGGCCGGCCGCGCGGGGGAGCGCGTCGAGGAGGGCGGGTTCGGCGGGCGGGTGCCGCAGTACCCGGAGAGCGTGCAGGAACGGTGCGGGGTCGGTGACCCCGGGCAGCACGGCCGCGATCGCGTCGCCGACCGCCGGCGTTCCCGCGCCCTGGTCGGCGAGCGCCACCAGCAGGTCGAGGCGGCGCGGCCAGCTCGGATCGTCGGGGGCGACGTCGGCGAGCGCGGCGAGGGCGGCGTGCCGGCACGTGTACAGCACGGCGGCGATCTCCGTGGCGGCCGTCCCGTGGTCGGCCAGCGCCAGGTCCAGGGTCGCGGTGGGGTCGGCGGGGAAGTGTCCGCGCTGGTGGGCCGCGCGCAGGGCGGCCAGGGCCGGGCCGCCGAACAGCAGCGGGTCGGTGGCGGCCACCGCGAGCAGCGCGTCGAGGTCGGAGCGGTCCACGAGCCCGCCGAGCGCCTCCAGTGCCCGGCACCGGGCGTCCTCGGGGGCGGCCTCGTCGGTCGCCACCTCCCACAGCAGGTCGGTGTGACCGTGCCGGGCCGCGACGTCGACGGCCTCCGGGTGGTCGAGGAGGGGACGGAGCGCGGCGGCGGGCAGGCCGACCATCACCGCCCACGGCTGGGCCCACTCCCGCAACACGGCCGCCACCAGCCACGAGTCGGGCTCCCCGGGTGGCACGGTCCGCGGCGGGGCCTGTCCGGGCCCGTCGCTCCCACCCGGGGGAACGGCACACCGACCGAGGAGGCGGGCGAGCAGCGCGCCGGCCCGGTCCGGGGCGAGGGGTCCGGCGTGCAGGGCCTCCCGCGCCAGCCGGACGGCCTCACCCCACAGGACCAGATCCCGACGGGTCCCCGTCAGCTCGGTCAGGAACGCCTCCGGCGCCGGCAGGTCGGCTCCGGTGAGCCCGTGCACCGCCTGGTAGAGCGGTTCGCCGGCCGGTTCGGCGCGCAGGGCGTCCGGCCGGTGCGCGATCTCGGCCCGGAGCCACGCCACCCGGACCGGGACGGGCAGGTCCCCGGCCCGCCAGTCCGGCCAGTGCTCCGCGCCGCGCCGGAGGTAGTGCCCGGCGAGTTCCAGCGCGGCCTCGGGGGAGCCGGGCAGCTCGGTCGGCAACGGGTCCTCGGTGCTCCGGGCTGCCCCCGGCACGGTGATCACGGGTGCAGCCTAGTTCCCCCGTGCCCACCCGGGCCGCCGAGTTTCCGGCGCGCGGCGCCGGGAGCCACGGACCCCGCTGGTCCGGCCGTGGCGGTCACGCGACCCGCAGTGCCCCGTCCAGGTCGGAGGGCGTGATGCCGAACGTCCGCTCGGTCAGGGACGCGTCGAGGACGAAGGGCTTCTCGAACTGGTACAGCGTCGTGCGCAGCTCCCGCGCCATCGTGTTGAACACCCCCATGGTCCACAGCACCGGGTACGGCAGCGCGCTCACCGTCGGCTCCGGCGCCCCGACCACCGTGGCGAACCGGTTCGTCAGGTCGCGGACGGTCATCGGCGGGTTCGAGGGCACGAGCCACGCCCGGCCCCAGCCCCGCTCGTCGCCGGCCGCCGCGATCAGGGTGCGCGCCACGTCGGTGATCGACGTCCAGCTGTGCGGCACGTCGACCGGCACCGGGGACTGGACCCGCTTGCCCGCCCGGACCGGCCCCGCCAGGTACGTGAAGATCGAGTTGGCTTCGAGGTAGTCGCTGCCCCGGACCTCGGTGGCCCGGATCCGGCCGGCCTCGTGCAGGGCGAGCGCGTCGCGCCACATCTGGGCGCGCAGGTGCAGCTTCGGGTGGGTGGCGGCGAGCGGGGTCTCCGGCGTGATCGGGCCGGTCACGGGCCCGTACCCGTAGAGGTTGCCGGTGGTGGCGAGCACGGCCCCGCTGCGCTCGGCGGCGGTGAGCAGCGCGGCGGCGATCGGGGGCCAGTCGGTGAGCCAGCGGTGGTACTCGGGGTTGGCGCAGTTGTAGAGCACGGTCGCGTCCGCGGTGAGCGCGTTGAGCCGGGCGGTGTCGGTGGCGTCGGCCGCGACCCGTTCGACCGCCGGGTGCTCGGGGCCCGCGCCGCGCCGGCTGAGGACCCGGACCTGCTCGCCGCGTGCTGCCAGCTGGGTGGCGACGGCGGTGCCGACGGCGCCGGCGCCGAGGATGACGTGCATCGTGGTGCTCCTTCGGGAGGGTCGTCGAGAGCAGTGCTCTCCAACAAGAGTCATGCTCTCCCGGGCGGGTGCTCGCTGTCAAGAGCAGTGCTCTCGAAACTGTGCGATACTCCTGGCATGGCAGAGCAGAAAGCGGCCTCCATCCGGGCCCGGATCCGCGCCGAGATGGTCGACGAGATCAAACGGGTCGCGCGCCGGCACCTCGCCGTCGACGGGGCGAACCTCTCCCTGCGCGCCGTCGCCCGAGACCTCGGCATGGTCTCCTCGGCCGTCTACCGGTACTTCGCGAGCCGCGACGACCTGCTCACCGCGCTGATCCTCGACGCGTACAACGCGATGGGCGACGCGGCCGAGCGCGCCGAGGCGGCCGTGCCCCGGGGTGACCTGCTCGGCCGGTGGCTCGCCGTGGCGGACGGCCTGCGGGGCTGGGCGCTGGCCCACCCGGAGGAGTACGCGCTGATCTACGGCAGCCCCGTGCCCGGGTACGCGGCCCCGATGGACACCGTCGAGCCGTCCACCCGGCCCGTCGTCCTGCTCGGCGGGATCCTGGCCGACGCCTGGCGCGCGGGCCTGCTGGTCGACCACGGGGACGACCCGCTGCCGCCCGCGCTCGCCGCCGAGGTGCGCCGGATCGCGGAGTTCACCGGGGCCGACGTGCCGGAGTACGCGATGGTCCGGGGGCTGCTCGCCTGGACGGAACTGTTCGGGGCGATCAGCTTCGAACTGTTCGGCCGGATCAACAACACGATCCTCGAACGGGACGCGTGGTTCGCGCACCAGGTGCGGGCGATGGCGGCATACACGGGGCTGCGGTGAACCGGGCCCACCGGTGAACGTCCGGTGAACTCCGCCGCGCACCCCTGGAAGCTTGTATAGCCAAGTGGCAACATGGCTGCCATGTCAGCCAGATTCCGCGACCTCGCGGCCGAACTCCGGGCCGCGATCACCGACGGCACCTACCCGCCCGGCTCCCGCCTGCCCTCCGAGAGCGAACTCGCCGAACGTCACGACGTGTCCCGGGGCACGGTCCGCCAGACGTTCGCCCTGCTGCGCGCCGACGGCCTGATCGCCTCCCACCAGGGCGCCCGGCGCACGGTGCTCGCCGCGCCCCGGGTGCAGAGCTTCGCCGAGCTGCGCAGCTTCTCGCTGTGGGCCCGCTCGCTCGGCGAGACGCCGGCCGGCCGGAAGATCGCGCTGGTCCGCCGCGAGGCCAGCCCGGGGGAGCGCGACGCGCTCGGCGAGGACCGGATCCACCACCTCACCCGGGTCCGGCTGCTGTCCGGCCGGCCCGTGATGATCGAACGCACGGCCTACGTGGACCGGGTCGGCGCGCTGGTCGCCGGGATCGACACCGACACCGAGTCCATCTGCGAGCGGCTCGGCGAACTCGGCATCGTGTTCGCGCACGCCGAACACACCCTCGACGCGGTACCCGCCGACGAGGAGGACGCCGCCCTGCTCGGCTGCGCCCCCGGCACTCCGCTGCTGCGGGAACGCCGCCGCACCACCGATCCCGACGGCCGGCCCCTGGAGTGGTCCGAGGACCGCTACCTGGGCGACGCCGTCGCCGTGACCGTGCACAACTCCGTCGCCGCCAGCGTGCTCGAGAGGCAGAAGTCGTGACCGTGTCCGTGGACCACCTCACCCTCCCCGCCGTCTGGCTCCGCGACAACTGCGGCTGTCCCGAGTGCGCCGACCCGCGCAGCGGCCAGAAACTGTTCGGCATCGCGGACCTGCCCGCCGACCTGGCCGTGGCCGAGGCGCACGACGACGGGACGACGGTGACCGTCACGTTCGCCCCCGACGGGCACGTGTCGACCTTCGCCCGGGACTGGCTGCTCGCCCCGGCCGCCCCCGACGAGCGGACCGAGGACGGCAAGGAGTTCGGCGCGGACCTCGCGTCCGTGTCCTGGCCGGAGTTCCGGGCCGACCGGACCGCCGCCCTCGACGCGCTGCTGCGCCGCGGCGGGGTGCTGCTGCGCGGCGTGCCCACCGCCGACCGGACGGTCCTCGACGTCGCCCGGGGCTTCGGGTACGTCCGGGAGACCAACTACGGCACGCTCTTCGAGGTCAGGGTGGCGGAGAACCCGACCAACCTGGCGTTCACCGGCCGGGAGATCGCCCCGCACACCGACAACCCGTACCGCGACCCGGTGCCGACCGTCCAGCTCCTGCACTGCCTGGTCGCCGCGCCGGAGGGTACCGGGGGCGACTCCGGGCTGGTCGACGGGTTCGCGGCGGCGGCGCTGCTCCGCGCGGAGGACCCGGCGGCGTTCGCGGTGCTGGCCGGCACCCCGGTGACCTTCCGCTACGCCGACCCGGACACCGACCTGTCCGCGAGCCGGCCGCTGATCGGGCTCGACCCGCGCGGCCGGATCCGGGAGGTCCGGTTCAACAACCGCTCGGCCCGGCCGCTGCGCGCCCCGCACGCCGAGCTGGTGGCCTTCTACGCGGCGTACCGGACGTTCGCCGGGATCATCGCCCGGCCGGACCTGAGGCTGGACTTCCGGCTCGTACCGGGCGACTGCCTGGTCTTCGACAACACCCGGATGCTGCACGCCCGCACGGCGTTCACGGAGAGCGCGGCCCGGCACCTGCAGGGCTGCTACGCCGACCTCGACGCCGTGGCCAGCGACCTGGCCGTGCTGCGCCGCCGGTCCCCGGTGGACACGCTCGCGGACCTGTTCGCCGGGGCGGGCGCCGCCGACTACCTGGGTGAGGACGTCACCCAGGCCGTCCACATGCTCCAGGCGGCGACCCTGGCCGAGGCCGCCGGCGCCCCCGACACCCTGGTCGCCGCCGCGCTGCTGCACGACGTCGGGCACTTCACCGGCGAGGTGACCGGGGCCGACCTGATGGCCGGCACCGACAACCGGCACAGCCACGCCGGGGCGGACTGGCTCGCGCGGTGGTTCCCGGTCGCGGTCACCGACCCGGTCCGGCTGCACGTGGCCGCGAAGCGCTACCTGTGCGCCGTCGAGCCCGACTACCACGCCCGGCTGTCGGCCGCCTCGGTGTACACGCTGGGCGTGCAGGGCGGCCCGATGAGCCCCGAGGAGATCGCGTCCTTCGAGGCGGAGCCCCACGCCGGGGCGGCCGTCGCGGTGCGCCGCTGGGACGACGCGGCCAAGGACCCGGCGGCCCCGACCCGGGACTTCGCGCACTTCCGGCCGGTCCTGGAGCGGGTGCTGCGCTTCTAGTACACCTGCATGGTGGTCTTGCAAGATCTGCCGCCACCTGTACGATACAAATCCATGACAGGTCCACGGTTCTCCCGGCTCGCCGCCGAACTGCGCGAACGCATCTCCCTCGGCGACTACGCCACCTCCGGCGCGCTGGAGAGCGAGGCGGAACTCGGCCGCCGGCACGACGTGAGCCGGGTGACCGTGCGCCGGGCCCTCGAACAGCTCCGCGACGAGGGCCTGATCGGCGCGCGCCGGGGCTCCGGCTGGTTCGTCCTGTCGGGGACCTCGTTCGGCCAGTCCATCGCGCTCGGCAGCTTCCAGCACGCCGGCTCCGCCGTGTCGGAGGCCGGCGTGCCGCTGGTCCGCCGGGTCACCGGCTACGAGTACCGGCCGGCCCCGGCCGACGTCGCCCGGCTCCTCGGGCTCGCCGGCGAGGTGGAGACGCTGCGGGTGCAGGCCGTCCGGTTCGCCGGCGCGCACCCGCTCGACGTCGTCACCGAGTGGGTGCCGCTGGAGTTCGCCGCCCCCGTGAGCCGGGCCGACGCGCAGGACCCCGGCGTCTGGGAGACGTTGCGGCGCAACGGGCACGCCGTCGACGTCGTCCGGCAGTCCATCGCCGCCACGGCCGCCAGCACCACGATCGCGCCCCTGCTCGACGTGGCCGAGGGCACCCCGGTGCTCCTGGTCCGCCGGCTGGCGATCCTGGGCGACGCCCGGCCGCTGGCCCTGTCCGAGCACCGCTACCTGGGCCACCGGTTCCGGCTGGACGTGGAGTTCCGCGGCTGGCCCGGCACCGCGGCCACCGAACCGCCCGGCGTGACCCCCATCCCCTGAGGAGTGAGATGAACATCCTGATCACCGGCGCGGCCGGCTTCATCGGCACCAATTTCGTCCGGTACTGGCACCGCGAGCACCCCGCCGACCGGATCGTCGCCCTCGACGCCCTGACCTACGCCGGCACCGCCGCGAACCTCGACGGCCTGCCGGTCACCTTCGCGCACACCGACATCGCGGACCTGCCCGCCGTCGAGGCCCTGCTCCGCGAACACCGGGTGGACGTGGTCGTCAACTTCGCCGCCGAGTCGCACAACAGCCTCGCCGTCCTCGACCCCGAACTGTTCTTCCGCACCAACGTGCTCGGCACCCAGCGCCTGCTGGAGGCCTGCCGGCGTGCGGGCGTGGCCCGGTTCCACCACGTCTCCACCTGCGAGGTGTACGGCGACCTGGCGCTCGACGACCCCGGCGCGTTCACCGAGGACTCGCCCTACCGGCCGCGCACGCCCTACAACGCCAGCAAGGCCGGGGCCGACCACGCGGTGCGCGCCTACCACGAGACGTTCGGGCTGCCCGTGACGATCTCCAACTGCGCCAACAACTACGGCCCGTACCAGTTCCCGGAGAAGGTCATCCCGCTGTTCGTCAGCCGGGCGCTGGCCGGCCTGCCGCTGCCCGTCTACGCGTCCAGCGCGAACCGCCGCGAATGGCTGCACGTGGACGACCACTGCTCCGCCATCGACCGGGTGCTCACCGACGGCCGGGTGGGGGAGACGTACAACATCGGGTCGGGGGTGGAGGCCAGCGTCGCCGAGCTGGCCGACCGGATCCTCGACCAGCTCGGGCTGCCCCGCACCCAGGTCGAGACGGTGCCCGACCGGCCCGGGCACGACCGCCGCTACCTGCTGGACTCCACCCGGTTGCGCACGGAGCTGGGCTGGGCGCCGGCCGTCGGCTTCGACCGGGGCCTGGCGGAGACCGTCACGTGGTACGCCGAGCACCGCGACTGGTGGCAGCCGCTGCTGGAGCGGGCGGCCGTGAACGAGAACGCCTGGGCCTAGCGCCTCGCGGGCGGGGCCGGCACGCGCGGCGGCCCGCTCCGCCCCGGCCCGCCGGCCCGTCCGTCGCCGTTCAGGGCTGGCGGGTCAGCGTCTTCCCGTCCACGTCCAGCCGACGCCGGTCGGGCGCGAGCCGCCCGGTGAACGTCGGGCACGCCGCCGTCGTACTGCGGAACACGAACGCGTTCCCGTCGGTGTCCACCTCGCCGGAGCACTCGACCGTCGTCCCGGACACCCCGACCCCGCCCTGGCCGGTGAGCCCGGCGGACCCGACCGCCGCCCGGTACCGGAACCGGTGGTCGGGGTCCACCGTCAACCGCACCGAGTGCGCCTCGACCCCGATGCCCGTCCCCGCGGTCACCGAGCCGCCGTCGGCCGCCCACGTGCCCTCCAGCGGGCGGAGCGCCGCGGACTTGGCCGTCGTGCCGTACACGATCGCGCCGAGCGCCATCAGCACCACCGCCAGCACGGCGCAGACCATCGTGGCCACGGCACCCCGGGTGACCTGCGGCATCCTGGCCCGCACCCCGTCGACCGGCAGGCCCAGCGCCCGGCGCACGTCGGTGGCGAAGCCGGGGTCGGCCGCCAGCTCGGCCGCGATCGTGGTCCGGGCCAGCGCGCGGATATCGGTGTTGTCGGGGTCGGCGACCAGCGCGGACAGCGCGCCCCGTCCGGTCGCGCCCGCCGTGAGCCGGGTCCGGACGACGACCGCCGGCCAGCTCCGGCCCGTACCGTCCGGGTCGGACAGCACCGCCAGCAGTGCCGCGCCCGCGAGTTCGTCGATGCCCATGCCTCGAAGCTAACCCGGCTGTGCCACAGCTCACAGGTTCCGGCCGTCAGGTACATCGAGCTGTGACTATGTCAGGTTCCCGACGGCGGCGTCGCGCCCTCCGGGGGCTCCACCGCGGCGGGCGGCTCCGTCACCCCGAGATCCGCCGTCGTCCGCTCGGCCCGCGACCGCAGCACGAACGGCACCGCCAGCGCCGACACGACCCCGCCGAGCACGAACGACGTCGGGTACCCCCACACGTCCGCCGCCCGCCCGAGTGCCGGTTGCGCGACGATCCCGCCGGTCGACCCCATCAGCGAGTCGAACGACAGGATCGTGGCCCGCTGCCGCGACGGGATCAGCCCGTTGAGGTACGCCTGCCGGACCGGTGTCGCCGCGGTGAAGACCAGCCCCCAGCACACGATCAACCCGAGTACCACCCAGAAGTTCGCGATCGAGCCGATCAGCACCACGGCCACCGCGCCGACCCCCTCGGCGAGCAGCAGCACCGACGTGCGCAGCCGGAACCGGGTGCGGATCCAGGGCGCGAGCAGGCCGCCGAGGATCTGGGCCCCGGCGACGATCGCGGCGACCAGGCCGGCGACGCCGTACGCGCGCGGGTCGCCGTACAGGTTCAGCAGGTGCGGCTGGAGCGCGTAGAACACGTAGATGGACGCGCCGCCGGTGAAGGGCGCGGCGAGCATCAGGTACTTCACGGCCGGGATCCGCCAGCCGTACCGGGTCGAGTCCGCCACCAGCCGGCGCATCTCCGCGAGCGGCCGGCCGTCGCGGCGGGGCGTGAACCCGATGTCGCGCATCAGCACGGCGGCCAGCACGAACATCACGACCAGCACCCCGGCCCGGACCAGGAAGGGCACGCCGAGGTCGGTGACCTGCGCCAGGTACCCGCCGGCGATCGAGCCGCCCAGCATCCCCACCCCGCCGAGCACCTGGGCCCGGGCGAACACCGCCTCCAGCGCGCCCGTGTAGCCGGTCGCGGTGAGCGCGTCGACCAGCCACGCCTCCGTCGCGCCGGAGAAGAACGTGAACCCGAGGCCGAGGAGGAGCGAGACGACGGCCCACTGCCAGAAGGGGGCGCGCAGCTGCCAGAGGAGCACGTACAGGCCGGTGGTCGCGGCCAGGGTGACCGTGCCCAGCAGGAACGAGATCCGCCGGCCCCACATGTCGGCGACGATGCCGGTCGGCACCTCGAAGAGCACCATGCCGGCGGTGAAGAACGCGTTGGCGGCGAACGCCTCCAGGTTGGACAGCCCCGCGTCGAGCAGGAAGATCGTGTTGATGCCCCAGATCAGGGACGCGGCGAGCGTGGTGCCGAGCGCCAGGACGTAGTAGGTCCGGGTGACCGTGGCGGGGGTGTTGGTCACGGGTCCTCCCTCTCGAACTCCGCGCGCACCCCCAGCAGCCGCACGGGGCGCTGTTCGGTGAACGCGGCCAGGGCGGCCAGGGCCGCGTCCGCGATCGGCGCGGGTTCCCGGGTGGGGGCGGGCAGAGCGTACCCGTGGGTGTGGGTCAGGAACGGCGCGTACCGCACCTTGACGATGACCCGCGCGACCGCCCGCCCGTCGTCGGCGACGTCGTCGGCCACCCGCCGGGCCAGCACCGACACCTCGCGGCGCACCTCGTCCCAGTCGTCGAGGTCCTGCTGGAACGTGGTCTCCCGGCTCCGGGACCGGGGCACGTAGGGCGCGTCGTCCACCGGGGAGTGGTCCTCCCCGCGCCCGAGCCGCACCAGCCACGGCCCCGTCGCCGGCCCGAACCGCGCCGCGAGTTCCGCCGGATCCGCGGCGGCCAGCTCGCCGACCGTGCGCACGCCTTCGGCGAGGAGCTTCTTCGCGGTACGCGACCCGATGCCCCACAGCGCGTCCGTCGGCCGGTCGCCGAGCACCTCGAACCACGTGTCCCCGGTCAGCCGGAACACCCCGGCCGGCTTGCCGAACCCGGTGGCCAGCTTCGCCCGCAGCTTGTTGTCCCCGATCCCCACGGTGCAGTCCAGCCGGGTCGCGGCGAGCACCCTGACCTGGATCTCGCGGGCCACCGCCTCGGGGTCCTCGGTGTCGACGCCCAGGAACGCCTCGTCCCAGCCGAGCACCTCCACCACGGCGTCGAACCCGCGCAGGGTGGCCATCACGTCGTCCGACGCCGCCTCGTACGCGTCGCGGTCCACGGCCAGGAACACCGCCTCCGGGATCTTGCGGGCCGCGATCCGCAACGGCAGCCCCGAGTGCACGCCGAGCTCCCGGGCCTCGTACGACGCCGTGCTGACCACGCCGCGCTTCGTCGGGTCCCCGTCCCCGCCGACCACGACCGGCCGGCCGCGCAGCTCGGGCCGGCGCAGCACCTCGACGGCCGCCACGAACTGGTCGAGATCGACGTGCAGCACCCAACGGGTCACACCCCAGTCTCACCCCGGGCGGGGCACCGGCGCTGCGGAACGCGGCGCCCCGCCACCGTGAGCGCCCCCTCCCCGGGTCCACCGGCCGGCACTCCGCCCACGCGGCCGCCCACGCGGTCCCTGGGGCCTGGGCGGCCCCGGCGCTCCGCACCCTCGCGCTGCTCAGATCTCCTTCACGAAGACGATGGCGTCCAACTGCTCGACGGTCCCCGGGTCGAGCGCCATGTACGTGTGGTCGGCCGGCACCCGCTGCGTCAACGTCCCGCCGAGCGCCGCGAGCGAGCCGGGGTCGACGACGGCCCTGGCGTGGGGAAGAGCCGACAACCGACCTTCGAGCGTGTCGGCACCCGCGACATCGGCGCCCCGGCCGCCGAACGTGCTCGCCGCGAACGCGTACCCGTCGCCGAGGTTCGCCCCCACGATCGCCCCCGCACTCCACCACTCCAGCGACTCGCCCCCGAACCGCATGCTGCTCCGCTCGCGCTGCAGGTGACTGTTGTGGGCGAAAGCCAGCGTGGGGCCCCGACGCGCTTCTCGGCGGACGATCGCGTCCAGGTTGTCGGCCATCATCCCGTCGCGCAGCCGCACGATCGTGCCGAGCCGGCCGGGCGCCGGATCGGCCAACCCGGCGTGGTACCGCAACAGCCCGGCCGCGGTCCGTGCGTGCAGCTCGGCGTGCCACCGGTCCTCGGCGGAGCTGGCCGCCACCAGCCGCGGGGCGTGCATGGTGAGCAGCGCACGCAGGTCGTCGGCGAGCAGCCGCAGCTCCCGGGCCTCGGGGGTGCGCCCGACCGACCTGGCCGGATCCATCAGCGACTCAGGGTCGGACCAGCGCGCCTCGGAGCCGAGCAACCCGTCGAGGTGTTCGCGGCTCCAGGGCAGGTCGACATGGCCGGCGAGGTAGTCGTACAGGGCGGTCAGGGCCGGGCCGGGGCTGGCCGCGCCGGTCATCTCCAGCGGCCCGTCGAAGCCGTAGAAGCGGACCCGCTCGTGGGCGGGACGCCCCTCGTTGTAGGCGCGCATCCAGCTCAGCAGCTCCCGGTTGGCCGGATCCGCGCCGAACCCGTGGCTGAATCCCCGGCCCATCGCGTCGTCGAGGGTCCCGACGCCGCCGGCCACGTACGCGTCGGCCGTCAGCGCCGCCAGGCAGTCGCTCTCGATCGCGATCGACCGGTAGCCCTCGTGCTCGACGAGGTGGCGGAAGACCTCGTTGCGCAGCTCGGGGAAGGCCCCGACGCCGTGGGTGGGCTCGCCGAGGCCGAGCAGCCGGGTGGCGGGGGACAGCAGCGCGGTGAGGGCCTCACCGGTGAAGGGAACGGCGGTGATCGTCATACCTTCCACCGTATCGTTGAACCCTCGATGTAAACTTTGACGCCACAACAGGCGCGGTACAGGCGAGCAACGAGGACGTACCTTCAAAATGCGGTTGCGACCGATCGACCTGGCGCGCGAGCACGGCCTGTCCACCCAGGCGGTCCGCAACTACGAGGAGTCCGGGATCCTGCCCCCGGCCGACCGCTCGCCGACCGGCTACCGCGCCTACACCACCCGCCACGCCGCGGCCCTGCGCACGTTCCTGGCGTTGATCCCCGCGCACGGCCACCCGACGGCGGCGGCGATCATGCGCGCGGTGCACACCGGCGCGGTTCCCGAGGCGCTCCGGCTGATCGACGAGAGCCACGCGCAGCTCGCCGACGACCGGCACACGCTGGAGGCCGTGGAACGGGCGCTGTCCGACCTGACGCCGCCCCGCGAGCCGCGACCGGGCGCGACGTTCATCGGCCCCCTGGCGCGCAGGCTCGGCGTCCGGCCCGCCACGCTGCGGAAATGGGAACGGGCCGGGCTGATCGTCCCCGGCCGCGACCCGCGCACCGGCTACCGCGTCTACTCCGCCGCCGACGGCCGCGACGTGCTGCTGGCCCACCAGCTGCGGCGCGGCGGGCACGGGCTCGACCAGATCGCGCGGGTGCTGGAGCGGGTGCGCGCGGCGGGCGGACCGGAGCCGCTCCAGGCGACGCTGCGGGGGTGGCGGGACCGGCTGACGGCCCGCGGCCTGTCGATGCTGACCGCCGCCGCCACCCTCGCCACCTACCTGGAGCCGCCGGCCGACCCCGACAACCCTCCGACGGGTACGCGGGGCGCGGCGACCTGACGGCTCCGCGGGCTAGGGCTCCAGGACCGTGTGCCCCACGTACCGGCCGGGCTCGACGCCGGGCGGCACCGCGTACACCCCCGACCCGATCGGCGTCGTCCACTCGTTGAGCAGGTCCGCCTCGGCCAGCCGGCGCTGGATCGGCAGGAACTGCCCGGCCACGTCCCGCTGGTAGGAGGCGAACAGCAGCCCGCTGTCCGGCCGCCCGTCGGGCCCGGCCGCCCCGTCGTAGTTGTACGGCCGCCGGTGGATCCGCGCGCCCGGCTCGGCCACGTGCGCGCGCCGGATGTGCGCGGCGTCGTCGATCACCGGGAAGCCCAGGGCGTTGCGTGCGGCCAGGTCGGGGAGGTCGTGCTCGGCGGTACCCGTCAGCGGGGCGCCCGTGTCCAGCCTGCGCCCCACGGCGAACTCCTTGCCGGCCCGGTCCACGGCGTCCCAGGTCTCCAGCTCGGCCCGGATCCGGCGCAGCACCAGGGTCGTGCCGCCCCGCAGCGGGCCCTCGGTGATCCACACGGCGGCGGCGAGGTCGGCGGAGTCCGGGGCGGGGTTGGCGGTGCCGTCGAGCTGCCCCATGACGTTGCGCTGGGTGGCCCCCGCCGGCTGGGTGCCGGCCCCGCGCCGGAACCCGTGCTGCCCGAACCGGACCCGCCCGAACGGCCGCGCGTCCTTGACCAGCATCCGGTGCGCGTGCGCCACGGTCAGCGGGTCGTCGGCGCACACCTGCACGAGCAGGTCCCCGCCCGACCACCGCTCCTCCAGCCGGTCGATCCCGAACGGCGGCAGCGGCGCGACCGGACTCGGCAGCCCGGCGGCCCGGAACAGCCCCGGCCCGAACCCGAACGTGACCGTCAGCCGGGCGGGATCCCCGGCCAGCTCGGGTTCGGTGTCCCCGAGCGCGGCCCGGCCCTGGGTGAGCCGCGCCGCGTCGTCGGTGAGCAGCCGCATCAGCCGCACGACCGCCGCCCGGTCCACGCCGGGGCCCAGGTCGAGGGCGAGGAACACGGCGTGCGCCTGCGGCGGGGTGGCGATCCCGGCCTGGTGCGCACCCCAGAACGGCACCACGACGGGTACGGCCGGGGCCGCGGGTGCCGACGGGGCCGGCGGTGTGCCCCACGCCGACCCGGCCGCCGCCCCGGTCAATGCCGCCCCGCCCACCGCGAGCGCCCCGCCGGCGAGCATCCGCCGCCGACTGAGCCGGCCCAGGTCCGCGGGGTGCGTCGCGGCGGCGGGCCGCTCCGGCCGTTGCGGGGCCGGCTCGCCGTCCTCGGCGGCGCCGGGGCCGCCCGTCGCCGCCCGGTCCGGGGTGACTCCGTCAGCCATGGGTCATGGGCGAGGGCGAACCGCTCGGGACGTACGTCTCGTTGCCGCCCGCGAACGGCTTCGCCGGGGCCGTGAACGCCACCGTCCGGCCGTCCTTCAGCATCAAGGTGACGGTGACCTGCTCGCCGGCCCTGATCGGCGCCTTGAGGTCCATCAGCATCAGGTGGTCGGCCCCGGGCTTGAGCTCGTGGGTGCCGCGGGCCGGGATGACGAACCCGCCCGGCTTCGGGCGCATCGCCATCTTGCCGCCGTCCATGACCACCTCGTGCAGTTCCATCGGCGACACCGTCGAGGCGGCCGACACGACGGTCACCTCGTTGTCGGAATCGTTGCGCAGGGTACCGAAGGCGGCGCTCATCCCCGCGTCGGCCGTCTTCACCCACGGGTCCACGACCGTCAGTACCGGCCCGACCGTCGCGGAGCCCGTGGGCGTGCCGGCCTTCGCGGCGGGGGCGTCCGTACCGCCACAGCCGGCGAGACCGACCGCCACGGCGAGCGCGCCGGCGGCGGCCAGGACCCGGACGGACCGGCGGAGGATGGACTGGGGGCGCATGGCGACTCCTGTGTGGTCGGCGGACTGTCGCACGGGTAGTCGGCACCGGGCCGCCGCCGGTTCCCGGGCCCGCGTGTGGCCTGAACCACGCCCGGGAACTGAACGGCCGCGCCGGTCGACTAGCGACGTATGACGAATCTCGGTACCGCCCGCCGGCTGCTCCTGGCCCTGGCGGTCGGCCTGGTCGCGGCGGCCTCGGTGGCCACGCCCGCGTGGGCGCACGCCCGGCTGCTGTCCAGCACCCCGACCGACGGGGCGGCGGTGACCGGGACCGTCGAGGCGGTGACGCTGACCTTCTCCGACCCGCTGAAGGAGCAGTTCACCACGGTCGTGGTGACCGGGGCCGGGGGAGCGTCGCACGCGGAGGACGCGCCCCAGGTGCGAGGGACGACCGTGACCCAGCGGGTCCGGGCGCTGCCCACCGGCCAGGTCCGGGTCGCCTGGCGCACGGTGTCGAAGGACGGCCACCCGGTGGAGGGCGCGTTCACGTTCACGGTGACCGACGGCGGCGCCACACCCTCCGGGCCCGTGTCGCCGGGCGCGACCGCGTCCCCGTCCGGCGCCGGCACCGGTGTGTCCCCGGGCACGGGAACCGCGGCTTCCGCCGGGGCGGGTGCCGGAACCTCGACCGTGCCCGTGGCCGACTCCGCCGGGGGAGGCGCCCGCTGGCCCTGGCTCCTGGGCGGCGGCGCGCTCCTGCTCGTCGCGGCGGCCGGCACCCTGTTCTGGACCCGCCCTGGCAAGGCCTGACCCCGCCGCCGGGACAGGCCACCCAGCTCAGCGGGACCCGCTGACCCTCTCACCGTCCTGGGCGGGGAACGTCACGCGGGCGTCACACCCGCCCAGTCCCCCCGGAGCAGCTCGTACTCCACCTCCCCGTGTTCCGTGCCCGGGATCGGGTCGTCGAACTCCAGGTGGAACGTCCGCACGTACCGCAACCCCGCCTTCGCCATCACCCGGCGCGACGCGAGGTTCACCGCCATGGTCTGCGCCCACACCCGCCGGCTGCCCAGCTCCGTGAACGCCGCGCGCACCAACGCCCGGGAGCCCTCGGTGGCGTACCCCCGCCCCCAGGAGTCCGCGCGCAGCCGGTAGCCGAGCTCGACCTCCGCCGCGTCCCCGTCCGCCCCGGGGGCGAGCGCGAACCAGCCGAGGAACTCTCCCGTGGCCCGCTCCACGGCCGCCCACCGCCCGGCGGGCCCGCGCTCGTAGGTCCGCAGGATGGCCGGCAGCACCTCGTCCTCGACCGTGGCGCGGGGCGTGGGCCGGCCGTTGGTCAGGAACCGCATCACGGCCGGATCGCCGTCGAGGGCGACGAGGTGGTCCACGTCGGACGGGGCGAACCGGCGCAGCGTCAACCGGTCGGTCTCCAGGAATACTCGCATCCATCCATCCTGACCAGCTCGTTCGCCGACTGTCCATCGGGTTTCGCCACCCGGCGTTGAGCGGCCTTTGACCGGTCCCGGGGACGCTGGCGCCAGAAGCCGGGGTGCCGTCCCGCACGGCGCACACCGGTCGGCCTGACCAGAGGAGTACCCCGTGCATCGACGTTCTGGAACTCTCGCCGCCGTGGCGGTGCTGCCCTTCGCCCTGCTCGGCTGCACCCCGACGACCACCACCTCGGGCCCGGCCGCGAACCCGGCCGCCAGCCCGGCGGGAGCCTCCCGGGCGGCCCCCGCCGGGGGAGGGGCCTCCGCCTTCTGCGCCCGGTTCGGCGACGGGATGGTCCTCAACAGCTTCGCCACCGCCATCGCCACCGGGCACCTCGACCGTGCGCAGGCAGCCAGGGACCTGCGGGAACTCGGCGCCGCCGCCCCGGCCGACATCAAGCCGGACCTGATGTTCGTGATCGACGCGGACCTGGCCCTGATCAACGGCGAGTCGGACGGCCCGGCCCGGATGACCAGCCCGGAGTACGAGGCCGCCCTGGCGCGGTTCACGGCGTGGTGGACCTCCCACTGCGGGGCTGACCCGACAAAACCAGCCTCCTAGGATGCTCTAGCGGGTGTACCACCCGACACAGGAACATCCCTGTTCACCAAAAACCAGGGGCGGCCCAGCCGGGGGACATTGACGTTCATCGGTAGCCTGTCGCCATGTTCCCCGTGCGGCTGGTCGGTCGGCGCGTGACCCTGCGCGAGGTCACCGCCGCCGACGCCGAGGCGGTGGGCCGGCTGCTGGGCCATCCGCTGGTGGCCGTGCGGCTCAGCTGTCAGGAGGTGGAGGGACCCGTCGACCCGGGGCCGGGGGAGCGCACGGCGTACCACCTGGTGGTCGAGAAGGACGCCGAGGTGGTCGGCGGCGGCGGCCTGCGGATCACCAGCGCCGCCCACGGCCGGGCCGAGATCGGCTACGTGCTGCACCCCGACTGGTGGGGACAGGGCCTGGCGACGGAGACGGCCCGGCTGCTCGTGGATCTCGGCCTGCGCGATCTGGGCCTGCGCCGGATCGAGGCCACGGTGGGGCACGACAACGGGGGAGCACAGCGGGTGTGCGAGAAGATCGGCATGCGTTACGAGGGTCGTACCCGGAGGAATCTGCTGGTGGACGGGGTGTGGCGCGACTCCGTGCGGTTCGCGACCCTGGCCGGGGATGGGGGTTAACCCTGAGACCGGGTCAGGTGACCCCCGACCCGGAAATCGGTGCCCCGGTCATACCCACGGTGGACTCGCCGGAGACATCCGGGACCGACGATGTGAGGCATGACCACTCAAGCAGTGATGCGGACCACGGGGATCGCGGCGAAAGCCGACGCGGTGTGGAAGGTGTACGGCAAGGGCGAGGCGCAGGTGATCGCCCTCGGCGGGGTGAGCGTGGATCTGGCGCGGGGCGAGTTCACCGCGATCATGGGCCCGTCGGGCTCGGGCAAGTCGACGCTGATGCACTGCCTGGCGGGCCTGGACACGGTGACCCGGGGCGAGGTGAGCATCGGGGACACGAAGGTCACCGGGCTGTCCGACCGGGGCCTGACGGCGCTGCGCCGGGAGAAGGTCGGCTTCATCTTCCAGCAGTTCAACCTGCTGCCGACGTTGACGGCGGAGGAGAACATCCTGCTGCCGTTGTCGATCGCGGGCCGCAAGCCGGACCCGACCTGGTACAAGACGGTGATCCGGACCGTGGGCCTGGCCGACCGGCTCAAGCACAAGCCGACCGAGTTGTCGGGTGGCCAGCAGCAGCGGGTGGCCTGCGCGCGGGCCCTGGTGTCGCGGCCGGACGTCATCTTCGCCGACGAGCCGACCGGTAACCTCGACTCGCGCTCCGGCGCCGAGGTGCTCAACTTCCTGCGCAGCTCGGTGCGGGAGTACGGGCAGACGATCGTGATGGTCACGCACGACCCGAACGCGGCCTCGTACGCCGACCGGGTCATCTTCCTCGCCGACGGCAAGGTCGTCTCGGAGCTGCGCGAGCCGACCGCCGACGCGGTGCTGGACACGATGAAGCGGCTCGACGGGCAGGGTGCCCGGTAATGTTCAGAGCCACCTGGAAGTCCCTGCTGTCCCGGAAGCTGCGGTTGCTGCTGTCGGGGATGGCCGTGGTGCTGGGCGTGATGGCCGTGTCCAGCGCCCTGATTCTCACCGACTCGTTGAGCGCGTCGTTCGACGACATGTTCCGCACGGTGAACAAGAACGTGGACGTGCAGGTCAGCGGGGCCTCGACGAGCCCCGGCAGCGAGGAGGACCGGCGCGCGGAGCCCCTGGCGGCCTCGGCCGTGGACAAGGTCCGGGGTGTGGCGGGGGTCCGCGAGGCGGTCGGGGTGGTCAGCTCCGACGGTGCCCGGGTCGTGGGGAAGAACGGCAAGGTCATCGTGACGCAGGGTCCGCCGCGGTTGGGTGTGGGCTGGCGGGACGGCGACGGGGTGACCGACCTGCGGGAGGGTACGGGGCCGAAGGCCGCCGACCAGGTCGCGATCAACGTGACGTTGGCGAAGGCGGGCCCGTTCAAGGTCGGGGACCGGATCGACGTGCTGACGTTGGCGGCGAAGAAGTCGTTCACGGTCAGTGGCGTGTTCGGGATGACGGGGAACCGTGACTCGCTCGGCGGCGAGACGGTCGTGGCGTTCACGGAGCCGGTGGCGCAGCAGCTGATGCTGGGCAAGCCGGGGGTGTACAGCTCGATCACGGTCCGCGCGGCGGACGGGGTGTCGGCGGAGGCCGTGAAGGCGAATCTGGTGGCGGCGTTCGGGGCGACGGCCGTGGTGCGGACCAGCGCGGAGGTCGCCAAGGCCCAGGCGGCGGACGTGCAGGAGTTCCTGACGATCTTCCAGAACTTCCTGCTCGGGTTCGCGGCGGTGACGCTGTTCGTGGGCATCTTCCTGATCCTGAACACGTTCTCGATCCTGGTGGCCCAGCGGACCCGGGAGCTGGCGCTGTTGCGGTCCCTCGGCGCGGGCCGGGGGCAGGTGATCCGGTCGGTGCTGGTGGAGGCGCTGGTCGTGGGGATCGTGGCCTCGACCCTGGGCCTGTTCGCGGGGTACGGCGTCGCGGTACTCCTCAAGCAGTTGTTGTTCAGTTCTTTGAAGGACGCCACGCTGGGCTTCACGACGTCGGCGGTGGTCGCGTCGTACCTGGTGGGTGTCCTGGTGACCCTGGTCGCGGCGGTCGTGCCGGCGCTGCGGGCCTCGCGGGTGGCGCCGATCGCGGCCCTGCGTGACGCGGCGACGGCGGACAAGTCCCTGGTGAAGGTGACCGTCACGGGTGCGGTGCTCGGTGCGCTCGGCGTGGGCGGGGTGGGCTGGGCGTTGTTCGGCTCGTTGAAAGGGTCCTCGATCTGGCTGGTCCTGCTCGGCGGGGTCCTGCTCAGCTTCATCGGGGTCGCGCTGCTCACCCCGAGCATCGCGCGTCCGACGGTCGGGGTCATCGGCCGGCTGTTCTCGTGGTCGCTCCCGGGGAAGCTGGGTCGGCGCAACTCGGCCCGCAACCCGCGGCGTACCGCGAACACGGCGGCGGCGCTGATGATCGGCCTGGCGTTGATCACGGGGGTGAGTGTGCTGGCCGCGTCCATCAACTCGAGCATGTCGAAGGTGTTCACGCAGGACCTGCGGGCGGACCTGGTCATCGACCGGGACTCCGGGGACGCGACCTATGACCCGTCGGTGATCGACAAGACGCGGCAGATGGCGGGGGTGGCGTCGGCGGTCGGGCTGTACGGGGACGTGACGACGGATGTGACGGGCAAGGCCGTCTACCTGTCGGGTACGGACGTGGCGGCGGCCAGGGACATCTTCAACCTGAAGGTGAAGTCGGGCGAGCTGCGGGACCTGCGGCACAACGAGGTGGTGATCGGTGAGGAGTTCGCGACCAAGCGCGGGCTGGGCACCGGTTCGTCGCTGAGGTTGAAGACGTCGCGGGGCGGCGAGCAGACGTTCGTGGTGGTCGGCGTGTACGGCAAGCAGCAGTTGCTGAACGAGCCGCTGGTGTCGGTGGCCGACGCGCAGGAGTACTTCCACACCCAGGCGCCGATGATCGGTGCGGTGAAGCTGGAGCCGGGCGCGGACGCGGCCGGGGTGAAGCGGCAGATCGAGGCGCTGCTGGTGGACTCGCCGGAGATCAGCGTCGCGAGCCAGGCGGACTTCATCAAGCAGCAGACCGGTCAGGTCGACACCCTGCTGAACATGTTGTACGCGCTGCTGGCCCTCGCGGTGATCATCGCGATCCTGGGCATCGTGAACACGCTGGCGTTGTCGGTGCTGGAGCGGACCCGGGAGCTGGGGATGCTGCGGGCGGTGGGGATGAGCCGCTGGTCGGCGATGCGCATGATCACTGTGGAGTCGGTGGTGATCTCGGTGTTCGGGGCGCTGCTGGGCCTGGTCGTGGGTACGGGGCTGGGCGTGGCGGTGGTGCGCGCCCTGAAGGACCAGGGCTTCGATGTGTTGACGGTGCCGTGGACGCGGATGCTGGTGTTCCTGGGGCTGGCGGTGGTGGTCGGGTTGTTCGCGGCGATCCTGCCGGCGATCCGGGCGGCGCGGGTGAACGTGTTGCAGGCGATCTCGTACGAGTGAGTGGTGGGGGAAGGCCCCGTCCTCGGGTGAGGGCGGGGCCTTCCCGTGCGCGCGGCGGGTGGTGCGGCCGGGCGGTACCCGTCGGGTGGTTTCACATCTCCTTGAAGGGCACGGGGTAGCTGACCTTGCCCTGGGGTTCTCCGGTGTAGGAGGGCAGGAGGAGGACCTGGAAGGCGTCGGTGACTCCGGGCCAGGGTGCGGTGAGGTTGTAGTCGGCGGCGGGTTCGAAGCCGAAGCGTCGGTAGTAGGCGGGGTCGCCGAGGACGACGACGAGGGGGAGTCCGGTGGCGCGGGCGGCGTCGAGGGCGGCGGAGATGACGGCGGTGCCGTGGCCGTGGCGTTGGTGGTCGGGGTGCACGGAGACGGGGGCGAGGCTGAGGGCGGGGGCTTCGTCGATCTCGACCCGGCTGATGAGGGCGTGGGCGATGACGAGTCCGTGGTCGTCGGCTACCCAGGACAGTCCGTCGATCCAGGCGTCGCTGGCGCGGAGGGTGTCGACGAGGTCTGCTTCGTCGGTGCGGCCGAAGGCTGCGACGTGTACCCGGTGGACGGCGCCGCCGTCGCGCGGCGACTCGGGTCGTACGTTCATCTGTCTACGCTAGCGAGTCCCTGACCAGCGCGAAGGCCTGATCGACAAGCTCGGTGAGGGGTTGGGCCCCGTCGAGGTCGGCCCATTGCCGGACGGCGGTCTCGTAGGCGGCGTAGGCGACGGCGGCGGTGACGGCGGCGCGGGGTCGGGGCAGGCCGCGGGTGTGCAGGGTGGCGGCGATGTCGTCCTGGGCCTGGAGTTGGCGGTCGAGGGCGCGGCGCAGGGAGGTGCCGGGGTGTTCGTCGGCGGGGCTGGCGGCGAGGGCGTCGCGGGCGAGGGTGCCGAGTTCGGTGACGAGGTCGAGGATGACGCCTACCTTGGCGGGGAAGTACCGGAAGAACGTCCGTCTGGAGACGCCGGCCGCTGCGGCGATCTGTTCGATGGTGGGCTCCTCGAAGCCCTGGTGGGCGAGGAGTTTGAGGGCTGCCTCGGCCAGTTCGTCCCGGACGAGTTGGCGTTTGCGGTCGGCGAGGTTTCTCACGTCCGGGGAGTACCAGCTGCCATTATTGACACTCGGTGTCATCAAGGGCATGCTATGTCAATGATGGCTCGTTGGAACGTCGCACACATCCCCCACCAGGCCGGCCGGACCATCGTCGTCACCGGCGCCAACAGCGGACTGGGCTACGCCACCACCCGCGAACTCGCCCGCCGCGGCGGACACCTCATCATGGCCGTCCGCAACGTGGCCGCCGGACAGGCCGCGCGCGCCGCCCTGCTCGCGGAGGTCCCCGACGCGGCCGTCGAGGTGCGTCACCTGGACCTGGCCGACCTGGACTCGGTGCGCGCGTTCGCGGGGGCGGTGGAGCGGGTGGACACGTTGGTGAACAACGCGGGGATTATGATGCCGCCGCGCACCCTGACCCGGCAGGGCCACGAGTTGCAGTTCGGCACGAACCACCTGGGGCATTTCGCGTTGACGGGTCTGTTGCTGGACCGGTTGCGGGCGGGTGGTGACGGCCGGGTGGTGACGGTGAGTTCGTCGTTGCACCGGCGGGGCGCGATCCACTGGGACGACCTGACGGGTGAGCGCCGTTACTCGCCGGCGGGGTACTACGCGCAGTCGAAGTTCGCGAACGTCCTGTTCGGTCTGGAGTTGGACCGTCGGTTGCGTGCGGCGGGGGACGGGGTGCGCAGTGTGTTGGCGCATCCGGGGTACACGGACACGAATCTGCACTCGACGGGTCCGACGGGGGTGTTGAACGTGGTGGCGCGGATCGGTTCGGGGTTGTTCGCGCAGGACGCGGCGGCGGGTGCGTTGAGTCAGTTGTACGCGGCGAGTGATCCGGGTGCGGTGGGTGGGGAGTTCATCGGGCCGGGTGGGCCGGGGGAGATGCGCGGGTATCCGAAGGTGGTGCGGCCGGTGTCGTCGGCGCTGGACGAGGGGGCGGCGCGGCGGTTGTGGGCCCTGTCGGAGGAGTTGACGGGTGTGACGGCCTGACCTGTTGCGGCGTCTGGCCCTGGAGCCCCGCCCCCGGTGGCTCGGCGATGTTCACGGGTCGTGCCGCGCTGGCCGTGCCGGGAGCGATCGCCGGGCCGCAGGCGCGCTGTGTGTCGGATGTCGTTTCGCGTCGTGGTGGGGAGGCGACTGATCGGCCGGGTTCGGGGCGCCCGTCGCCGGTGCGCGCCTGAACCCCGGTCGGCGGGGCGATGTGGTGGTGCCGTGCCGGGCGGGGAGCCCCGTAGACTCCCCGCCCGGCACGGTGTTCCCGGGCTCGTTCAGCCCGTGGGTCGGGTCCGCGGGGCTGGTCGTCGCGGACCGGCCCCGCGGCCGTGGTGGGTCAGTGGCGCAGGTTCTGGGCGCCGATGATGCGGAGGCTGGGGCTGAGGTCGCCGGGGCCGGTGGGGGCGAGTTCGACGGCGAGGACCTTTTCCGGGCCGGTGTCGAAGTGGGGGCAGTAGACCTGTTCGCCGCGGCCGGGCTGGTGGTGGGTCCAGCCGTGGTCGGCGGAGAAGTGCACGGGTTGGGCGCAGTCGGCGCAGATGTAGTTGCGCAGGGTGCCGGGGGCGACGGGGTAGCGCTCGTCGGGTCCGGGGCGGCGGCCGCCGGGGAGCTGGCCGGCGGACATGCCGGGGCCGAGGACGGGGCCGTCGACGCCGCCGCCGGGGGTGCGGGAGGCGATCCGCCAGGGGAGGCGGCGGTCGGGGTCGACGCGGTTGAGGGTGGCGCGGGCCTCTTCGACGCTGCCGTGCACGGACACGTGCCAGCCCCGCGGGGTGTCGACGACGAGGGTGTGCAGGGTGACGGCGCGGTCGTCGCGGGCGATGCGGTAGCGGGCCTCGACGCTGCCGCCGGGGGCGCAGCCGAGCTGGTCGACGACGGTGATGAGGTCGTCGGCGAGGTGCAGGGTGACGAGGCGGCGGGCGACGAGCATCTCGGAGGCGCGGACGGCGAGGGCGAGGCGGGGCAGGGGGGTGCGGCGTTGCCAGCCGTCGCGGAGGACGTCGTCGTCGCCGACGGTCCAGTACTGGCGGCCTTCGGCCGCGTACCGGTTGAGGATGACGCTGCGCCAGTCGTAGTCGGGTTCGTCGGCGAGGCGTTCGCGGAGCCATTCCTCGGCGGCGGCGGTGCGTCGGATGTCGAGGTGCAGTGGGGTGAGCTGCTTGAGCTGGGCCTCGACGGCGGTCACGGACCGGCCGAGGTCGACGGCGATCTGGTCGAGGGACGCGCCGGTGCGCAGTTCGGCGACGAGTTCTGCGTGGTGGTGCTCGGTCCACACCTCGCCGTTGTTGGCGGGGTTGGTCGCGGTCTCAGTGGACAGGGTTTCGGACACGGGCACAGTGACCTCCGCTGTAGGGAAAGCATCGGTTGTCGAGGTTGACGCTACGCGGGGGGTACGACATTTTCTGCGGCCCGCGCGCGCCCGTGGTCGAAGCCCGGCCCGGGGCGCGGGGCAGCGAGGTGCTCCGCTTCGGCCGGCCGGTCCGGGGCGCAGCTGCGGGCCGCCGGCGTGCGCGTCAGGCCAGTGTCACCGTCGCCTTGTGGGTCCGCCCGGCACTGCCCGCCGTGGTGACCCTGAGCACGAGCGAGGACCCGGTCGACACCACGGTCACCGTCGGGTCCTTGCTGGTCACCGCGGAGACCGCCCTGCTCCAGGTGAGGGTGACCTCGGCGACGTTCTGTTGCGGGTCGGCCAGGCACACGGTGGCGGTGGTCCCGGTGACCCGGACCAGGACCGCGCACGGCTGGTCGACCAGGACGCCGCCGATCGGACCGAGCGGCACCGACCAGTAGTTGACCGCCGTCACCCCCTTCGAGGGGATCTGGACCGCCTGCTGCCAGCGGGTGTTGTTGAGGATCGTCATCCAGCCCGGGTCGGCGGCGCGCGCCTGGGTCGCCGCGCTGGTCGCGAACGGCAGCAGCTGGTAGGCGTAGGTGCTGTTGGTGGGGTTGTTCCCGTGGTCGATCCACAGGGTCAGGTACTTGCGGCTCAGGGCCGTGGTGGAGCTGAAGCCGTTGATGTCGTGCCAGGACCCGGTCCGGTTCTCCCGCACCGCCCTGAGCGTCGCGCCACCCGGGAAGACGTACCCGGAGAACGGGTTGTGGGCCCAGGTCGTCGCGGCGAAGGTTCCGCTCGACCCGACGGTCGGCACCTTCGCGGTGCCGTTGACCAGGAAGGTCTGGGTCCCGGTACCGGCGCCGAGGTTCCTGTTGTCCACGGTCGACTCCACGGTGTACCCGTCGGTGGAGGTGATCCCCGCGCCCAGGCACACCACGGTGTCGTCCACGCAGATCCAGGTCTTGCGGGACTGCAGGGTGGACTGGATGCCCTGGCCCGCCTGCCCCGCCACGGAGAACTCGCCGTCGGTGGCCCCGCCGGCCCACGGGTTGGTGGGCCTGAGCGTGCCCCAGGCCGGGCCGGCCGCGTCCGCCAGCGGCTTGCGGGACACCGTGGTGCCGGGGAGGCGGTACGGGTCGACGGTGGGCCAGAAGGCGTCGCTGAACTGGCCGTTGCCGGCCGTGGCGCCCCAGACGTAGGTCATGCCGCTGTTGGTGTGCCAGCCCCGGACGTTCTCCCCGTTGCCGTGTTCGTAGAAGCCGGTGCGGGTCGAGCACATGCTGATCGACAGCGCCCATCCGGGCCGCCGGTGCGTGACGCGGTCCATGCCGCCGAAGATCCGGCTGGCCACCGGTTCGGCGACCGGGGTCACGGAGGTGTCGTCCAGCAGCGTCTTGACGCGGGCCAGGGCCGGGACCAGCAGCGACATGTCCGACAGCGGCGGGCTCCAGTAGTCGCGCTGGAACCAGCCCTTGGCCAGGCCCCGCCACCGGGCCCGTTCCGTGGCGGAGGCGCCCTCGCCGAGCAGGAGAATCGCGTTGATGATGCCGTGGCCCCGACGGTGGTCGTCGTGCTGGAGTCCGAGCGGGTCGAGGGCGCCGATGCCGCGGCTGATGCCCCGGCCGCTGACCCCGTCCATGACGAGCCCGTTGAACAGGAACGGTGCGAAGGACTTCTCGACGGTGTCGAGGATGTTCTGCCGTTTCGGGTCGGTGACCGCCCAGGTCGAGCCGCCCAGCAGCGCGAACAGCCCGGCCAGGGCGTTCAACAGCACCGCGCCGTAGGTACCGGCGTAGGGGATCGTCGTGTGCTGGACGAACGATCCGTCCGCGTAGAACCCGTCGCCCGTGGTGACGTACGGGAACACGGGGGAGAGCGCGTCGCGGGCGAGGGAGATCTTGGTGGCGTTCCTCCCCAGGACGCCCCGCAGCGCGGTACTCAGGCACAGGTCCACGCGGTTCGCGCCGGTGGAGGTGCCCGAGTAGCTGGCGTAGCGGGTGTCCGGGATGTTGTGGTCCACCGCCGCCAGCCACGCGGAGACCTGCGCGCCGCTCAGGTGGTCGTACAGCAGGCACATCATGCCCAGCAGGAGCTGCGGTGAGCCGATCTCCCAGTCCCACCAGTTGCCGTACCGGGTCCTGCCGGCGGCGTACACGTGGGTGCCCATGTGGTCGAGTCCGGTCAGGATGTCCGCGCGCAGCCCGGCGTCCCCGGTCAGCGCAGTGCCCGGCATCGCCCACGCCCGGGTCATGGTGGCCAGCCGGGAGTAGCAGGAGGTCACGTTCGCCGCGGACGAGCCGAACGGCAGGTCCGGCCACAGCGAGGACGCGCCCTGCGGGGCCATGTCGGCGCGGAACGTCGCGGCCGACTGGGCCTGCAGGGACAGCTGGGTGGCGAAAGGCTCGACCGCCGGGTCGTAGCCGGTCCCGACCAGGAGGGCCGCCCAGCGCTGGCGCAGGGTGTCGTACTCGTCGGCGGCCGCCCACGCGGGGGAGCCGGGGAACCCGGTCACGGCTGCCGCCGCCGTTGTTCCCCCGATGGCGACCAGAAAGCTACGTCGAGAGAACCCCATCGCTGACACTCCCTGAGGATAGAAACCGGTTACTCTCTCGCAACGTAGACAAGTGGCAGCCATCACACAAGACTCCGGAGGTCAGCGTTCGGTATCTGTGCAGCTCGGAGAGGGAATACATCGACATGGGGCGTGGTACACCTTGCGTCGAAAAGTCCTGGTGAGTAGCCAGTGTGAGTAACCGTTTGCTGACCACGCGCGAGCCGCGGCCGCAGGTCGTCCGTGACGCGCGCGAACCCTCCGCGAGGGATACTATGAACGTAGTAGTCCTTCGCTGGAAGGGGGCGCCATGCCCACGCCCGAGCCCCACAGCACCCGTTCCATCGACGCCTCGACCTGGTCGCCGCCGCTCCCGGAGGCCCCCGGATTCGACCACCTCGTCGTCGAGACGCCCGGCCTGCGCACCCACGTCGCCGCCATCGGCGAGGGCGACCCGGTCGTGCTGCTGCACGGATTCCCCGAACACTGGTGGCAGTGGCACGCGGTGGCCCCGGTCATCGCCGCGGGCGGCTACCGGGTCCTCTGCCCCGACCTGCGCGGGGCCGGCTGGACCGTGGCCGACGACCCGCGCGTCGAACGCGAGACCCGGCTCCGCGACCTGCTCGCCCTCCTCGACGCCCTGCACATCGAGCGGGCCCACATCGTCTCCCACGACATGGGCGCCATCACCGCGATGCAGCTGACGTACGAGCACCCCGGGCGGGTCCGAACGGCGGTGCAGCTGTCCGTGCCGCCGGGCTTCTTCACGTTGAGCCCGAGACTCGCCCCGGGTTTCCGGCACCTGCCCCGGTTCATCTGGCACCGCCCCGGCGCCTCGCTGCGCGGCATCTTCTCCGAGGCCTACGTCGCCCGCCCGATGTCCCCGGAAACCGTCGAAGCCCACCTCGCCCCGATGGTCCGGCCCGACATCGACGGCGCGGTGCGACCCCTCACGCGCGGCATGATCCTGCCCGAGGCCATGCGCATGACGCGCGGCGTCTACCGCCGGCGGCGCCTCACCGTGCCGACCCTCGTGGTGTTCGGCCGCCGCGACCGCCCCTGGAGCGAGGAACTCATGGGCCGCGTCTGCCGCGCCCCGGAGCGGTACGCCGACCGCGTCGAGTTCGCCTACGTCGACGACGCGGCGCACTTCCTCACCGACGACGCCCCGGACACGGTCGCCGACCTCGCGCTCGACTGGTTCGAACGAGCGGCCTGACGCACGGCCGGCGATCCCGGGCGGCGCCACCGGCGTCCCGCGCGCGGTCCCGCGCGGGGCTGTGGATCTTCGCGCCTGTCGATACAGTGTGGACCATGTTCCTGGACGCGTCGGCGGCGCTGGAAGATCTGGACGTGTTGGCGCGGCAGCTGCGCGACGCCCATCCGCACCCGTACCCCGAGGGGATGCAGGCGTTCTACGCCGCGGTCGCCGAGTGCGTGGCGGCGATCCCGGCGGCCGGCCTGCCGGAGTCGCAGTTCCGCCGTCTGCTGCGCCCGGTGCTCGCCGCCGTGCGGGACGGTCACACGAAGCTGGACGAGCCGGTCACCGGACCGCGCCGGTACCCGGTGGGCTGGGACGTCGTCGAGGACGTGTTGTACGTGGCCAGGGTCGGGGCCGCCGGGCACCGGGGCCTGCTGGGCGGCCGCCTCGTGACCGTCAACGGCCGATCCGTGGCCGAACTGCGGGCGCAGTACACCCGGATCAGGGGTTGTGAGAACAGGTCGCACGAGCTGACCGGCGTGGCCCGGGCGCTGGGTGACCCGGACCTGGCCGCGGACCTGGCGGGCCCGTCCGACGGCCTGGAGCTGGTGGTGCGGGCCGCCGACGGCGCCGACGTCACGGTCGAGACGACCGCCACGGACGGGGACCCGGAGTGGATCGCCCCGCCGAGCGCCCTGGAGGTCCCGCCGGCGGACGCCTCTGGTCTGGGCTGGGGCTTCCTGTCCGCCGACACGGTCTACCTGCGGGTGGCCGATCTCGTCGGCTACCGGGAGTACCGGGAGATGATGGAGGCGTTCGCCGACGAGCCGATCGGCGGGCACCTGGACGCCACCTCCGCCACCGAACTGCTCCGCGAACTCGTCCTGGCCGCCAGGGCGGCCCGGGCCGGCCGGCTGATCGTGGACCTGCGCGGCAACGGCGGCGGGGGCGTGGCCCTGGCGTTCATCCTCGGCCACTTCCTCTACGGCCTGGAACGCACCCGGCGCGTCGACCTCGGACACGGCCTGACCCGCTACTCGGCGCTGTTCGCCGAGCACTACCCGGCCATGGTCACCGACGTCCCGGCCGAGGTGTGGGCCGCCGGGGGCTATGACTTCCGGGAGGAGAACGCCTGGCGGGCCGGCGAGCTGGTGGAGACGTTCAGGCTCGAGGACTACTCGCCGACCTTCGCCGCCGAGCTGACCCGCGGTGACCTGTCCGCCGCGTGGTCACCGCGGGTCACGGTGCTGATCGACGCGTGGACCTACAGTTCCGGGTTCCAGCTGGCCGTGTTCCTGCACCGGATGGGCGCGGACACGGTCGGCGTCCCCTCCGGCCAGGCCGGCAACAGCAGCGGGGACACGTTGGGCTTCACCCTGCCCCGTTCCCGGATCAGGGCCAGGCTGTCGGCCAAGCGGTTCGTCATGTTCCCCCACGACGCCGACCAGGGCAGGCTCTGGCGACCCGACCACGAACTGACCTACGCCCACCTCGCCGCGCACGACTTCGACCCGAACACCACCCTCGCCCTCGCCCTGGACGCGACGGCCGGCTGAAGCCCGCGCCCTGAAGTGACGGCGGGCCGCAGCGTCAGCGCAGCAGATCCAGTTCGGACCCCCACGAGTCGAGTACGTCGCCGTAGCCCCCGGCGCGCACCACCCGCTCCAGGTCGGCGAACAGCGTCGAGGGCTGAGAGGTCAGGCCGGCGATCACGTGGTCGGCCGTCCAGGGCGGCGGCAGGGGATGGGTCTCGAGTTCCCAGCGCAGGTACTTGTTGTACGGGCGGACCCGGCCGTGGAGGGCGAACAGGGTCCAGCCGAACCAGGACGCCGCTTCGATCTCCTCCAGGCGGGCCAGGTCGGGCCGGCCGTCGCGGCGGTTCTTGGCGGCGCGGTAGATGAAGTTGACGTACCCGTCGAGCTCCTCACGGACCCAGGCGTCGGTCTCCGCGGGGGTCAACGTGGCCTGGGCGTTCACCTGGGCGGCGACCCGGCCGTCCAGGCGGTCCAGGAGCACCCGGGCACCGCGGTAGGCGTAGCGGCCCCACCGGTCGGAGACGTCGGCCAGGTCCGCCAGCGAGGTCGGGATCGTGTCGAGGGCTGGGGTGCGGGTGGTTTCCGTCCAGGCGCCGCCGTACTCGGCGACGACGATGATGACGTCCGTGTCGGAGTGCCCGGTGGCCATGCCGTCGCGGGCCCGGGACCCGGTCAGCACGATGCCGAGCACGTCCGGGTCGGCCTCGGCGCGGGTCAGCAGGTCGGCGTAGGGGTCGCTCACCGGTTCAGTATCGATCCCGCCGCAATCGAATTCGCGAAGTGCCGGGCGCAGAGCCGGGACTCCCCCGGCCCCACGGGGAGTCCCGGCAGCCCCGGGAACGTGCGGCCACAGGTCGGCGAAGACCCCGCCCGCCGCTACGGCCGGTAGTCCGGGTCGGCCCTGATCACGGAGAACATCCCGCCCTGCGGGTCGACGAGCCCCGCCATCCGCCCGGCAGGGGAGTCCTGGCGGTACAGCTCGGTGGCGCCGAGGGAGACGGCCCGGTCGGCGGCGGCGTCGCAGTCGTCCACGAAGAAGTACACGCCCCAGCGGGAGTCGCCGTCGGGGCTGGTCATCGCGCCGGCCACGGCCAGGCCGTCCTGTTCGAGGAGCGTGTACGGCGGATCGCCGTCGAGGTCGCGGACGGTCACCCCCAGTACCCCCGGATAGAAGGGTTTGACCTTGTCGAGGTCGGAGGACAGCAGCTCGCTCCAGCAGACACTGCCCGGTTCGCCGGCGCTCTCCCAGCCGGTGTGCCGCCCGGGCTGCCAGGCGGAGAAGTAGGCGCCGGCGGGGTCGGTGAACACGGCCATCCGGCCCAGGTCCATGACGTCCATCGGGGCGACGACGACCGTGCCGCCGCCGGAGGTGACCGCCGCGGCGGTGGCGTCGGCGTCGTCGGTGGTGAAATACACCGCCCAGGAGGTGCCGCGCGCCGGGTCGGTCGCGGGGCCGAGGCCCGCGACCTGCTTCCCGTCGAGGCGCAGCAGGTGGTACCCGCCGGCTTCGGGGCCCATGTCCTGCGCCGTCCAGCCGAACAGGCCGGAGTAGAACGCGATGGCGCCGGGGACGTCGGTGCTGCCGAGGTCGGCCCAGTTCGGGGCGCCCGGCGCGGTGGTGTCAGCCATGCCCCCATCCTCGCCGGGGGCTACGACTTTTTCCGCCGAACTCCCCGGTAACGGCCGCCGGCTAGGGTGGACGGATGGGTGACGAGACGTTGTTGCTGGTAATGGGCGTGTCCGGGAGCGGGAAGACGACGGTGGGCGCGATGCTCGCGGGCCGGCTGCGCTGGCGGTACGCGGAGGCCGACGACTTCCACCCGGCGGCCAACGTGGAGAAGATGGCCGCGGGGGAGCCGCTGACGGACGCCGACCGGTGGCCGTGGCTGGAGGCCATCGCGGCGTGGATGGACGAGCGCCGCGCGGCCGGGGAACCGGCGGTGGTGACGTGCTCGGCGCTGAAACGCTCCTACCGGGACCTGCTGCGCGCCGGCCGGCCGGACGTGCGGCTGGTGTACCTGCGCGGGGACCGGGAGCTGATCGCGGGGCGCCTGCTGGCCCGGCACGGCCACTTCTTCCCGGACAAGCTGCTGGCCAGCCAGTTCGCGGACCTCGAGGAGCCCGGCGCGGACGAGGATCCGCTGGTGGTGCCGATCGAGGGCACCCCGGATGAGATCGTCGACCGGATCGTGGCGGGCCTCGACACCTGACCCGGGCAAACCCCGGACCTTGACGGGTACTGCGGTCCGCGGCGCCCCGGGACCTCGACGGGTCCGCCCTCAGCCCACCGGCGCGTTCCACCGCAGCAGCACCGGCGTGTCCCTCTCGTACCCCAGCACCGACAGCGTCGACGTGTCCAGCCGCAGCGACGCGCCCCCCGCCGGCGGCAGGTCGATCCACCGCGCCCCGCACACCCGCAGGCTGTGCCCGTGCGCGACGAACGCGACATCCCCCCGTTCCAGGAGCGGACGGGCCCGGCCCAGGACCCGGTCGAGGCGGGCTCCCACCTCCTTCGGGGACTCCCCGCCGGGGCAGCCGTCCCGCCACAGGTCCCAGCCGGGGCGCCCGAGGCGGATGTCGGCGGTGGTGACGCCCTCGTAGTCGCCGTAGTCCCATTCGGCGAGGTCCGGGTCCACGGCGGTGGGGGTGAGCCCGGCGAGTTCGGCGCTGCGCCGGGCCCGCAGCCGCGGGGACACCCACACCGCGACGAACGCGCGCGCGGCGAGGGCCGGGCGGACGAGCGCCGCCTGGTCCTCGCCGCGCGCCGTCAACGGCAGGTCCGTCGTCGACGTGTGCCGCCCGGCGAGGGACCAGTCGGTCTCGCCGTGGCGGAGGAGCACGATGTCACCCAAGCCAGGCCCTGCGCGTGGCGGGCATGCCGCTGAACCCACCGGCGGCGGGTCGGACGGCGACGACCTGGTGGACGCCGATCTGGCCGTACCGGAACGACAGGGCGGTGGCGGCCATGTACAGCCGCCAGACCCGGGCGCGGCCCTCGCTGGTGAGCTTGACGGCCCGGTCCCAGCCGGCCTCCAGGTTGGCCGACCAGGCGCGCAGGGTGGTGGTGTAGTGCTCGCGGAGCGCCTCGGTGTCGCGGACCTCGAAGCCGGCGTTCTCGATCAGGCCGACGGTGGTGCCGATGGGGGCCAGGTCCCCGTCGGGGAACACGAACGAGGCGATGAACGACGGGTCGCTGGGCGGGTGGCTCGGGTTGCGGGAGATCTGGTGGTTGAGGAGCCGACCGCCCGGGCGCAGGAGTTCGAAGAGGTGTTCGCAGTACTCGGTGTACATCTCGTCGCCGACGTGTTCGGCCATGCCGACGCTGGAGATGGCGTCGAACGGGCCGTCGGTGACGTCGCGGTAGTCCTGGAGGCGGAACTCGACCCGGTCGGTGAGGCCGGCCTCGGCGGCGCGGGCCCGGGCCAGTTCGAGCTGTTCGACGGACAGGGTCACGCCGACGACGCGGGTGCCGTGTTCGCGGGCGGCGTGCAGGGCCAGCGAGCCCCAGCCGCAGCCGACGTCGAGGAGCCGGGAGTCGGGGCCCAGCTCCAACTTCTTGCAGATCAGCTGGAGCTTGTCGCGCTGGGCCTCCTCGAGGGTGGCGTCGGGGCCGGCCCAGTAGGCGCACGAGTACACCATCGACGGGCCCAGCAGGAGCCGGTAGAACTCGTTGCCGACGTCGTAGTGGGAGCTGATGGCGGCGCGGTCGCGGTCGCGGCTGTGCTTGGCGCCGGCGAGGTGGATCTCCTCCGGCGGCGGGGCCGGTTCCTTGCCGATCGCGCCCAGGAGGGTGGCCTCCTTGAGGAGCTGGGCCTTGTCGAGGGTCCCGACCTGCCGGCCGGCGATGACCGACAGGGTGTCGAGGACCTCGTAGACGTCGCCCTCGACGTCGAGTTCGCCGGCGACGTAGGCGCGGCCCAGGCCGAGCTGGTTGGGTTCGTGGACGAGTCTTCGGATGGCCTGCCGGGACCGGATGTCGACGACGGGTGCGTCCGGGGGGCCGGCGGTCGAACCGTCCCACCCGCGGACCCGCAACGGCGGTCCCTCTCCCAGCAGTAGCGTGAACATGCGCAGCAGCCGGTCGGCAACAGTCACAGTCCGCCCCTCTCCGTGAGTCACACCCAGACTAGCGGGAATGAAGGCATGCGTCAGGATGATCCAATGCTGTTGACGACTGTGCACGACCGTGAGGACCTGGGCACCCGTTTTTCCGCCGACGCGGCCCTGCACGCCTACGAGCTGGGCGATCTCGACGACTTCTTCTGGCCCTACACCACCTGGTACCGGCTCAGGGGCGGGCAGTGTACGGCGCTGGTGTACACGGGGGCGGAGTTCGGGCCGATCCTGCTGGCGCTCAGCCGCCCCGACCGCGACGAGGAACTGCGCTCCCTCGTCACACACCTGCTCCCCGTCCTGCCGCGCCGCCTCTACGCGCACGTCACGGGCGGCGCGCAGCACATCCTGGCCAAGGAGTACGAGGTCACCGACCACGGCGTACACCGCAAGATGGCCCTGGTGAACTTCACGCCCGTCACCGGCGAGCCGACCGTGGTGCTGACGCCGGCGGACCTGGGGGAGCTGCGGGAACTCTACGACCGGGCGTACCCGGGCAACACCTTCGACGCCCGGATGCTCGACGGCGGCGACTACGTGGGGATCCGCCGGGCGGGCAGGCTCGTCGCCGTCGCCGGCCTGCACGTGCACTCCCCGGCCCGGCGGGTCGCGGCCCTGGGCAACGTCACCACCCTGCCCGAACTGCGCGGCCAGGGCCTGGCGGCCGTCGCCGTGTCCGCGCTGTGCGCACGGCTGCTGAAGACCGTCGACCACATCGGGCTCAACGTGAAGGCCGACAACGTCTCCGCCATCGGCCTCTACGAACGTCTCGGCTTCGTCGCCGCCTCCGACTACCAGGAGATCAGCGCCACGGCCCGGTGACCAGGGCCCCGGTGAGCACCGCGGACGGCTGCGCCCCCAACGACAGGTCGGCGGCGGGCGCGCCGGCCCGGACCACCAGGTCCCCGACGGCGGCGATCATGGCCCCGTTGTCGGTGCACAGCCGGATCGACGGCACCCGCAACGTCACCCCCGCCGCCTGGCACCGCTCCTCCGCGAGTGACCGGACCCGGCTGTTGGCCGCCACCCCGCCGACCAGCAGCAACGTGTCCGCACCGTGCTCGGCGCAGGCCCGCAGCGCCTTGCGGGTCAGCGTGTCGGCGACCGCCTCCTGGAAACTGGCCGCCACATCGGCCACCGGCAGCGGACCCTCGTGCCGTTCCACCCAGCGCGCCACGGCCGTCTTGAGCCCGGAGAAGGAGAACCCGTACGGCGGATCCTTCGGCCCCGTCATCGGCCGCGGGAAGTCGATCGCCTTCGGGTTCCCGTCGCGGGCGATGCGGTCGATGACCGGACCACCCGGGTACGGCAGGCCCAGCAGCCGGGCCACCTTGTCGAACGCCTCCCCGGCCGCGTCGTCGACGGTGTCCCCGAGGTGCACGATCGGATCGCGCGCCAGGTCACCCAGCAGCAGGATCGACGTGTGCCCACCGGACACGATCAGCGCCACGCACCGAGCCGGCAGCGGCCCGTGTTCCAGGACGTCGACCGCGGCGTGCCCGGCCAGGTGGTGCACCCCGTAGAGGGGCACCCCCAGCGCCAACGCGTACGCCTTGCCCGCCGCCAGGCCCACCTGCACCGCCGTCGCCAGCCCCGGGCCGGCCGTCACCGCCACCGCGTCGATGTCGGCGAAGCTCACCCCCGCCGCCTCCACCGCGCGCTGCACCATGGGCCGGACCGACTCCAGGTGCGCGCGGGCCGCGATCTCCGGCACCACCCCACCGAACCGGGCATGCTCGTCGACGCTGGAGGCCAGGGCGTCACCCAGGAGCACCCCGTCGCGGACCAGGCCCGCGCCCGTCTCGTCGCACGACGTCTCGATGCCCAGGATCAACGGCACGCTAGTTGCCCAGACCGGCGGCGACGAGGATCTCCTTGCGCTGCGCGGCCGGCAGCCGGTCCACGTACAGCGTGCCGTCGAGGTGGTCCACCTCGTGCTGCAGGCACCGGGCGAGCAGGCCCGTACCGACGATCGTGACCGGCTTGCCGTCCATGTCGAAACCCGTGACCGTCGCCACGCCGGGGCGGCCCAGTTCCGCGTACTGCCCCGGGACGGACAGGCAGCCCTCGCCCTCCGTGACCAGCTCGCGCGGCGGCGGGGGCAGCTCCAGGACGGGGTTGACGATGTGCGCGACGACGTGCTCCTCCGACGCGTCCGGGCAGTCGACGACGAACACGCGGGCGTCCACGCCGATCTGGTTGGCCGCCAGGCCCACGCCGTTCGCCTCGTACATACTGGCGAACATGTCCTCGATCAGGGCCTTGAGCTCGGCGTCGAACACGGTCACGGTCTGGCAGGGCTTGTGCAGGACGGCCTCGCCGTAATAGGTGATGCGCCGCGCCGTGCCCTCGGAGTTTGTCATGGTTGACAAATATAATCGGGGCTCCGGCGCCCCCCGTGTTCAGCCCTTGCGCGGCTGGTTGAACCGCAGCATGTTGCCCGCCGGATCCCGGAACGCGCAGTCGCGCACCCCGTACGGCTGGTCCATCGGCTCCTGCAGCACCTCCCCGCCGGCCGCCCGGATCCGCTCGAACGTCGCGTCCACGTCGTCGGTCCGGAAGATCACCCCGCGCAGCAGGCCCTTGGCCAGCAGCACCGCCGCGGCCTCCTTGTCGGCGTCGGAGGCGTTCGGGTCCCCGATGGGCGATTCCAGGACGATGTCCAGATCCGGCTGCGTCGGCGACCCGACGGTCACCCACCGCATCCCCTCGAACCCGACGTCGTTGCGCACCTGCAGGCCCAGGGCGTCCCGGTAGAAGGTCAGCGCCTTGTCGTGGTCGTCGACGGCGATGAAACACTGCGTCACGTTGATGTCCATGTTTCGCACGCTACCGGCGGTCGGCGGGCTTCGCTTCTCCGTTCCTGATCGGCCGGGTCGAAATCTTGGCGACGCACGCCGGGATGGCCTCCCCGGCGTCGTGGGCCCGGGCCCGGTACGCGCTCGGGGGCTCGCCGACCAGCTCCGTGAACCGGGAACTGAACGACCCCAGCGACGTACACCCCACCGCGAAGCAGACCTCCGTCACCGTCAGGTCTCCGCGCCGCAGCAGCGCCTTGGCCCGCTCGATCCGGCGGGTCATCAGGTAGCTGTAGGGCGTCTCCCCGTAGGCGGCGCGGAAACTGCGGGAGAAGTGGCCCGGCGACATCAGCGCGGCGCGCGCCAGGGCCGGGACGTCGAGCGGCCCGGCGTAGTCGCGGTCCATCCGGTCGCGCGCCCGACGCAGCCGCACGAGGTCCTCCAACAGCACCCGACCAGCATCCCACAGGGCCCCTGATCAGGGATGCGGCTGCGGGGACAGTACCCGTCCGGGTGTTTTATCCTGGAAGTAAAGATCAGGAAAATGTCGGAGGCCCCGGCTATCGTGGCCCGGTGCATGCCGCTGACAGTCACGACCTCATCCGCGTCCACGGAGCCCGCGAGAACAACCTGCGGGACGTGAGCCTGGCCATCCCGAAACGCCGGCTCACCGTCTTCACCGGGGTGTCGGGTTCCGGCAAGAGCTCCCTGGTGTTCGGCACGATCGCCGCCGAGTCCCAGCGCCTCATCAACGAGACCTACAGCGCCTTCGTGCAGGGCTTCATGCCCAGCCTGGGCCGGCCCGACGTCGACCTCCTCGAAGGCCTGACCACCGCCATCATCGTCGACCAGGAGCGGATGGGCACCAACTCCCGCTCCACGGTCGGCACCGCCACCGACGCGAACGCCATGCTGCGGATCGTGTTCAGCCGCCTCGGCACGCCGAGCGCCGGCCCGTCGTTCCACTACAGCTTCAACCTGCCCGCCGGCGCCTGCCCGGACTGCGAGGGCATGGGCAGCACCGCCGACATCGACCTCGACGAGCTGTTCGACCGGGACAAGTCCCTCGCCGACGGGGCGATCACGATCCCCGGGTACAACGTCGACGGCTGGCAGGTGCGGATCTTCACCGCCTCCGGGTTCATGGACCCCGACAAGCCGATCCGGGAGTACACCGAGCGGGAGCTCGACGACTTCCTGTACAAGGAGCCGGTCAAGGTCAAGGTCGAGAACATCAACATGACGTACGAGGGGCTCGTGCCCCGGGTGCAGAAGTCGTTCCTGCAGAAGGACAAGGAGGCGCTCCAGCCGCACATCCGCGCCTTCGTCGACCGCGCCGTCACGTTCGCCGCCTGCCCGGCGTGCGGCGGCACCCGGCTCAACAAGGCCGCCCTGGACTCCCGGATCGACGGCGTCAACATCGCCGAGGCGTGCGCTATGCAGATCAGCGACCTCGCCGACTGGGTCCGCGCCATCGACGACCCGACGGTCGCGCCGCTGCTGGTGACCCTGCGCCAGACCCTCGACTCGTTCGTGGAGATCGGCCTGGGCTACCTGAGCCTCGACCGCCCGTCCGGCACCCTGTCCGGCGGCGAGGCACAGCGCACCAAGATGATTCGGCACCTCGGCTCCAGCCTCACCGACGTGTCCTACATCTTCGACGAACCCACCGTGGGCCTGCACCCGCACGACATCCAGCGGATGAACGGCCTGCTGCTGCGGCTGCGCGACAAGGGCAACACGGTGCTCGTCGTGGAACACAAGCCGGAGACGATCGCCATCGCCGACCACGTCGTCGACCTGGGCCCCGGTGCGGGCAGCAGGGGCGGCACGATCTGCTTCGAGGGCACGGTCGCCGAACTGCGCGCCAGCGACTCCCTCACCGGCCGGCACCTCGACTACCGGGCCGTCCTCAAGGCGGAGCCCCGCACCGCGACCGACGTGCTCGCGATCCGCGACGCGACCCGGCACAACCTGCGCGGCGTGAGCGTCGACGTCCCCCTGGGCGTGCTGTGCGTCGTGACGGGCGTCGCCGGGTCCGGCAAGAGCTCCCTCATCCACGGCTCGATCCCCAAGGGCGCCGGCGTGGTGTCGGTCGACCAGGCCGCCATCCGGGGCTCCCGGCGCAGCAACCCCGCCACCTACAGCGGCCTGCTGGACCCGATCCGGGCCGCGTTCGCGAAGGCCAACGGCGTCAAGCCGGCCCTGTTCAGCTCCAACTCGGCCGGCGCGTGCCCGAACTGCAACGGCAACGGCGTCATCTACACCGACCTGGCGATGATGGCCGGCGTCGCCACCGTCTGCGAGGAGTGCGAGGGCAAGCGGTTCCAGGCCGCCGTCCTGGAGTACAAGCTCGGGGGCAGGAACATCAGCGAGGTCCTGGCCATGTCCGTCACCGAGGCGGGGGAGTTCTTCGCCACCGGTGAGGCGAAGACGAAGGCCGCGCACGCCATCCTCACCCGGATGGCCGACGTCGGCCTCGGGTACCTCAGCCTCGGCCAGCCCCTCACCACCCTGTCCGGCGGCGAGCGGCAGCGGCTCAAGCTGGCGATCCACATGGCCGAGAAGGGCGGCGTCTACGTCCTGGACGAGCCCACGACCGGCCTGCACCTCGCCGACGTCGAACAGCTCCTCGGGCTCCTCGACCGGCTCGTGGACTCCGGCAAGTCCGTCATCGTCATCGAACACCACCTCGCGGTGATGGCCCGCGCCGACTGGATCATCGACCTCGGGCCCGGGGCCGGCCACGACGGCGGAAAGATCGTCTTCGAGGGTACGCCGGCGGACCTCGTCGCCGACCGGTCCACCCTCACCGGACAGCACCTCGCGGAGTACGTGGGGGCGTAGCGCACGGGGGGTGGCGCGGCCCGGTCACCTGGGCCGCGCCACCCGATGGCCCGCGCGACGTGCTCCGGTGCCCCGGAGGCGTCGTCCCACTCGGCGACCAGGTGCTCCTCCATGATCACGGGCCGTGTGCCGTGGCATGATCGTGACCATGCCTTTCGTGTTCGCCCACGTCAGCGACACCCACCTCGACGGGGAGCCCCGGGCCTCGGCGCGCACGGCCGCCGTCATGGCCTACCTGCGGGACCTGCCCCTCGACGCGATCCTCGTCACCGGGGACATCGCCGACCACGGCGCGCCGGGGGAGTACGCCGAGGCCGCCGACCTGTTCACCGCGCCCGTGCCCGTCCTGGTGCTGCCGGGCAACCACGACGAGCGGGCCGCGTTCCGCAAGGGACTCCTCGACCACGCTCCCGGCGCGGGACCCGACGCCACCGGGTCCGACGTCGCGCCGATCAACCAGGTCCGCACCGTCGGCGGGGTCACCTTCGTCCTGTGCGACTCGACCATCCCCGGCCGCGACGACGGCCGCCTCGCCCCGGGCACCCTCGACTGGCTCGACGCCACCCTCGCCGCCGCCCCCGGCCCGGTGTTCGTGGCCCTGCACCACCCGCCGGTCCGGATGTACAACCCGATCCTCGACACGCTGCTGCTCACCGAACCCGACGGCTTCGAACGGGTCCTGCGCCGCCACCCGCACGTCGTCGCCGTCCTGTGCGGCCACGCGCACACCGCCGCCGCGAGTACCTTCGCGGGCCTGCCCCTGCTCGTCGGCCCCGGCGTCGTGTCGACCCTGATGCTGGAATGGGAGGGCCGCGGCCACCTCTCCTTCGAGGACCCGCCGGGGATCGCGTTCCACGTCCTCGACGACGGCCACCTCACCACCCACTACCGGACGGTGCACTGACCCACCCGTCGACGGGTACGCGGCGCACCCCGGAGCATCGGGGTTTCGAACATGGGAAACGCCACGCATCCTTCAGTGATCCGTAAATCAATTCACCGCGCCGGGCTCACATTTTCCCAGTTCACAGGCATCTTGGGTCGCGCACGGTTCACAGTCAGCGCAACGGCCGGTACCCGTCGATGGCAATGGGCTTGATCTGGGGGCTACCCTCGGGGCGTCGACGGACGCGGAGGAGGTCGTGATGCCGGGAGGCAGGCTCACCCAACAGGACCGCCAGCAGATCGCGCTGGGGCTGGCCGACGGCCTCGCCTACGCGGAGATCGCCCGGCGGGTCGACCGCCCGACGTCCACCGTCACGCGTGAGGTGCTGCGCAACGGCGGCCCCACCGCCTACCGGGCCGATGTGGCCCACCGCGCCACCGAGCGCCGCGCCCACCGGCGCCGACAGGTCACGCCCCGGGAGCCGGGCGCGACCCCGAGGGTCCACGGGCGCGACCCCGAGGCGGTGCGCGAGTTCGAGGAGGTGTTCACCACGGTCATGATGTCCTCGGGCATGCCCACGATGATGGCCCGGGTGCTGACCTGCCTCACCCTCGCCGACTCCGGCAGCCGCACCGCCGCCGAGCTCGTCGACCACCTGGGGGTCAGCCCGGCGTCGGTCTCCAAGGCCATCGCGTTCCTGGAGAGCCAGAGCCTCGTCCGCCGGGAACGCGACGACCGGCGCCGCGACCGCTACGTCGTGGACGACGACGTCTGGTACCAGTCGATGATGGCCAGCGCCCGCGCCACCGCGCATCTGGTGCAGACCGCCCGGCAGGGCGTGGGCGTCCTGGGCCCCGCCACCCCGGCCGGCGCCCGGATGGAGAACATCGCCCGCTTCCTCGACTTCGTCAGCGAGAGCATCGCCCGCGCCGCGCAGCAGGCCCGCGAGGTCCTGCACACGAGAGCCGAACCGGCCGCCGCGCCGGATCCGGAACGCGGATAGCCGGCCGGACAGGCGTCGGCGGGGTCCACGGGGCCCCTACGCCGGCAGCTCTCCGGTCAGGTACCGCTGCATCGTGGGCGCGTAGCACTCCACCAGGAACTCCCGGTCCGCGCTGGCCACCGGCTCGGCCCGCACCACGTACCGGGTCAGGATCAGCCCCACCGCCTGCGAGAAGCACAACGCGGCCCGCAGCTGCGGCCGGTCACTGCCCAGGTGCGTGGTGATCCGGGCGAACAACTGGTTCGTCAGGTACTCCCGCAGCATCGTCGCCGGCCCGTGATCGTCGGCGAGGGACCTCAGCAGCGCCGTGAGCCGGCCGCCCCCGGACGCCGCCTCCGCGTCCCACACACCCAGCGCGGTCCGCAGCATCCGCGCCGCCGTCTGTTCCGGATCGCCGTCGAGCACGTGCCGGAGCACCTCGCCGGGTACGGCGGGCAGGTCCACGGCGGCGGCGAACAGTTTGTCCTTGTTGCCGAAGTAGTAGTGCACGAGCGCCGCGTCGACCCCGGCGGAGGAGGCGATACCCCGCATCGTCGTCTTGGCGTACCCGCGGTCGGAGAACTCGCGGCGGGCGGCGGCCAGGATCTGCTCGCGGGTGTCGTCCCCCTCGGAACGCCGCGCGCGCTGCGGAATCTGTTGCGTCACGCCTACGGATGCTACGCTCGGGCCATCTTCAACACTTGATGATGAGCCGATACGGAGTCCGCCATGTGGGCGATGATCTTCAAAGAGTTCCTGGAGCTGCGCCGGGACCGGCGCACCATGGCCATGCTGATCGTGCTACCCCTGCTCCTGCTCGTGGTCTTCGGATACGCGGCCAGCTTCAACGTGTCGACCCTGACCACCGACGTCGTCGGCCCCGGCGCCACCCAGGCCGCCGCCGCGCTGCGCGCCCCCTTCGAGGTCGGCCGGGTCGACCCGGCGGCCGGGGACGCCGAGGCCCGCGACCGGCTGCGGACCGACCGCGCCGACGTCGTGCTCGTCACCGGCGGGGACACCGCCGTCGCCCTCGTGGACGGGTCCAACCTGTTCGGGGCGCAGGCCGCGAAAGCCGCGCTGGCGCGTACCCCCCTGAAGGTCGAGGTTCTCTACAACCCGGACCTCAAGACCTCCTGGGTGATGGTCCCGGCGCTGGTGGGGCTGATCCTGACCTTCATCGGGACGATCGTCACCGCCATCGGCCTGGTCCGCGAACGGCAGGCCGGCACCCTCGAACAGCTCGCCGTCATGCCGTTCCGGCCGTCCGACGTCATCCTCGGCAAGATCGTGCCCTACTACCTGCTCGCCGCCCTCGACCTGGTCGTGGTGACCCTGCTGGGCCGGCTGCTGTTCGGGGTGCCGTTCGCCGGGTCGGTGTTCACCTTCGGGCTCGGCGCGGGGCTGTTCCTGTTCGTCGTGCTCGGCGTGGGGGTGCTGATCTCCACCGTGTCGCAGAACCAGGGCCAGGCCATCCAGCTCGCCCTCATGATCATGATGCCGCAGATCCTGCTGTCGGGCATGATCTTCCCGCTCGACGCGATGGCCCCGGGCGTGCGCTGGATCGGGTACCTGCTGCCCCTGACCTACTTCACGAAACTGTCCCAGGGCGTCATGCTGCGCGGCGACGACCTGGCCTCCCTGTGGCTGCCCCTGGTCGTCCTCGCCGGCATGGCCGTCGTCGTGTTCACCGCCGCCGTGCTGCGCTTCCGCCGCGACCTGGCCCCGAGCCAGCCGTCGACCGGGGCGGCCACCGGGGGTGCGTCATGACCTGGGGCACCACCGACCTGACCGTGCGCTACCCGCGCGCCCTGGCCCTCGACGCGGTCACGTTCGCCGCCCCCGCCGGGCAGATCTCCGCCGTCGTCGGCGGCGACGGGGCCGGCAAGTCCACCCTGCTGCGCAGCCTCGTCGGCGGCGTGCGGCCCACCTCCGGGCGGATCGACGCCCCGGCGCTGCGCGAGATCGGTTTCATGCCGACGGGTACGGGCGTGTGGCGCGAACTCACCGTCGCCGAGAACCTCGACTTCGTGGCCGCCGCCTACGGGGTCCGCGACCGCGACCGCCGCGAGGCCCTGCTCGCCGCCGCCGGCCTGGAACAGGTCACCGGCCGCATCGCCGGGCAGCTGTCGGGCGGCATGCGGCAGAAACTGGCCTTCACCCTCGCCATGCTGCACGCCCCGCGCCTGCTGGTCCTCGACGAGCCCAGCACCGGCGTGGACCCGGTCAGCCGGGTCGAACTGTGGCGCCTGATCGCCCGCGCGGCCGTAGACGGGGCGGCCGTGGTGCTGTCCACCACGTACCTCGACGAGGCCGAACGGGCCGGCACCGTGTGCGTCCTGGACAACGGCCGGGTGCTGCGCTCCGGGCCACCGGAGGACGTGATGTCCTCGACCCCCGGCACGATCACCGTCACCGACGACCCGCCCGACCGGGAACTCGCCTGGCGGCGCGGGCGGCACTGGCACGCCTGGCATCCCGGACCGCCGCTGCCGGGGGAGACCCCGGTGGCCGCCGACATGGAGGACGCCGTGATCGCCGCGACCCTCGCGCTCCGGGAGCCGAACCCCCCGGGCCCGCCGGCCGCGACGGCGCCCACGGCTCCGGGCCCCGACTCCGCGCCCCAGGGCCCCACCCCGGGGAGCCCGTCATGACCCTCGTGACCGTCGACTCCGCCACCCGCCGCTTCGGCACCTTCACCGCCGTCGACGCCGTCTCCATGTCCGTCGGACCGGGCGAGATCGTCGGCCTGCTCGGCGCCAACGGGGCCGGCAAGACCACCCTGCTCAAGATGATCCTCGGCCTGACGGCGCCCACCAGCGGCCGGGTCCGGCTGTTCGGGGCCGCCCCGTCGCGGGCCACCCGCACCCGGCTCGGGTACGTCGCCCAGGGCCTCGGCCTCTACGCCACCCTCACGGTCGCCGAGAACCTGGCGTTCGTGACCGCCGCGTACGGGCAGAAGACAAAGCCCGTCCTCACCGGCGCCCTCGCCGCGGCCCGCGACCGCCTGGTGGGCGACATCGGCCTGGGCCTGCAACGCCAGCTCGCGTTCACCGCCGCCCTCGCGCACCGCCCGGAGCTGCTGATCCTCGACGAGCCGACCTCCGGCGTGGACGGCCTGGCCCGCGCCCGGCTGTGGGACACCATCCACGCGGAGGCCGAACGCGGTGTCGGCGTGCTCGTGACCACGCACTACATGCAGGAGGCCCAGCAGTGTGACCGGCTCGTGCTGATGGCCCGGGGCGCGGCCGTGGCGGCGGGTACGGAGGCCGACATCGTCGCCGGCACCACGGCCGTCGCGGCCCGGACCGACGACTGGGCGGCCGCGTTCGACGCCCTGCACCGGGCCGGGCTGGCCGTCACCCTGGCCGGCCGGAGCGTGCGGGTCGCCGACGCCGAACCGGACACCGTGGAGGCGGTACTGCACGCCGCCGGGGTCCCCGCCGACGTGCGCCAGGTGCCCGCGACCCTCGAGGAGAAGATGATCGGGATCTGTCGCATAGACCTATAAATTGGACTTTCCGTTGGTAGCGTCGGTCTCACGTGCCAAGGGAGGTCTCCGTGAGGATCCTGCGTCGTGGACCCATCGCCGTGCTGTCCGTGCTGCTCGCGGCGGCCGTGACGGCGACCCCGCCATCGGCCAGCGCCGAGCCCGATCCGGCGGGCCCGGAGACGGCGGCCGCGGGCCCGGAGGCGCGCACCGAGCGCCTCGCGCAGATCGTCGCGCACCCCGACGACGAGATCCTCTTCCTGAACCCCGACCTGCAACGCTCCGCCGAGGCCGGGTACGCCAACACCACGGTCTTCCTCACCGCCGGCGACGCCGACCGGGGCCCGGGGTACTCCCGGTCCCGCCAGGACGGCGCCATGGAGGCCCACCGGCACATGGCCGGCGCCCCGGCCTGCGCGACCCCGCGGGCCTGCTGGACCCAGGACGCGTGGGCCGTGGGCGCGGGCGTCGTGCAGCGGTTCACCCTCACGGCCCGCCCCACCGTCCAGTTGATCTTCCTGAACGTCCGCGACGGGTACGACTCCGGCGGCAGTTGCGACCTCATGCACCTGTGGACCGACGGCTCCTTCACCGCCGCCCCGGTGGTCCCCGACGACGCGACCGACCCGGCGGGCGTCGGCGCGACCCGCTACACCCACGACAGCCTGCGCGACACGGTCGTGGCGATCCTGCGCGCGGTCCGCCCGTCCCTCGTGCGCGGCCAGGACCCGCACCCCGACCACCGCTACCAGCCCGGTTACCGCTGCCTGGGCCGCACGTTCGACGACCACTACGACCACGTCGCCTCGGCCCTGTTCGCCGAGGAGATCACCGCCGCGTACGGGGGCCGCCTCGCCACGCAGTTCTACCGGCAGAACAACATCCAGACCGCCGTGCCGAACCTGACGGAGGGCGACCGGGCGCTCAAGGACGCGGTGTTCCGGCACTACATCCCCTACGACGACGCGACCCGCGACCCGGCCGGCAACCCCGCCCCGGTGTACGTCACCTACAGCCGGGTCATGTACGCCCGCTTCCCCCGGGGCACCGCCTGGGTCGGGCGCACCGGCGACGGCTGGCTGCAACCGTTCGTGGTCCTGGGCGGCCGGGTGCTGACCTGGCGGCAGACCGGAGACGGCACGTACGCGGGCCCGGTGGACCTGGGCGGCCCGGGCGTACCCGTCACCGGGGTCGTCTCCGTGGGGAACAACGCCGACGGCAGGCTGGAGATCTTCGTCGTGGGCGCGGACGACAGCGCCGCCGTGTACACCACCTACCAGCGGGCCGACGGCGAGTGGGTCGGGCACTGGGACAACTTCGGCAACCCCAACGACGTCGTCACCCCGCAGGTCCGCCGGGCGGTCAGCGGCGCGGCGGTCGGGTCCAACGCGGACGGCCGGCTGCAGATCTTCGTCACCAACGGCAACGGCGGCCTGGGTTCCAAGTGGCAGACCTCGGTCAACGGCCCGTGGACCCCGGACTGGCTGGACATGGGCGGCTCCGACATCCAGGGCGTGCCGGTCGCGGTCACCAACGACGACGGCCGCCTGGAGGTGTTCGCCGCGACCCGCACCGGCGTGGACCACCGCTACCAGGTCGCGCCGAACTCCCCGTTCGTGTCGCACACCCTGCCGGTCCGGGTCGCCGGCCCGGTGAACGTGGCGAAGAACGCCGACGGCCGCCTGGAACTCTTCTACCGGGGCCCCGACACCGGCGACGTGACGCACCTGTACCAGACCGCGGTGAACGGCGACTGGGGCGGCGGGCCGCTGCCGCTCGGCGGGCACGGCGGCGTGGGGGAGCTGGAGACCGTCACGAGCGCCGGGCGGATCCTGGTGTTCGGCCGCAACCAGGCCACCGGGGTCAGCCACCTCCGCCAGACCGCGCAGGGCTGGCCGGCGGCCTGGACCGACAGCGCCGGGGCCTCGATCGACACCCCGGCCGCCGCGCTCGACCGGACCGGCCGGGTCGTGATGTTCCAGCTCGCCCCCGGCGGCCGGCTCCTGATGGCCGCGCAGAAGACCCCGGACCCCGACAGTCCGTTCCGGCCGTGGGCGCCCCTGCCCTGACCTCCGACGGGTACGAGGCCACGCCCGGTACTTGACTATCTCCAGTACCGGGCATAGCTTGGTGTGGTGATCCCGCCCCGCGACCCGCAGCTCCTCAAGGGCGCCCTGTCCCTGCTGCTCCTGTCCCTGCTCGCCGAACGCGAGTCCTACGGCTACCAGGTGGTGCAGCGCCTGCGCGAGATCGGCCTGCCCGACATCCTCGAGGGCACCGTCTACCCGGCCCTGTCCCGCCTCGAACGCGAGGGCCGGGTCACCGCCCGCCTGGTCTCCTCGACCTCCGGCCCCGCCCGCAAGTACTACCGCCCGACCCCCGCCGGCTACGAGGCCCTCGCCACGGGCACCGCCCAGTGGTTCGCCCTCGCCGACGTCGTGGGCGCGGTCCTCACCCGCCCGGTCCCCCCGGCCCCGATCGAAGGATCCTGAGATGTCCCACCCCGTGAGCTGGTTCGACCGGCTGCGTATCGAGTCCGTCGTGTGGTCCCTCGACCACCGCCTCTACGATCTGGCCCCGAGTTCGCGGGTCGCCAAACGCCGCGAGGTCCGGGAGAATCTGCTGTCCGCCGCGGCCGACATCGGCACGTCCGCGGCCCTGCGCAACCTGGGTGGCAGCCGCCGGCTCGCCGCCGAGTACCGGGCGGCGGAGTACGGCGGCGAGGCGCGCCCGGCCTGGTTCACCGCGCTGCTGTTCTTCATGACCGGACAGCTGCTCATCCAGTCGCTGCTGACGGAGTACGTCCTCACGTTCGGTGCGGGGATCAGAGCCGCCGACCCGGACGCCACGGGCGCGTACACGTGGAAGGGTTTCGGGTTCTTCCAGCAGGCGGCCACGTTCACCCTCGACCACGGTCAGGGCACGTGGACCGGCGGCCAGCTGACCGTCTGGGGCTGGGTCGTCTTCGGCGTGGCCACGATCCTGATCGGCCGGTTGTGGCGGGCCGTGCCGGGATGGAACCGGCTGACGGGCGCGAAGGCGATCTGAGACGCCAGGCCCGGAAGCGCGACGCGGGACCCCGATCCGATGGAACGGCCCGCCCGCGCCGGGCGGAGCCGTGGCCGGTCAGGCCTCCTCGACCTCGCCCAGCCGCCCCAGGACCGCCTCGCTGATCGTCGCCAGCTGCTCGACCTGCTCGGGCGTCAACACGTCGAACAGGTGCCGCCGGACGGCCGCGACATGCCCGGGGGCGGCGGCGGCCAGCGTGTCGAACCCGGACTGGGTCAGGGTGGCCCAGTTGCCGCGCCGGTCGGACGGACACTTCTTGCGGATGACCCAGCCGTTCTCCTCCAGGCGCGCCACCGCGTGCGACAGCCGGCTCTGCGAGGAGTGCGTGCGCTCGGCCAGGTCGCTCATGCGCAGCGACCAGCCGTCGGTCTCCGACAGCATGGCCAGGATCATGTAGTACGTGTGCGGCATCCCCGAGTCCCGCTGGAGCTGGCGGTCCAGTGCCTCTTCCAGGCGGCGCGTCGTGACCAGGTAGGCCAGCCACGCGCGCCGCTCGGAGTCGGTCAGCCAGCGGGGTTCTGCCAGCGTGCTGTTCGGCATGTCAGGCGGCGGGGGTCAGGTCGATCGTGTGACCCGTCCGTTCGACCTTCGCGTGCAGGTACCGCAGGTTCGCCTCGGTGGCGTGCACCCCGGTGCGGGCGAGGACGCGGACGTCCACCCCGAGGGCGCGCAGCTGGGCGGCCTTGTCCGGGTTGTTCGTCAGCAGGTCGACGCGGGGCGCGCCGAGCGCGGTGAGCATCTGGGCGGCGGCCGTGTAGTCGCGCTCGTCGTCGGCGTGCCCGAGGGCCCGGTTCGCGGCGTACGTGTCCAGGCCGGTGTCCTGGAGGGCGTAGGCGTCGAGCTTCGCGTACAGCCCGATGCCGCGGCCCTCCTGGCGCAGGTACAGCAGCCAGCCGCCGTGTTCGGCGATCCGCTCGACGGCCTCGCGCAGCTGCGGGCCGCAGTCGCACCGGGCGGAGCCGAACACGTCGCCGGTCATGCACTCGGAGTGCACGCGCACGAGCGGCACGTCCACTCCGGTCACGTCACCCAGGCCGATCGCCAGGTGTTCCTTGCCGTCGGCGAGGCCGGTGAAGGTCACGATCTCGGCGGGGGTGGTGAACCCGTCGCCGAACCGCAGCGGCACCGGGACCCTGGTCCGTATTCCGGCCGGAGCAATCATCGTTGTCCTCCACGGTGCTTGAGCGCTCAAGTTCCCTGTCGACGATACGGTGGGTCACCTTAACGATCAATGTGATCAACCTCGCGGAATATCAGACCGTCCACGGGGGTGTGATCCACGAACCGTCGGCGAGCGCCGCCCGCAGGCCCACGCTGGTGCTGACCCAGGCGGACAGCGGCTCGGCCCCGGTGTCGATGCCGAACAGGCTGCCGGTCGGCACGATGACGACGTCGCCGGCGGTCACGTCGTGCTTCCGGTCGTCCAGCGTGACCGTGGCCGAACCGGCCGTGATGCGCAGCACCTCCTCCCGGGTGACGCGGTGCGGGACGCCGGTCGTGCCGGCCGGGACGTCGACCTGCCAGGCGGCGAGTTCGGAGCTGCCGCTGCGCGGGGCGGCGTAGGAGGTGAAGGTCGCGCCGTGGATCTCGTGGACGACGGCGTCGGAGGGGCGGACGACTGGCACGGTGACTCCTCGGAAGTAGACAAGTAGCTTGTCTAAATGGTCAATGTTCTTGTCCGTGCTGTCAAACTACTTTTCATGGGTACCGACCACCGCGCGCTCGCCTACCTCGTCCTCGCCGCCGCGAACACCCTCAGCGAGGCCATCCACGCGGGGGTGGTCGCCCGGGGCTTCGACGACGTCCGCCCCGCGCACGGCTTCGCGTTCGTCCGGCTCGCCCCCGACGGGGCCACCGTCGGACAGGTCGCCGAACACCTGGGCGTCACGAAGCAGGCCGCCAGCCAACTCATCGAGGAACTGACCCGCAAGGGGTACGTGGCCAGCCAGCCGCACCCGCGCGACGCCCGGGCCCGGCTCGTCACCCTCACCGACCGGGGCTGGGCCTGCACCCGGGCCGCCGACGCCGCGGCCGCCGAGGCGGTGGCGCGCTGGGCGGAGGTGCTCGGCGAGGACCGGGTCGGGGCCCTGGTCACCGACCTGGGCCGGGTCGCCGCCCCGGGACGGCTGCGTCCCACCTGGTGACGCCGCCCCGCCCCCGGTGCCCCTGGTAGATTCGACCCTGCCGCGACTGGCGAAGGTGGATCACCACCGGGGAGCGGCAGCACACACACGTGACGGTGTCGTCCGCCTGGGCACCTCTGTCCCACCGACGGAGGTTCGCCGTGCAGGAATTTCTCGACCGACTGGCCAGCCGCAGTCCCGCCCCCGGTGGCGGGGCCGCCGCCGCGCTGCACGCCGCCCAGGGCGCGGCCCTGCTCGCGATGGTCGCCCGCTACAGCGACGGCCCGAAGTACGCGGGGCACGCGCCCCTGATCACCGCCGTCCTCACCGAGGCCGAGGAGCTGCGCGGGCGCGCCGTGGCCCTGGTCGCCGAGGACGCCGAAGCCTTCGCCGCCGTGGCCGCCGCGTACAAGGGGCCCCGGGAGGTGCTCGCCGCCGCCCTGGTGGACGCGGCCCGCCCGCCGGCCGCCGTGATCGCCCTCGCGGGCCGGTTGGTCGCGCTCGCCGAGGACCTGCTGCCCGTCGGCAACCGCAACGTGGTCACCGACATCGCGGCCGCCGTCGAGGCCGCCCGCGCCGCCGCGACCACCTCCCGGGTCAACGTGGAGGTCAACCTCGCCGGCGCCACCGACCCCGACGCGCGCCGCGACCTCCTCGCGACCCTCGACGGGGTCGACGACCTCGTGGCCCGCGCCGACCGGGTCACCGCCGACGTCCGTGAGGGGCTGGCGGCGTGAACCTGTCCGGACGGGAACTCGCGGCCACCATCCGCGCCGACGTCGCCGCCCGGGTCGCCCAGGGGCCCGCGCCGAAACTCGCGATCGTCACGGCCACCGCCGACGAGGCCAGCGCCTGGTACGTGCGCTCCCTGGCCACGGCCGCCGGCAAGGTCGGCATCACCTGCGAGGTGCTGGACCTCGGCCCGGACGCCTACACGGCCACCGTCACCGACGCGCTGCGGAAGCTCGCCGCCGACCCGGGCACGCACGGCGTCATCCTGCAGACCCCGCTGCCCGCCGGGGTCGACGCCCGCGCGGTGGCCCTGGCCATCGACCCCGCCCAGGACGTCGACGGCGCGAACCCGGAGAGCCTCGGCCGGCTCGTCTGCGGCCTGCCCGCGTACCCGCCCGCGACCGCCGAGGCCGTCGTCGCGCTCCTCGACCACCACGGCGTACCCCTCGCGGGCAGGGAGGCCGTCGTGGTCGGCCGGTCCACGGTGGTCGGCAAACCCCTCGCGCACCTGCTGCTCGACCGGGACGCCACGGTCACCGTCTGCCACTCCCGCACCGCGGACCTGGCGGCCGTCACCCGGCGCGCGGAGATCCTCGTCGTGGCCGTCGGCCGGGCCGGACTGGTCCGCGCCGGACACGTCGCCCCGGGTGCCATGGTCGTCGACGTCGGCACGCATCCGACGGCCGACGGGGGACTGGTCGGGGACGTCGACGCCGACTCGGTGGCCGGGGTGGCGGGGGCGCTGAGCCCCGTACCCGGCGGAGTGGGTCCCGTGACGACCGCCCTGCTGCTGCGGCACACCCTGGACGCGGCCCGGGCCCGGGCCTGAGGTTCGGCCCGCCGCCACCGGCACGGGGCCGCCCTGCGCCGCGTTGATCGCGGTCGGGGATGACGACGGTGTGCAGGCGGCCGTGCGTCCACACGCGCCGACGTCCCGGCGCCACCACCTCGGTGGTCGCGCCGGGACGTCGGTGACAGCGGGGTCAGGCGACCGAGCGGAAGAACTCCCGGACGTCGTCCACCAGCGCCGCCGGCTGCTCCAGGGACAGGAAGTTGCCGCCGCGCTCCACCTCGGTCCAGCGCGTCACGTTGTGGTCGCGCTCGGCGAACCGGCGGATCGCCACGTCCGTCGTGGCGGTCGCGATCACGGCCGTGGGCACGGTGCCGCGCGGCTTCGGGGCCCAGGCGGCCGGGTCGTGGGCCGACTCGTAGTACAGGTTGGCGGAGGAGCCGGCGGTGCCGGTGAACCAGTACACGCTGATGTTGGTCAGGAGGTTGTCGATCCCGACCGCGTCCTCGGGGGACTTGGCCGCCGCGTCGGTCCACTCCTGGAACTTCTCCGTGATCCAGGCCAGCTGCCCGACCGGCGAGTCGTGCAGCCCGAACGCCAGGGTCTGCGGCCGGGTCGACTGGATGGCGTTGAAGCCCATCATGTCGTCGCGGAAGTTCTGCAGCCGACCGAGGCGGCCCTGCTCCAGCTCGGAGAGGCCCTCGAAGTCCGCCGGGTCATCCGACGGGAACGTGATCAGGCCGTTGAGGTGCACCCCGACCACCTTTTCGGGTGCCTGGCGGCCCATCTCGGCGGCGATCCAGGCGCCACCGCCGCCGCCCTGCACGCCGTAGCGCTCGTAGCCGAGGCGGTCCATCAGGGTCACGAACGCGCCCGCGATCCGGCCGGTGTTCCAGCCCGGGCCGGCGTGCGGGCCGGAGAAGCCGACGCCGGGGGTGGAGGTGACGACCACGTGGAAGTCCTCGGCCAGCGGAGCGATCACCTCGGAGAACTGGGTGAACGAGCCCGGCCAGTCGTGCACCAGCAGCAGCGCCACCGCGTCCGGGTTGGCCGAACGGACGTGGACGAAGTGGATGTTCTGCCCGTCGGCCTCCGTCGTGAACTGCGGGAACGCGTTCAGCTTGTCCTCGGCGGCGCGCCAGTCGAAGCTGTCGGCCCAGTACTCCGCGAGGCCGCGCAGGTAGTCGGCCGGCACGCCCCGGGTCCACGGGTCGCCGGGCAGCTGCCCCGCCCACCGGGTGCGGCCCAGGCGGTCGCGCAGGTCGTCGACGTCGGCCTGGGGGACGGCGATCCGGAAGGGGCGGATCTCGGTGGCGGCAGTGGTGTTCTCGGACACGGCGGGGGCCTTTCTCGCTGCTCACACGGGCTTCGGTACCTGTACAGCATAGCAGAACGAAGCATTCCGTTCCACTGCTGGGGCGCCGGGATCCGATCAGCTTTTGAGAAGCACCGGCCCCTCGGGTCACCTAGAGTGACCGTCATGACGAGTAGGGCCAGGAAGACGGATCCGACCGTGCACGCCGCCGACAGCCACGACCTGATCCGGGTCCAGGGCGCGCGGGTGAACAACCTCAAGGACGTCAGCGTCGAGCTCCCCAAACGCCGGCTGACGGTGTTCACCGGCGTCTCCGGCTCCGGCAAGAGCTCCCTGGTGTTCGGCACGATCGCCGCGGAGTCCCAGCGCCTGATCAACGAGACGTACAGCACCTTCGTGCAGGGGTTCATGCCGACCCTGGCGCGCCCCGAGGTCGACGTCCTCGACGGACTGACGACCGCGATCATCGTCGACCAGCAGCGGATGGGCGTCGACCCGCGCTCCACGGTCGGTACGGCCACCGACGCCAACGCCATGCTGCGCATCCTGTTCAGCCGGCGCGGGAAGCCGTACGTCGGCTCGCCCCAGGCGTTCTCCTTCAACGTGGCCTCGATCAGCGGAGCCGGCGCGGTCACCATGGAGAAGGGCGGCAAGACCGTCAAGGAACGGCGCAGCTTCAGCGTCACCGGCGGCATGTGCCCGCGCTGCGAGGGCCGGGGCTCGGTCACCGACTTCGACCTGACCGCGTTCTACGACGAGACGAAGTCGCTCAACGAGGGCGCGCTGACCATCCCCGGGTACAGCATGGAGGGCTGGTTCGGCCGGATCTTCAGCGGCAGCGGATTCTTCGACATGGACAAGCCGATCCGGAAGTACACCAAGAGGGAGTTGCACGACCTGCTGTACAAGGAGCCGACGAAGATCAAGGTCGAGGGCATCAACCTCACCTACGAGGGCCTGATCCCGAAGATCCAGAAGTCGATGCTGGTCAAGGACGTCGACGCGATGCAGTCGCACATCCGGGCGTTCGTCGAGCGGGCCGTGACGTTCACGACCTGTCCCGACTGCGACGGCACCCGGCTCAGCGAGACGGCCCGATCCTCGAAGATCAAGGGGATCAGCATCGCCGACGCGTGCGCCCTGCAGATCAGCGACCTGGCGAGCTGGGTACGCGGCCTCAAGGAGCCCTCGGTGGCCCCGCTGCTCGCCAAGCTGGCCCACACCCTCGACTCGTTCGTGGAGATCGGCCTCGGGTACCTGTCCCTCGACCGGCCGTCGGGCACCCTGTCGGGCGGCGAGTCGCAGCGCACCAAGATGATCCGGCACCTGGGCTCCTCCCTCACCGACGTCACCTACGTCTTCGACGAGCCCACGATCGGCCTGCACCCGCACGACATCGCGCGCATGAACGACCTGCTGCTGCGGCTGCGCGACAAGGGCAACACGGTGCTCGTCGTCGAGCACAAGCCGGAGACCATCGTGATCGCCGACCAGGTCGTGGACCTCGGCCCCGGCGCCGGTACGGCCGGCGGCCGGATCTGCTTCGAGGGCACCGTCGAGGGCCTGCGGTCCAGCGGCACCATCACCGGCCGGCACTTCGACGACCGGGCCACCCTCAAGGACACGGTGCGCACGCCCACCGGCACCCTGGCGATCCGCGGCGCGAACGCGAACAACCTGCGCGACGTCGACGTGGACATCCCGCTCGGCGTGCTCTGCGTCGTCACCGGCGTGGCCGGCTCCGGCAAGAGCTCGCTCATCCACGGCTCCATCCCGGCCGGCGAGGGCGTCGTGTCCGTCGACCAGGGCGCGATCCGGGGCTCGCGGCGCAGCAACCCGGCCACGTACACCGGACTGCTCGAACCGATCCGCAAGGCCTTCGCGAAGGCCAACGGCGTCAAGCCCGCCCTGTTCAGCGCCAACTCCGCCGGCGCCTGCCCGACCTGCAACGGCAACGGCGTCATCTACACCGACCTGGCCATGATGGCCGGCGTCGCCACCGTCTGCGAGGAATGCGAGGGCAGGCGCTTCCTGGCCTCGGTCCTGGAATACAAACTCGGAACCAAGGACATCAGCGAGGTACTCGCCATGTCGGTCACCGAGGCCGAGAAGTTCTTCGGCGCCGGCAAGGCGCACACCCCGGCCGCGCACGCCATCCTCGCCCGGCTCGCCGACGTCGGCCTCGGCTACCTCAGCCTCGGACAGCCCCTCACCACCCTGTCCGGCGGCGAACGCCAGCGGGTCAAACTCGCCACCCACATGACGGAGAAGGGCGGCACGTACGTCCTCGACGAGCCGACCGCGGGCCTGCACCTCGCCGACGTCGAACAGCTCCTCGGGCTCCTCGACCGGCTCGTGGACTCCGGCAAGTCCGTGATCGTGATCGAACACCACCAGGCCGTCATGGCCCACGCCGACTGGATCATCGACCTCGGCCCCGGCGCCGGCCACGACGGCGGCCGGCTCGTGTTCGAGGGCACCCCCGCGGCACTCGTCGCCGCCAGGTCGACGCTCACGGGCGAGCACCTCGCGGCGTACGTGGGCAGGTGAAGCCGGGGGAGCGGGGCCGCCTCACCGCTCCCCGACACCGGTCTGGGTCCACCTGCTCACGTCCGTTCGGGGAGCGGTCCCGTCCGCGATCACGCGCCGGGGAAAGGAGTGGACGGGACGCGGCGCGGGCTTGTAGCTTGCAGGTGACCGTGACACCACCGAGGAGGTGAGACCCATGAACGCTGTACCGCTGTGGGTGCTCCCCCTTCCCGTCACGGGCGGGCGACGGACGTAGGTGTCGCCGGGAGCGCCAATCAGGCACTCCCGAAGGGCAACACCCATGCACACTCCGCCATGCACTCCCGAACCGCAGACGGTCGGGCCCGATCGCGCGCCCCTCGACGTCGACGTGATCATCGCCGGATGCGGTCCGACCGGTGCGATGCTCGCCGCCGAACTCCGGCTGCACGACGTGCGGGTCCTCGTCCTGGAGCAGGACACCGAGCCCGCGTCGTTCGCCCGCATCGTCGGCCTGCACATCCGCAGCCTCGAACTGATGGCGATGCGCGGACTCCTGGAGCGCGTCGCCGAGCACGGCAGACGCCGGCCGGCCGGCGGCTTCTTCGCCGCCATCGACAAACCCGCGCCCGAGGGCCTGGACTCCGCGCACGCCTATCTGCTGGGCATCCCGCAGCCGGTCATCGTCCGCCTGCTCGAAGAACACGCGACCGCACAGGGCGCGCAGATCCGGCGCGGTCGCGCGGTGGCCGGGTTCGAGCAGGACGACGACGGCGTGACCGTCCGGCTGGCCGACGGGGAACAGCTGCGTGCGCGCTATCTCGTCGGCTGTGACGGCGCGCGCAGTACGGTGCGCAAACTGCTCGGCGTCGGCTTCCCCGGCGAGCCCACCCGGAACGAGACGCTGATGGGCGAGCTGGAGGTGGGCGTACCACAGGAGGAGATCGCCGCCAGGGTCGCCGCCGTCAAGACCCACCAGCCGTTCTGGATCCGGCCCGTGGGCCCCGGGGCCTACAGCGTCGTGGTCCCCGCCGCCGGGGTCGGCGACCGCGCGCAACCGCCCACCCTCGAGGACTTCCAACGACAGCTGCGCGCCATCGCCGGTACCGACTTCGGCGTGCACTCCCCGCGCTGGTTGTCCCGCTTCGGGGACGCCACCCGGCTGGCCGAACGCTACCGGGTCGGGCGGGTGCTCCTGGCCGGCGACGCGGCGCACATCCACCCGCCCATCGGCGGACAGGGCCTCAACCTGGGCGTGCAGGACGCGTTCAACCTCGGCTGGAAACTGGCCGCGCAGATCCGCGGCTGGGCGCCGGAGACACTGCTGGACACCTACCACGCCGAGCGGCACCCGGTCGCCGCGGACGTGCTGGACAACACCCGCGCCCAGCGGGAACTCAACTCCCCGGAACCGGGCCCACAGGCCGTGCGCAGGCTGCTCACCGAACTGATGGACATCAACGAGGTGAACCGCCGTCTGATCGAGAAGATCACCGCGATCGGCATCCGGTACGACTTCGGCCCGGGCCCCGACCTGCTCGGCCGCCGCCTGCGCGACATCGACCTGAGACAGGGCCGCCTCTACGGACAGCTGCACCAGGGCCGTGGCCTGCTGCTGGACCGCACCGAACGCCTGACCGTCGGCGGCTGGTCGGACCGGGTCGACCACCTCGCGGACCCCACCGCGGTCCTGGACGCTCCGGGCGTCCTGCTCCGCCCCGACGGCCACGTCGCCTGGATCGGCGACCAACAGCGGGACCTGGACGAGCACCTCACCCGCTGGTTCGGCGAGCCGGGGCGCGCGTTGCCCGGCACCTGATCGTCGCGCGCCTGGTCCGTCACGCGGATCAGGCGCGCACCGCCCCGGCGGCGTCGGCCCCACCCGTCGACCGGGTCACCCCGGTCGACGGGGGCGTCAGCCCGGCCCGCTCGGCGACCGGGGTGGACGCTCCGGCAAGGATCAGCACGCGGTTCGTCGACGTGGCCGGCGGGCAGGCCCGTGGCTCGCGCTGCCCTTTCCGCTAGGCGTGGATCCGGGTGCCGACGTCCTCGCCCTCGCACACCGCCCGCATCGCCCCGGTCGCCGCCACATCGAACACGTGCGTCACCAGCCCCTGCTCGCCGGCCAGCACGAACGCCCCCGCGTCCATCACCCGGATGTTGCCGGCCAGCGCCTCGGCGTACGTCAACGAGGTGTACCGCCGGGCATCGGGCGTGGTGTTCGGGTCGGCCTCGTACACGCCGTCCACGCCGCGCTTGGCGACCAGCAGCGCGTCGGCGCCCAGTTCCAGCGCGCGTTGCACGGCCGGATAGTCCGTGGTCACGTACGGCTGCCCGATCCCGCCGGCGAGCAGGACCAGCGCGCCGTGCTCCAGGTGCCGGACCGCGCGCAGCCGGATGAACGGCTCGGCCATGCTCGTCATCGGGATCGCGGTCATCACCCGTACGTCCCGCGCGCTGGCCCCGGTGAGCGCGCCGCGCAGGGTGAGGGCGTTCATGACGGTGCCGAGCATGCCGATGTTGTCGGCCTCCGCCCGGTCGATGCCCCAGCCGTCGGCCATCCGGCCCCGGAAGTAGTTGCCCCCGCCGATCACGACGGCCACCTGCACGCCCAGTTCGCGGACCGTGAGGATCTCGCGGGCGATGTGGGCGAGGCTCGCGGGGTCCACGCCCCAGCCGCGTTCACCGGCGAGCGCCTCGCCACTGATCTTCAGAACCACCCGCGCGTACCTGGACCCGGCCACGGTCTCCTCCTCCGGTGGCCGCACGTCCGGCGACCCGGCCGACTGTAGCCGACGGACCGGGCGCGCGGTGCCCGCTCCACGGCACAGCGGGGAGCCCCGCCGGGTAGGACGATCATCCGTCACTGTGACGGATCCAGGGCCTCCCGGAGCATTCGCACAGGCAGACCCATCCCCATCATTATCGAATTACCGTTACCGGTAATCCGATAATGGCGACCGATAACCCCCTCTCTCGGGTACACCATAATTCCTGTTATGTGGGCACGGCCTTCGCGCCGACCGTCGGACACGGTCGCTACGCGCGAACCTCGACGGCAGGGATCCAGCGGCGGTGGACCGCGCCCATGCCGAGGCGGTCGGCCTCGTCGGCGATCAGAAGTTCGGTGGGCCGTAACGCCGTATCGCCCGCGCTACAGCAAGACGTCCCTGCTCCGCTGGAGATCCGGGCCAGCTCCGTCGTCATCGGGCGGAGTCGGTCGCCGCTCTCCAGCGCGCGCCCACCAATGTAGGACGACCAGGGGGATGATCCCCGCCGGATACCAGGCCAGATCCGCCGGATCGAACCGCACTCCCAGCACGACCCGCGCGACCAGGCTGTGCCGCGACAGGGCAGCCGGGATGTGGGTGAGCTGGGCGAGCTCGACCAGCCAACAGAATCCGACCGCGACCACGCCCGCCACTAGGGGCGAACTCCGCGGCCGGAGGAACAGCGTGGCCGCGTAGATGATCGAGCCGTACAGCGCCGTACCGGAGATCTGCTCGATGGTCCCGCCGACCACCGAGACGGCCCGGATCGCCAGCGCGACGGCCAGGAAGGCCGCGGCTGACGCGACGGCGAGGAGCCGAACTGTGCGAGGCGTGAGGGTCACCGGCGCATGCTAGCCGCAATCAGCGTCCGCCCCAACACCTGTGTGACCTGCGGCATCGCGCATTCTCAGGCGACGGTCCTGGTCCAGCGAGGCCACGTCCCCGCTCACCCGGGCAACAGCCGTACCGTCGCCGAGACCCCGCCATCGAGCCTCCCGCGCCACAGACGGCCGTCAGGTCGCCGCTCCGTAGCGGGTGACCACCGCCGCCGCCCGGTCACGCAGGACGTCGCGCAACCACTCCGGTTCCAGGGCCTCCGCGTTCGTGGCGAGCTGCCACAGCGCCCATTCGGCGTGCCTCGCGTCCTGGAAGGTCACCTCCACCCGCAGCCAGCCGTCCGGGTCCACCTCTTCGGTGGGGACGGCCAACGCCGTCCCCACCAGCTCCTTCCGCCGCGTCGGGTGCACCCGCAGCAGCACGGCGACCAGGTCACCGCCGGCCCGGAACCGGGTGCCGCGTTCCCGCCAGGCCCGGCCCAGGTCGACCCGGTCCGGTCGCTGCGCGGGTTCGGCGAGCTCCTCGGCAGCCAGGACCCGCGACAGCCGGTAGGTGCGGTCCTCGCCGTCCCTTGTGGCCAGCAGATAGCCCTGGTCGCGCACGGTGACCAGGCCGATCGGGTCGACCGTGCGCCACCGGGCGGACTGATCCGCCGCCGCGTAGTGGATGCGCAGCTTGTGTCCGGCGAACACGGCGCGGCGGACCTCGGCGACGATCGCGTCCGGTAGCTCCTCGGTGCCCAGCCGGCGGGAGAGCAGGTCGGTCTCCGGGTCGATGAGCAGGCGTTGGGCCGCGCCCGCCGCGGTGGTCCGGTAGTTCTCGGGGAGCGCGTCGACCACCTTCAGCATGGCCGAGGCGAGCGCCGAACCGAGGCCGAACACCTGCGCGCCGCGCCGAGACCCGGCGACCAGCAGGGCGAGTGCCTCGTCGTGGTTGAGGCCAGTCAGTTCGGTGCGGAAGCCGGGCAGCAGCGCGAAGCCGCCGTGCCGGCCCCGTTCGGCGTAGACCGGGACGCCGGCCGCCGACAGCGCCTCGACGTCGCGCAGCACGGTGCGGGCGGACACCTCCAGCTCGCGGGCCAGGGCGGCCGCCGACAGCCGGCCGTGTTGCCGGAGCAGCAGTACCAGGGAGACCAGCCGGTCGGCGCGCATACGGAAAGTGTCCCAGCAATACACGACAGAGGGTGTCGTGTATTGCTGCGAGGCTGTTCGACACGGCGTCACCGAGGGTGGCGACCGGGCCGAACGACGTGCGTACCCCGAAAAGCGAATGGATCTGAGATGGCGATCGAACGAACTGCAGTCAACCCGGTGACCTGGTCGGCGGAGCTGGGATTCCACCAGGGGGAACTCGTCTCCGGGCACACCAGGACCCTGTACTGCTCCGGGCAGACCGCGATGAGCGCCGAGGGCAGGCCCGAGCACGACGGTGACATGGCCGCGCAGCTGGCCCTGAGCCTGGACAACCTGGAGGCCGTGCTCGGCGGGGCCGACATGTCCCTCGGGAACCTCGTCCGGCTCAACGTCTACACCACCGACGTCGACCTGCTCTTCCAGCACTACGGCGTGCTGGCGGCGCGGTTGGGCGCGGCCCGGGTGGCCCCGGCCACCACGATGCTCGGGGTGACCCGGCTGGCGATCCCCGGCCAGCTGGTCGAACTCGAGGGCACCGCTGTCGCGTGAGGTGACTGTCGGCACCGGTACCGGGAAGGTAGGGGAGTTCCAGTGCGAAGAATCGTGACCATCGGCGTGTACGGCTTCACCGCCGCGGCCTTCCTCGACAAGCTCGCCGCCGGAGGAGTGGGCCTGCTGCTCGACCTCCGCCAGCGCCGCGGTGTCCGGGGCCCCGACTACTCCTGGGCGAACTCGGCGCGGCTCCAGGACGCGCTCGCCGGGGCGGACATCGGCTACCGGCACGTGCGGGAGCTGGCGCCGACGACCGGGCTGCGCCAGTTGCAGTACCGCGAGGACGACCGGCAGGGTGTGGGCAAGCGTGACCGGATCGCGTTGGCGCCGGCGTATGTCGAGGGCTACACGGGGGAGATCCTCGACCCGTTCGACCTCGGCGCACTGCTGGCCGGGCTGCCGGGCGACCCGGTGACCGCGCTGTTCTGCGTCGAGCGGGATCCGGAGGCGTGCCACCGCTCGCTCGTGGCCGAACGGCTGCGCGCCGCACACGGCGCGCTGGTCACGAGCCTCCGCCCGGACTGAGCCGGACCCGCCTCGACTGACCAGTCGGTGCAGGAAACCTCAAACGGGACCATTCGTCACTGTTACGGATCGCCCGGCGTGTCCAACCGGCGGCCCGACGAGCCCGCGAGGGCCAGTCGGGCGGGCCCGATGGTCGTCGATCGCGGCGGTTCCGGCGGCGCGGTGCCCGACGTGGACGGGCACCCCCGGAGCTCCGGGGGTGCCCGCACCGACGGTCTGGCGGCGGGGGCCCTGGACGGCCCCCGCCGCTGTCACACCCCGAGCCGCTCGCCGGCGAGCCGGGTGCCCTCCACCCGGGACGTGATCTTCGCGAACGCGATCTCCCGCGAGGTAGACGCGTCGTCGGCGAACGGCGAGAACCCGCAGTCGTCACAGGTGCCGAGCCGGTCGGGCGCGATGAACTCGGCGGCGAGCAGCACCCGGTCGCGGACCTCCTCGACGGTCTCGACCCGGGGGTCGATCGGGTCGGTGACGCCGACGAACACCTTCTGGTCGGGGCGCGCCTCGCGGGCGATGACCTCCAGCACCCGGCGCGGGTCGGCCTCGCTGGCCAGGGCGACGTAGACGTTGCCGGCCTGGATCCGGAACAGGTCCGGAAGCAGCTCGGCGTAGTCGACGTCGGCGCTGTGCGTGGAGTCCTGGTCGCCACCAGGGCAGGTGTGCACGCCGATCCGGGCCCGCTCGGCGTCGGAGAAGCGCTCCAGCAGCCGGTTGTTCAGGTCCACGAAGGACCGCAGCAGGCCCAGGCTCGGGTCGAGCTTGACGGCGAGGCGGCCCTCGGTGAAGTCGAGCTGGACGACGTGCGCGCCGGCGTCGAGACTGCGGCGGACGTCCGCCTCGGCGCCGTCGATGAGGTCCTCGAGGAACTCCTCGCGCGGGTAGCCCTCGACGCCGTCGGCCGGGTAGAACAGGCTCAGCGCGGAGGGCGCGATGACGGCCTGCTTGACGGGCACGGTGGCGATGCGCTGGGCGGCCACCAGGTACTCGTCGGCGTGCACGTTGTAGCGGAACGGTCCCGACACGAGCCGGGGGAGTTGGCGGGTGTGCCCGTCGGCGAAGGGCAGCACGATGCCCTCGCCGTCGAACTGGGCCCCGACCGGGTAGGTCGCGAAGCTGGGCTTGGTCTGCTCGCCGTCGGTGACGACCGGGGAACCGGTCGCCTCAAGTCGTTCGATGGTGTCCCGTAACGCTTTGTCGGACAACACAGTTAGGTCTTCGGAGGACAGAGTGCCCGCGGCGTGTGCTGCTACGCCGGCGATGAGCTCTGAAGGGCGCGGAATGCTGCCGATCTGTTCCGTGGAAAGACTCATAGCGCAAAACGGTATCAAAGTTTCATTCATATCGATACCGCCCAGATGATGAATTCCCCCCGAACGGGGGAGGCGCCCGGATCCGGACATGGTTGAGGACCGGGGGATTCCCCCGGTCCTCATGTGACGGCTCAGACCCTGTCGAGGGCCTCGTGCGGCTCGGGCGGCAGTTCCACGGTGACCGGGTCGCCCGGGCGCACCTCGCTGCCGGTGACGACCACGCCCATGATCCCGGCCCGCCGGACGAGGGCCCCGTCGGCGTCGCGGCCGACCACCCGCTTGAGCAGCCCCGCCTGGAACCCGTTGATCTGTTCGCACGGGTTGCGCAACCCGGTGATCTCCACGACGGCGGTGTCGCCGAGCCGCAGCCGGGCGCCCCGGGGCAGTCCGAGCAGGTCCAGGCCCCGGGTGGTGACGTTCTCGCCGAGCTGGCCGGCGGTGACGTCGTGTCCGGCGGCGGCCAGCTCGTCGTGCAGCTCGGCGTGGATCAGGTGCACCTGGCGCAGGTTCGGCTGCGTGGGGTCCTGCGCGACCCGGGACCGGTGCTTCACGGTCTCCCCGAGGTGCGCGTCGCCCTCGACGCCGAGGCCGGCGAGCAGCCGGATCGCCGGTTGGTTGTCCTTGCTGAACCCGTGCACCCCGCTGCGGCTCACCGCCGTGACGATTCCCATCCCGTGATCGTCCCACCGGAACGATCCGGTGCGGGAGGAGGATCCTCCCGCACCGGATCGGCGGCCCGGGATCCGCCGCCCGCGCGTTTGACCTGGGTCACCCCCGGGCGTCCAGCCGGTCGCGCAGTTTGTCCGACAGCGCCCCGAGGGTCGCCAGTTCCTCGCCGGTCAGCACGTCCACGACCAGCCGCCGGACGCTCGCGACGTGCAGCGGGGCGGCGGCCCGGATCGCGGCCAGCCCGGCGGGGGTGAGGGTCGCGTAGGTGCCGCGCGCGTCCGAGGGGCAGTCCTCCCTGCCGACCAGGCCCCGGCCCTCCATCCGGCGCAGCTGGTGCGACAGCCGGCTCTTGGACCAGGACAGGGCGGCGCCGAGTTCCTGCATCCGCAACCGGTGCCGTTCGGCCTCCGAGAGCATCACGAGAACCAGATAATCGGGGTACGACAGGCCGCTGGGTCCCAGGTCACGGCCCAGTTCGACCTCGAGCAGCTCGGTGAGGGTGGTGTAGGAGCGCCAGGCGGCGAGTTCCTCGGGGGTCAACCAGCGGGTATCCACCCCCACATCATATTGGTTGACTCGTCAACCATGTGTTACCTTCGGTTGACACGTCAACTAAAGGAGTCGACATGGCCGTCCGCAGGCTCAACCACGCGGTCCTCTACGTCCGCGACACCGACGTCTCCGTGGACTTCTACACGAACACCCTGGGGTTCGAGGTCACCGCCGCCCACCCTGGCGCCGTGTTCCTCAAGGCCGCCGGCAGCGCCAACGACCACGACCTGGGCCTGTTCGCGGTGGGCGCTGCGGCCACCGGCCCCGGCCGGGGACAGGTCGGCCTCTACCACCTGGCCTGGGAGGTCGGCACCCTCGGCGAGCTGCTCGACGTCGGCGGCCGGCTCCAGGAGCGCGGCGCGATCGTCGGCGCCACCGACCACCACGTGTCCACGTCGATCTACGCCAGGGACCCCGACGGCATCGAGTTCGAGGTGATGTGGCGGGTGCCGGCCGAGGACTGGGACGGCGAGGCCCGCAACCGCCAGCTCGACCTCGACGCGGCCGTCGCCCGCTGGGGCCCCGACCGGGCGACCGGCGCCGCGGCCGGCTCTAGCACCTGACCGAGACCAGGCCCTCCGCCGCCCCGGCCGGCGCGGGGGCCAGCACCTCGACGGTCACCCGGTAGGCGCGGCGGGAGTCGGCGGCCCAGGTGTGCCGGCGCTCGTCGACGAACGACACCTCGCCGGCCAGCAGCTTGCGGGTCACGGTCTCCGACGCGCCGTCGCCGTAGTGCACCCGGTAGGTGACCTCGGCGGGGCGGCCCACGGGGTGCACGGTGACGAACACCCCGGCCGTCGCGGTCGCGCCCGCCGCACAGGAGGCGGCCAGCACATCCGGGGTCACCCGCAGCGCGACCGTGGTCCGCTCGCCCGTGCCGACGACGCTCGGCACCGCCGAGGCCGAGTCCACCGGGCCGTGCTCGCTGTCCCAGCCCACCATGCCCAGCGCGAACAGCACAGCCGTGGCGCCGACCGCGATCACCGTGGCGCTCAGCCTCCGCCAGCGGGGCGGTCTCGGCGGCGGTTCCATGCTCTCCCAGCCGCGCAGGGTCTGCAGCCACGGCAGCACCCGGGGTGGCAGCTTCTGACGTGCCGCCAGCCCGTTCTCCTCGACCATGGATGCAAGGTACACAGTGCCCGCCCGTCGCGCTCCTATCAGGAATCCGACACGGCCACTTCACCCGGACATGACGGGCGGATCAACTCACGGGGACGGTCGTGCGCGGCGGGCCGGGCCGTCGGCCCGGGCGGTCCCGGCGGCACGACCTGGGCGGCCTAGCCCAGGCCCTGGCGGTCCGGGGTCAGCGCGATCCGCCGCTCCGCCTCGTCCGGGACCGCCCGGCGGACCGCCGCCACCACCAGGTCGCGGTGCGCGGCGACCACCGGGGCCAGCCGTTCCGGCAGGATCACCGCCAGGTCGTCGAGGGCCGCGAGCAACCGGCGGCTGATCTGGGGCGCGTCGGCGCCGTACCGGCGGATCTCCGTGAACGCCAGCCGGGTCAGGCTCTCGAAGTCGGGCACCTCCACGAACACCCTCGGCACGCCCTTGCGGTCGCGGTGCACGCCGGCCGCGTCCGGGCGGGCCCCGATGTCGGCGAGCAGATCCACGATCCGGTCGACGGCCTGCACGGCGGTCGTCGGGTCGTTCACCGCCGGGGACAGGGCGCGGATCGCGATGTCCACGAGGAGGCGCAGCGCGTAGGACGGGTCGTCGTGCAGGGTGCGCTCGCGGCCCCAGTGGAACGCCGACCGCACCGAGGACGCGTACGGCAGCCGCTCGCCCCACACCCGCACCAGCGGCGCGCCCCGGGCCACGAAGTCCCCGACCCGGGGCACCACCCGCAGCTGGGTGTCGCCGCGCGCGGCCAGCCGGACCAGCTTGTGGAAGTTCAGGGACGTCAGGACGGAGGCCTCGGCGGCGAGTACCACCCCGTCGGGTTCGCGGTCGGGCACGGTGGCCGACTCGTCGGGGTGGGCCACCGGGTACCACTCGTCGATGACGCCGCGCGCCTCGACCGCCACCGCCTCGATCATGAAGGTGCTGCGCATCAGCCGCAGGATCGTGTTCACGTAGAACACGAACAGCACGAGGCTGGCGAACAGGAGCAGCCAGTTCACGGCGATGGAGAAGATCGGCACGTCGGAGGAGCCATCCTCGAACTTGTACTCCCCGATCACGCCGAGCACGGTCACCGAGTACGCGAACGTGGCCAGGAAGACCCCGAGGGTGATCTTCGTGATCCGCAGCCGGGCGTAGAACCGCAGCACCCGGGGCGACAGCTGGCTGGCCGCGAGCTGCAGGCCCACCAGCGACATGGAGAACACGACGCCCAGGAAGCTGAGCATGGCCGCGGCGATGGTGGAGATGACCGCCCGGTTGGCCTCGTCCCCGATCGGGGTCTCCTTGACGAGCTCCGGGTCGAACGACGCCCACTCGTCGAGCTGTTCGGTGAACGCCGGCAACAGGATGCCGAGGATCAGCAGGAACAACGGGACCGGCCAGAACGCCGACCGGACCTGCTCCCTCCAGTGCCGCATGATCCCATCGTGCCCGACGCAAGGGTCCCGGCAAGGGCGTTCGGCCTTGATGACCGTGGACGGGGCTGGGAGGCTGACGGGATGTCCGACGAACCGCGCTGGGCGCGCCGTTTCCGTACCCCGCTGATCCTCCCGCCGCAGTGGGCCCGCGACGCCCCGGACCGCGCCGTCTACCGGTCCACGGCCAGCGGAGTCCTGGAGGTCTACGCCTGGGACCGTTCGACGGGTACGCACCGCCAGGTCACCGACCGGCCGCAGGGCACCCAGTCGGCGGCCGTCAGCCGGGACGGCCGGTGGGTGTGGTGGTTCGCCGACACCGACGGCGACGAGTACGGGGTGTGGATGCGCGAGCCGTTCGACGGTTCCGCGCCCGCCGAGCCGGCGTTCGCGACCCTCGGCCCGGGGTACCCGGTCGGGCTGGTGCCCGGGGCCACCGTCACCGTGGTCGGGGTGTCGGGCGCCGACGGGGTGACCGTCCGCGCGGGCGACACGGTCGTGTACTCCTCGCCGCGCGACGCGTCCGTGTGCGCGCTCAACGCCGACGAGACCCTGCTGGCCGTCGAGCACTCGGAGAACTCCGACTCCCGGCACCGGGCCGTGCGGGTGCTCGACCTCGACGGCAAGACCGTGGGGGACATCAGCGACCCGCACGGCCTGTCGGTGGTGGACTTCGCGCCGACCGACAACCGGCTGCTGCTCACCCACGACCGGCACGGCAAGCACGAGCTGCTGCTGTGGGAGCCGGTCACCGGGTACGGGGCGGAGGTGCGGGTGGACCTGCCCGGGGAGGTGTCGGCCAGCTGGTACCCCGACGGGCGTTCGCTCCTGCTCACCCATTCCCACCACGCCCGCGACGAGCTCTACCAGCTCGACCTCAACACCGGGGCGCTGGCCCGGCTGGACACCCCGCGCGGCGTGATCGACGCGGCGGCCGTGCGCCCCGACGGCGACGTGGAGTACCGGTGGAGTTCCGCCGAGCACGGCCCCGTCGTCCGCCGGCTCGACGGCACGGTCCTGCTGGGCGCGCACGCCCCCGACGCCGCGCCGCTGGAGGACCACTGGGTCGCCGGGGTGCACGTGCTGCTGTCGAGGCCGGCCGGCGAGGGCCCGTACCCGACGATCTTCTACCTGCACGGTGGGCCCGACGCGCAGGACGTCGACCGGTACCACCCGGGGCGGTCGGCGTTCGTCGACTCCGGGTACTGCGTCGTGCACGTCAACTACCGCGGCTCGCACGGCTACGGCACCGCCTGGCGCGACGCGCTCGTCGGCAACCCGGGCCGCCCAGAGCTCGAGGACACCGCCGCCGTGTACGACTGGGCCGTCGCCGCCGGCATCGCCGACCCGGCCCGGTGCGTGCTCGGCGGCGCCTCCTGGGGCGGCTACCTGACCCTGCTGGGCCTGGGCACCCAGCCCGAACGGTGGGCGGCCGGCCTGGCACTCGTCCCGATCGGGGACTTCCACACCCTGCACGCCGACGCGACCGAGATGCTCCGCGACTACAACCTGGCGCTGTTCGGCGGCGGCCCCGAGGAGCGGCCGGAGGTGTGGACGGACGCGTCCCCGATCACGCACGTCGACCACGTCCGGGCCCCGGTGCTGATCACGGCCGGGGACAACGACCCGCGCTGCTCGACCCGGCAGATCGACAACTACGTGCGCCGCCTGGCCGAGCGCGGCGCCGTCCACGAGGTGTACCGGTTCGACGCCGGTCACTTCAGTGTCGTGATCACCGAACGCATCGCCCAGGCGGCGCTGCAACTGGACTTCCTGGAGCGGCACCTGCCGCGCTGAGGACTAGGAACTCCACCGCCCGCGGTGCACCACGTCGGCGACCGGCCGACGCCGGGCCGCCACGGACGCGCGCCGCTCCGGGGTGACCTTCAACTCCTTCGGCGCGACGTAGCCCACCGACACCGCGCCGATCGGCACGAAGCCCTCCGGAACGTCGAACGCCGCCCGGTACGCGTCGTGGTTTTCGGGCTGGATGCCGAACAGGCACGCGCCCAGGCCCTCGTCCACGGCTGTGAGCAGCATCAACAGGGCCGCCATGCCCGCGTCGATGTCCCAGTACGGCACCGGCCAGCGGTCCTCGGCGCGGTCGGTCCAGCCCTTGTCGGGCTGCGCGTACCGGTCGAGGTAGGCGTCCTTGTGGGAGTGGGCGACGACGACCAGCGGCGCGGTCCGCATCCCGGCGAGCCAGTCGTCGAGGATGCCCGCCGCCGCGGTCCGGCCGCTGCGGCTGTCCTTCCCGAACGTGCTGACCTCCCAGAACAGGTCCAGGTCCTCGCGGCCCTCCAGGACCAGGAACCCCCAGCCCTGGGAGAACCCGGCGGACGGGGCGCGCAGCGCGTGGGCGACGATCCGCTCCACGATCTCGGGGGACAGGGGCCGGTCGGGGTCGTACTCGCGGACCATCCGGCGGCGGCGCAGAACCTCGCGAAACTCCATAGACGGCAGTCTACGCAACGGTGTTGGCGATCTTCGGTTCCGCGCGCCGGTATAGTTTTGACTCGTGCGGGGAGGAGACATTCAGGGTGTACGAGGCGTTCCCCTGTGTCCCACTGGTCCGGTCGAACTCACACCTCATCCCCAGCCCCGCACTCATGCGCCCGCGCTTGCTCGCGCAATTCTTTTCTCCGGAGGAAGCCGATGAGCATCTACACCCTGCCTGATCTGCCCTATGACTACTCGGCTCTGGAGCCGGCCATGAGTGGCCAGATCCTGGAGCTGCACCACGGTAAGCACCACGCCGCGTACGTGGCCGGCTCCAACGCCACGCTCGACGCGCTCGCCGAGGCCCGCGACAAGGGCAACTACGCGGGCATCGTCGGCCTGGAGAAGACCCTGGCCTTCAACGTCTCGGGTCACGTCCTGCACTCGATCTTCTGGGAGAACCTGTCCCCGGAGGGTGGCGACCGTCCCGAGGGCGAGCTGGCCGCCGCGATCGACGAGTACTTCGGCTCGTTCGAGGCGCTGCAGGCGCAGCTGTCCAACGCGACCAAGCTGGTGCAGGGCTCGGGTTGGGGCGTGCTCGGGTTCGAGCCGCTGTCGGGTCGCCTCCAGGTCACCCAGGTCTACGACCACCACGGCAACGTGGGCGTCGGGACCACCCCGGTGCTGGTGTTCGACGCGTGGGAGCACGCGTACTACCTGCAGTACAAGAACGTCCGCCCGGACTACGTCGACCAGCTGTGGAACCTCGTCAACTGGAGCGACGTGTCGGCCCGGTTCGACGCGGCGCGCGGCGCCAAGTAGTCACCCGCACGATGGAGGGGCCCCCTGGTGGGGCCCCTTTCGCGTACGCTGCGCCGATGCTGATCGACGACCTGACCGTGGCGTTGTCCGCGCACCCGGGGTCCCGGGGGCTGTGGCTGGCCGGGAGCCGGGGGAGGGGCGACGCCGACCGGTACAGCGATGTGGACCTGTGGCTCGTCGTGGACGACGTCGCGGGGTTCCTGGCCGACTGGCCGGCGGTGTGCGACGCGGTGACGCCGACGGTGCTCCGGTCCCAGGTCGGTGCCGCGCCGGTGTTCACGCAGGTCACGCCCGACTGGCAACGGTTCGACCTGTCGGTGGGCACGGTGGCCGACGTGCCGGGGCGGTCCCGGGTCGGGCTGGTGGCGCTGTGGGACCCGTCCGGACTGCACGCCCTGCTGGCCGACGGGCCGACCGTGCCCGCCGTCGACCGGGACCTGGCCGTGGCGGTCACGACCGAGTTCTTCCGGGTCATGGGGCTGCTGCCGATGGTGGTGTTCCGGGGCGACGGGGTGCTGGGTGCCTCCGGGTCGACCCTCGTGCGCCGGTTGCTGCTCGACCTCATGCACCTCGCGGCACCGGTCGCGGACCCGGGTGGGGCGAGCCGACGGTACGCGCTGCTGGCGCCCCGGCACCGGGCCGTCCTGGAGGGGCTGCCCGCGATCGTCGCCACCAGGGAGTCGGTGCTGGCCGTGCACCGGGCGTGTCTGGAGGCGTTCGTACCGCTGGCGCGGGAGCTGTGCGGGGACCGGTACCCCGCTGAGCTGTTCGAGGCTCTGCTCCTCCACCTGGACTGGGAGCTGGACTGGCTGACCGGTCCGGAGTGACGGCGCACGCGAAAGGAGGGGCCCGCGTCGGACCCCTCCCTGTGGCGTTCCCTAGGCCGGGATCGTCAGCGTCTGACCCGCGTTGATCAGGTCCGGGTTGGCGATGCCGTTCGCGCTGGCGATCTTCTGGTACTGGTTGCCGTCGCCGTAGAACCGCTCCGCGATGCCCCACAGGGTGTCGCCGTCGACCACGGTGTACGTCTGGGCGGCTGGCGCGGCGGCCGCGGGCTCGGCGGCGGCCGGGGCCGGAGCCTCCAGCGCCTCGCCGTTGGAGGTGTTCGACGTCCACAGCACGGTGCCGTCGCCGCCCGACAGCACGAGCTCGCGGTCGTTACGCAGGGTCAGCGACGTGCCCGAGCCGGAGGTGTCGGTCGCCCACACGGCGGAGTTGTCGGACGTGTACAGCACGAAGTTGCCGTCGGACTGCAGCTCGGCCCGCACGGCGCCCTTGCCCTCGGTGCCGCTCGACCAGGCCACGTCGGCGTCGGTGTAGAGCACCAGGTTGCCGTCGCCCTGCAGCCGCACCGCGTGCTTGCCGTTGTTCGAGGTGAGCTTCTGCTCCACGCCGAGGCTCTCGCCGGACTTCAAGGTGTCCATCTTGACCCTTTCTCCGATGTATTGGTCAGCCGGAAGCGTAACCGTATCGGAGTAAAAGGGATGTATTAACCCGCCGGTTGGCAGTTGAGCTTCTTCGCGGTCGCCGCCGGCACGTACTGCTCCGTGCAGATCTGCCCCGGGCCGGCCGTCAGCGCGCGCCAGCTCTTCGTCGTCGCGTCGTAGGCGAACAGCACCCGCGCGCTCTGCATCGGGCCGACGGCGCTGGCGAGCGCGAAGTTGTCCTGGCAGGCCACCTTCTCCAGCTTCTCGGGGGCGCCCGCGCCCAGGTACACCGCGTCGAAGGTCTTCAGGTCCGTCAACAGCTTGTCGGCGGCCACCGGGCACGCCTTCACGCCCGGGGCGGCGGGGGTGGCCTTCACCGTGGACGGTGGGGTCGGGCTCGGCAGGGCCACGGTGAGGGTGGGCTCAGGGGTGGGGGCGTCCTTCGTGCTGTCTCCGCAGCCGGCGAGGGCGAGGGGAAGGAGGCTGATGACGCCAGCCGTGCGGACGATGCGGTGCACTGCGTTCCTCCAGAAGGGTGGGTTGCGCGATGCTACCCCCTATACTCGGCGCGGCGACACGCGCCGGTGGAGGTGACCCGTGCGGACAGTGTTCTCCGCGATCTTCTCGATGGCCGCGCCGTTCTGGGCGCTGATGATCCTGGCCCCGACCTGGTCGTGGACCCGGCGGATCGTGTCCTCGCCGTGGATCGCCGCCCCGCCGGCCGTGGTGTACCTGCTCCTGGTCCTCCCGGACATCACGACGATCCTGCCGGCGGTGGCCAGTCCGACCCTCGACGGCATCCGCGACCTGCTCGGCACCCCGCTGGGCGCGACCGTCGGCTGGGCGCACTTCATCGCGTTCGACCTGTTCGTCGGCCGGTGGATCTACCTGGACAGCCGCGAACGCCGGATCCACCCGCTGGTCACGGGGCCGATCCTGCTGGTGACCATCCTGCTCGCCCCGATCGGGCTACTGGCCTACCTGCCGGTCCGCCACCTCCACCGGCCCGACGAACCGCGGTAGCCGCACCTCCGCGCGCAGCCCGGGGGCCGCGTCGGAGAGCCGGACCGTGCCGTTGTGCGCGGCGACGAGTTCGCGGACGATGGCCAGTCCCAGGCCCGTACCGCCGCCGTCGCGGCCGCGCGCGTCGTCGAGCCGGGTGAAGCGGCCGAACACCCGTTCGCGGTCCTCCGCCGGGATGCCGGGGCCGTCGTCGGTGACCGTGACCAGGACCTGCGGGCCGTCGCGGGACACGTCGACGGCCACGGTGCCCCGGGCGTGCCGCAGCCCGTTGTCGACCAGGTTCGCCACGATCCGCTCCAGCTGGCCCCGGTCGCCGGAGGTGGACTGCGGGGTGCCGGTGACGGCCACCGTCGGGTACCGGGCCCGCAGGCCGCGCACCAGGTCCAGCAGGTCGACGGGTTCCCGCCGGGTGGACGCCCGCTCGTCGACCCGGGCCAGGAGCAGCAGGTCGTCGGTGAGCCGGTTGAGCCGGGCGACGTCGGTGAGCAGTTCCTCCGGGTCGGCCTGCTCGCCGAGGTGCGCGGCGACCTCCAGTTGGGTCCGCAGGCTCGCCAGGGGGCTGCGCAGCTCGTGGGCGGCGTCGGCGACGAACGCGCGCTGCCGGGCCCGGGCCTCCTCGACGGGCCGCAGGGTCGCGCCCACCAGCCGCCACGCGATCGCGACCAGGCAGGCCAGGAGCAGCGGGAACGCGACGAGCAGGGTGGTCCGCAGCGCCCGGACGGTCTGCTGGGCGTCGCGCGCGGACACCTCGACGAGCACCGTGCCCTGCCCGGGTACCGGGGCGGCGACGACCAGGGTCTCCCCCTCCGGCCCGCGCAGGTGGATCGTCTGGCCGGTGCGGGCGCGGTCCAGGTCGTCCGGGCGCAGCAGCGCGACGAGCCGGTCGGCGCCGATGGAGGCGGCCAGGATCCGCCCGTCACCGTCGACGAGCTGCACGACCCCGGAACCACTGGTGGGTACCGGGTCGGACAGCTCCCCGGCCAGCGCCAGCTCCGCGACGTCGTTGGCCGTGTGCCGGGCGGTGTCGTCCAGCGAGCGGAGCAGGGCGAACTTCAGCGCGAGGACGAGCAGCAGGCCGCCGAGCGCGAGGGTGGCGGCGACCCCGGCGGTGCCGAGCAGCACGAGCCGGGTCCGCAGGTCCAGGCGGCGCGTCATCCCGTCCGCCCCGGCCGGGAGGTCACCCGGGCACCGGTGCCGCCCATCACGCCCCCCGGTCGTCGGCGAGCCGGTATCCGAGCCCGCGCACCGTCTGCACCGACCGGCGCCCGAACGGCACGTCGATCTTGCGCCGCAGGTAGCCGACGTACACCTCCACCACGTTCGGGTCGGTGTCCGCGCCGGCCTCCCAGACGTGGTCCAGGATCGCGATCTTGGAGCACGCGGTCCCCGGATGCCGGATCAGGTACTCCAGCAGCGCGAACTCCTTGCTGGTCAGCGCGATGTCGACCTCCCCGCGGCGCACCTGCCGGCTGGCCGGGTCCAGGGTCAGGTCCCCGACCGCGAGCACCGCCGGCCGTTCCGGGGCGCCCCGGCGCAACAGGGCCCGCAGCCGGGCCAGCAGCACCACGAACGAGAACGGCTTGGTCAGGTAGTCGTCGGCCCCGGCGTCGAGCCCGTCGGCCTGGTCGTACTCGCCGTCCTTGGCCGACAGCATCAGGACCGGCACCCAGTTGGCCTCCGCGCGCAGGGTCGCCACGATCCGGTACCCCGACAGCCGCGGCAGCATGATGTCGAGGACGACGGCCGCGTAGTCGCCGTACCGGGCGGCCTCCAGGCCCTCGATCCCGTCGGCGGAGAGGTCCACGACGAAGCCCTCGGCCTCCAGCCCCCGCTTCAGCGCCCGGGCCAGTCGTTCCTCGTCCTCCACCACCAGCAGCCGCATGCCCACAGCCTGCCACGCGCGCGGCCCCGCCCGGCGGCGCTCTCAGGCTCCTCACAGGGTCGGCGGCGCAGGATGGGGGGCATGACTGACAACAGGCTTCGCTGGGCGGTCCCGGTCGGCATCGTCACCACCGTCGCGGCCGTCGTGGGATTCAGCCAGATCGCGGGCGCCACGAACGCGCCCGACCTGCCCAAACGCACCGCTTCCCAACTTCTCGTCGACCTGCGCGGGGCCCAGCTCGACGCCCTGAGCGGCACCGTCGTGCAGCGCGCCGACCTGGGGCTGCCCGCGTTCGCCGGCGCCGGGGGCGGCTCGGACTTCACGTCCCTGGTGAGCGGCAACCACACCCTCAAGGTCTGGTACGCCGGCCCGGACAAGATCCGGCTGGCCCTGCTCGGCACGCTCGGCGAGTCCGACGTGATCCGCAACGACGACGACCTGTGGCTGTGGTCGAGCAAGGACCACAAGGCCGTGCACTCCAAGGTCACCGGTGAGCACAAGGCCGACGGGCCCCTGGACCCGCAGAACCTGCCGAAGACCCCGCAGGAGGCGGCCGACCGGCTGCTGGCCACCATCGACCCGTCCACGGTCGTCACCACGGCCAGCAACGTCACGGTCGCCGGCCGGGCCGCGTACGACCTGATCCTCGCCCCGCGCGACAAGGACTCGCTGATCGGCTCGGTGCACGTGGCCGTCGACGGCGAGCGGCACGTCCCGCTGCGGGTGCAGGTCTTCGCCAAGGGCAGCTCGGCCGCGGCCTTCGAGGTCGGCTTCCAGCAGATCTCCTTCGAGAAGCCGGGTGCCGAGCACTTCCAGTTCACCCCGCCGCCCGGCACGGAGAAGTCCGAGGCCCCGGCCGCGCCCGGCCCGTCCGACCTGCCGCCGGCCGCCGACGCCGCCAAGCCCGTGCTGAAGGGCACCGGCTGGACCACCGTCGTCGTCGCGCGGCCCGGCACGATGCCGAAGGAGGCCGGAGGCATCCTCGGCCAGCTGCCGAAGGTCAGCGGCGACTGGGGCAGCGGCCGGCTGCTGAGCTCGAAGCTGTTCTCCGCGCTGATCACCGACGACGGCCGCGTGATCGTCGGCGCGGTCGCCCCGCGGAAGCTGTACGAGGCGGCCCAGTGACGTACAACCCCTTGGCGGTCCGCACCCAGGGCCTCACCAAGCGGTTCCGGGCCCAGGTCGCGGTGGACGCCGTCGACCTGGCCGTCCCGACCGGGGCCGTGTACGGCTTCCTCGGGCCGAACGGCTCCGGCAAGACGACCACGATCCGGATGCTGCTGAACCTGATCAGCCCGACGGCCGGCAAGCACGAACTCCTCGGTACCCCGGCCGCGGCCGCGCTGTCCAAGGTCGGCTCGCTGGTGGAAGGGCCGGCGTTCCACCCGTACCTGTCGGGGCGCGACAACCTGCGCCGGCTCGACGCGGCCGACCGCACCGCCGACGGGGCGACGGCCACGACCCGGATCGACAAGGCCCTGGACCGGGTGGGGCTGCTGCCGGCGGCCCGCAAGCGCTACCGGGCGTACTCGCTCGGCATGCGACAGCGCCTGGCCCTGGCCGGCACCCTGCTCCAGCCCCGTGAGCTGCTCATCCTCGACGAGCCGACGAACGGGCTGGACCCGCAGGGCACCCGGGAGGTCCGCAACATCATCGCGGGGCTGGCCGCCGAGGGCTCGACGGTGATGCTGTCGACGCACCTGCTGTCGGAGGTCGAGCAGATCTGCACCCACGTGGGCGTCATGCACCTGGGCAAACTCGTCGCGCAGGGTTCGATCGACGCGATCCGGGGCCGGACCCTGCCGACCGCGCGGGTCGACACCGCCCTGCCCGAGGAGGCCGCCGCCACACTGCGCGGCCTGGGCCTGACCGACGTCGCCGTGGGGGAGTCCTCCGCCACCGGCCTGCTGGGCGAGATCGCCCCGGAGAAGGTCGTCGCCGCGCTCGTCGGGGACGGGGTGCCGGTGCGCGGCTTCGCGGTGCAGCGCCCCGACCTGGAGGAACTGTTCGTCACACTCACCGGGGAGGGCTTCGATGTCAGCGGTTGAGGCGCCCGCGCGGGTGGGCCGGCCGACGACCCGGTTCTTCCGTTCGGAGCTGATGCTCATCTTCGGCCGGCGCCGCAACTGGGTGGGCCTGGCCATCCTCGCCGTCGTGCCGTTGATCATCGCCATCGCGGTGAAGGTCGACAACCCGGACAACGGCGGGGGCGGTGGTGGGGACTTCTTCTCCGCGATCACCGACAACGGGCTGTTCGTCGGGCTGGCCGCGCTGATGGTGGAGATCCCGCTGTTCCTGCCCCTGGCCGTGGCCACGATCTCCGGGGACTCCATCGCCGGGGAGGCCAACCAGGGCACGCTGCGGTACCTGCTGGCCGTGCCCGTGACCCGGGCCCGGCTGCTGGCGGTCAAGTTCGGGGCGCTCGTCGTGTTCGCGGCGACCGCCACGCTCGCGGTCGCCGTCACGGGGGTCGTCGCCGGGCTGGCCCTGTTCGGGGGCGGGCCGATGACCCTGCTGTCGGGTACCCAGATCGGGTTCTGGGGTGGGGTGGGCCGGCTGCTGCTGGTCTGCGGCTACGTCACGGTCTGCCTGACCGCGCTCGCCGCGATCGGGCTGTTCTTCTCCACCCTGACGGAGCAGCCGATCGGCGCGGGCGTGGCGGTGCTGATGCTGACGATCGTGAGCACGATCCTCGACGCGATCCCGCAGCTGTCGTTCCTCGGCCCGTACCTGCCGACGCACTACTGGTACGCGTTCGGTGACCTGCTGCGCGACCCGATCGCGATGAACTCGGTCGGACCGGGGCTGCTGTCGGCGGCGGTGTACACGGCGGTCTTCACGTCGGCGGCGTGGGCGCGGTTCTCGTCGAAGGACGTGACGAGCTAGAACCTTCACGGGTACGGGGCCGGGGCCGCGGGCCCGGCCCGACCGACGGGCCCCGGAGCATGTGACTGCTCCGGGGSCCGKSGGGCCGCGGCGGGG
>NZ_JAQZSH010000040.1:0-192503 GCF_053902585.1 Longispora urticae
CGGCCCCCGCCCGAGTCGACACCGGGCGCGGTCCCCCGCTCCCGGCCGAGGCCGCGCCGGGTCGACCCCCACCCTGGAGGAAGCAGTGCGCCACCGTACCCCCATCGCCGTGCTCTGCGCCCTGGTTCTGGTCGCCGTGGCCGTCGGCTACACCCTGCACGTCCGGGCGGGCCAGGCCACCCCGGGCGCGCCGGACGCCACCCGGGCGGAGTCGCTGCGCGCGGCCGGTCCCCGGCTCCAGGTCCTCAGCAACGGCGCACTGTCCATGGTGGACGCCCTGCGCCCGGACGGGCCGCGCACCGTCACGTCCCAACTGTGCGACCGGGCCTACCGGGCGGCCGACACCATCGCCTGCCTGCGGCCGGTCGACGCGCTCGCCACCACCAGCCTCGTGGTCCTCGACCCCGACCTGCGCGAACAACGGTCGGTGCCGCTGGCCGGCTTCCCCAACCGGGTCCGGGTCTCCGCCTCCGGCCGGATGGTCGGCTGGACGCTGTTCGTCAGCGGGCACTCCTACGCCACCCTCGGGTTCGCCACCCGGGCCGGGATCCTCGACACCCGCACCGGCGCGCTCGCCGACAACCTGGAGGAGTTCGCGGTCACGGTCGACGGCCGGCCCCACCGGGCGGCGGACATCAACGTCTGGGGGGTCACCTTCGGGGCCGACGACAACCGGTTCCACGCCACGATGGCGACCGGCGGGCACCGCTACCTCGTCGAGGGCGACTTCGCCGGCCGGACCCTGCGCACCGTCGCCGACAACGTGGAGTGCCCGTCGCTGTCGGCGGACGGTACCCGGATCGCGTTCAAGTCCGCCGTCGACGGGGACCCGAGGAAGGGCTGGCGACTGGCCGTGCTCCGGCTCGCCGACGGCGCGGTCACCACGCTGGCCGAGACCCGCAGCGTGGACGACCAGCCGGCCTGGCTGGACGGCGCCACGGTCGGGTACGCCGTCCAGCGCCCCGACGGCGGCAACGACGTGTGGGCGGTGGCCGCCGACGGGAGCGGGCAGCCGCGGCTGGTGGTCTCCGGGGCGAACTCCCCGGCGGCCGTGACCGGCTAGCCCCGGCCGCCGGGCCGCCCGGGAGCCGGAGTGCCCGGCCGCTCGGATGCCGGGGTGCCGTGGCCCCTCCGCCCCGCCGCGAGAGCAATCTGGAAGAAGTTCCGTCCCGCAGACGTCGGTACGCTCCGCTGTGTCGCCGGCACGTTGGCAGCACAGCGAGTCCACCACGACCGGAGGACGTTCATGAGCACGCTGGACATCTACGACTACATCATCGTCGGCGCCGGCAGCGCGGGGATCCCCCTGGCGGCGCGGTTGAGTTCCGATCCGGCGGTGCGGGTCGCGCTGATCGAGGCGGGGCCGGACTACCCGACCCCGGCCGAGACGCCCGGGGACCTGCTGGACGGCAACCAGATGTCCCTGGTGGAGCACGACTGGCGCTTCACCGCCGACATGCTGCCGGACCGCCGGACGCGGTACTTCCAGGGCAAGGTGGCCGGGGGCGCGTCCTCCGTCGGGAACACGATCGCGATCCGGGGTATCCCCGACGACTTCGACAGCTGGGCCGCCGCCGGGCACACCGAGTGGTCCTGGGACAAGGTGCTGCCGCACTACCTGGCGCTGGAGAACGACCTGGACTTCGGCGGCGAGTACCACGGCAAGGACGGCCCGGTACCGATCCGGCGGTGGCGGTCGGAGGAGCTGACCACCGCGCAGCGCGCCTTCTACGACGGGTGTCTGGCGGCCGGGTTCCCCCAGGTCGACGACCACAACCATCCGACGTCCACCGGGGTGGGGCCGGCACCGTCGAACCGGTGGGACACCCACGGCCGGGTGTCGACGGCGACGGCGTACCTGGCGGAGGCGCGGTCGCGGGAGAACCTCACGATCCTGGCCGGCACGGCGGTGAGCCGGGTACTCCTCGACGACGGGGTCGTGCGTGGCGTCGAGGTGCTGACGGGGGCTACCACCCAGGAGCTGCGGGCGCGCCGGGTGGTCCTCGCGGCCGGGGCGGTGTGCACGCCCGCGATCCTGCTGCGGTCCGGGATCGGGCCGCGCGAGGACCTGCGGCGGCTCGGGATCGACGTGCGGCTCGACCGGCCGGGGGTCGGCGCGGGGCTGAGCGACCAGGCCCGGACCGGGGTCTTCATGGTGCCCAAGCCGGGAGCCGAGAACTTCGGCGCGTCGGTCGGGCAGATCGTGCTGCGCACGGCGGGTACGAGCTCCCGGCGCGACAACGACATGTACTACGCGATGGTCAACCACTTCGACCTGTCCGTGCAGTTCCCGCACCTGCGGGAGGCCGCGGGGGCCGACCGGGTGTTCTGCGTGCTGGTCGTGGCCCGCGAACCCAGCTCCCGGGGCCGGGTGACCCTGGACTCCCCGGACCCGAGGGTCGCGCCGCACATCGACCTGAACTTCCTGACGACGGAGTACGACCACCGGCTGTTCGCGGACGGGTTGCGGGTCGGCTGGGAGCTGGCGCAGACCCCGGCGATCCGGGACCTGGCCGAGCGGGTGGTGATCCTCGACGACAAGGTCCTCGACTCCCCGGACGCCGTCCGCGACTATGTGACGTCCACGGTGGACTCGGCGTACAACCCGATCGGGACGGCGCGGATGGGTACCGCCGACGATCCGCTGGCCGTGGTCGACCAGCGGTGCGCGGTACTCGGGGTCGAGGGGCTGTTCGTGGCCGACGCCTCGGTGATGCCCAGCATGGCGCGGGCGAACCTCAACCTGACCACGATCATGATCGGCGAGCGGGTCGCGGAACTGCTGCGCACCAGCCGTTGACCGGCGACATCCGCCCCGCCGGTGAGACGTCGGCGGTTCCGTGCGATCGGTGGGGCGGCGGCGGACACGCCCGTTCGGAGCGATCGGTGGGCGCGGACGGCCGGACAGAGGCGGAGGACGCACGATGACGACAGTGGACAACCATCGGGCCGGACCCGACGGGCCGCCCGGGCCGGACACTGCGACCGGGTCTGACGCGCAGGCCGTCTCCCCGGCACGGATCCTGGAACTGGTCAGCGGGTTCCGGGCCGCGAAGTTCCTGATGGCGGCCAGCGACCTCGGCGTGTTCGAGGCGCTCGCCGACGCGCCCGCCCCGATCGAGGTGCTCGCCGCGCGCACCGACCTCACCCGGCGGGCGGCCCGGATCGTCGCGGACGCCATGGTCGCGCTCGGGCTGCTCGACCGCACCGGGGACACGTACCGCAACAGCGCCGCGGCGGCCGCGTACCTGGCGGGAACCGGCTCTTCCGATCTTCGTCCCTTTCTCCGGTTCTCCGACCGGATGAGCTACCCGGCGTGGACGGACCTCGCGCGGGCGCTCCGGCACGGCCCCACCACCCAGATCACCGACCTGGACCCCGCCCGCCAGAAGGTCTTCTCCGAGGGCGTCGAGGCCCTCAACGCCGGCCCGGCCGACGCGCTCGCCGCGGGCGTGGACCTCGCCGGCCGGCACCGGCTGCTCGACGTCGGCGGCGGCACCGGCTCGTGGTCGATCAGTGTGGCGCGGGCCCACCCACGGCTGACCGCGACGGTGGTCGAGCTGCCGCAGGTGGTCGACCTCGCCCGGCGGCGGATCGCCGAGCACGGGCTGGCCGGGCGGATCGGGGTCGTCGCCGGGGACATCCGGACGGCCGACCTGCCCACCGGCCACGACTGCGCCCTGCTCGCGAACGTGGTGCACTGCTTCTCGCCGGTGGACAACCAGCTGCTGCTGGGCAACGTGCGCCGCGCGGTCGGCCGGGGCGCGCTGCTGCTGCTCGCCGACATCTGGACGGACCCGACGCACACCGAGCCGGTGATCGCCGCGCTGATGGCCGGCGAGTACGCGGTCAACATCACCGACGGCGACGTGTACAGCGTCGCCGAGGCCCGCGGGTGGCTGGCCGGCACCGGGTGGCGGTTCGTGGACCACCGGGACCTCGGGGGCGCCAAGTCGGTGGTCGTCGCCGAGGCCGTCTGACGCGACGACCCCGGCGGTGCCAGCGCCACCACGACGCGGGTCTGACGCGCCTCCAGCGCCCGCCGCGAGGTCTGTAACGTCACGTATGGCGGATGTGTCGGGGTCCGCACATACCGAGGGAGCAGCATGTCCACTCGCCGCACGTTTCTGACCACCGGCGCCGCCGCGGCGATCGGCGCACTCGGGACGACCGGGACCGCCGTCGCCAGCCCGTCCGCGACGGACGGCCTGCGGGGCCGGCTCCGACAGCTGGAGCGCGAACACGACGCCCGGATCGGCGCCTACGGACACAACCTGCGGACCGGGGTGACCGCCGCCTACCGGGCCGACGAGGTGTTCCCGATGTGCTCGGTGTTCAAGACCCTCGCCGCCGCGGCGGTGCTGCGCGCCTTCGGCTCCGGTGAGCGGGCACTGACACGCACCGTCCACTACACCCGGGCCGACGTCGACCGGGCCGGGTACTCCCCCGTCACCTCCACCCCCGAGCACCTCGCCCGGGGCATGACGATCGGCGAGCTGTGCGGGGCCGCCCTCAGCCACAGCGACAACACGGCCGCCAACCTCCTGCTGGCCGAGGTCGGCGGACCGGCCGCGGTGACCAGGCTGTGCCGCACGCTCGACGACCCGGTGACCCGGCTGGACCGCTGGGAGTCCGAACTCAACTCCGCCGAGCCCTGGCGGCGGGAGGACACCACCAGCCCCCGCGCCATCGCCGACACCTACCGGCGGCTCCTGCTGGGCAGCGCCCTCGACCGCGAGGGCCGGGCCCTGGTGGGCACCTGGCTGCGGCAGAACACCACCAACCGCGACACCTTCCGCGCCGGGCTGCCCGCCGACTGGGTCCTCGCCGACAAGACCGGGTCCGGCGGGTACGGCACCCGCAACGACGCGGGCGTCGTCTGGACGCCGACCGGTACCCCGATCGCGCTCGCCGTCCTCACCACGCACGCCGACGCCGCGGCCCAGCCGGACAACGCCCTCGTGGCCGCCACCGCCGCGCACCTGGCGGCCGCGCTCGCCTAGACCGGCGTCGGCGCCGGGGTCAGCCCGCCATCGCCCTGGGCGCGGCCGGAGGCGGCTGGGGCAGGACCCGGGGCACGATCGACGCCAGGACCTCGAAGCCGGCCCGGGTCTCCTCGTCCAACGGCAGGTGCACGGTCATCCGCACGGTGTGCTGGTCCGACAGCCACAGGTGACTGGCCTCGCACCGCAACCGGCCGGCCTGCGGGTGCCGGTACTCCTTCACGGTCGGGTCCATCGGCGCCACCTCGTTGCGTTCCCACAGCTCGCGGAACTCGGGCGAGTGCTCCCGCAGGTCCGCCAGCAGCCGGGCCCAGGCGGGGTCGCCGATCTGGGCGGCGCTGTCGGCGCGGGCCTTGGCGACGATCAGGCGGGCCCGGTCCGGCCAGTCCCGCAGCAGCCGGCGCCACTCCGGGTCGGTGAACACCATCCAGAGCGTGTTGCGGTACCTGGGCGGCATGGCGCGGTAGTCGCCGTACAGGCCGAGGTGCGCCCGGTTGCCGGCGAGGAACTCCCACCGGGGCCCGATCACCACGGCCGGGAACGGGTCGAACTGGTCGAGCATCATGCGCACCGCCGCGCTGACCCGCGGGGCCTCCGCCTCGACCAGGTCGGGGTCGGGCACCTCGGCGAGGGTGAACACGTGCGCGCGTTCCGTCGCGTCCATGCCCAGCACCCGGACCACCGCCCGGAGCACCTGGGCGGACACGTTGATCGGCCGGCCCTGCTCCAGCCACGTGTACCAGGTGATGCCCACCCCGGCCAGCAGCGCCAGCTCCTCGCGGCGCAGCCCCGGGGTACGGCGGCGCAGGCCGGGGGGCATGCCCACCATCTCGGGGGTCGTCCGTTCCCGCCTGGACCGGATGAAGTCCCCCAGGTACCGCCGGCGTTTCGCCGCCTGTTCCGCGTTCACCCGGCCATCCTGCCCCGGCGCGGACCGGCGTGCCAGGTTCTGTCAGTACCAGCATCCGCACGCACTTGGTACCAGGTGACGCCGGGCAGCAGAGTCCCGATCATGGCGAACACGAGTGTCCTACCGGGTCCGTCCGCGACCCGTCCCGCCCCGTGGCGGGCCCTTCCCGTCCTGCTGACCGGCGCGTTCCTGCCGGTGCTGGACGCCTTCATCGTCAACGTGGCCCTGCCCAGCATCGGCGGCACCCTGCACGCCGGACCGGCGGAGCTGGAGCTCACGGTGTCCGGCTACGGCGTCGCGTACGCCTGCACGCTCGTCGCGGGCGGCCGGCTCGGGGACCGGTTCGGCCGGCGGCGGCTGTTCATGGTCGGGATGCTGGCCTTCACCCTGATGTCCACCGGCTGCGGCCTCGCGCCGTCCACGGCCGCGCTGATCGGGTTCCGGGTGGCGCAGGGTCTGGCGGCGGCTCTGATGTTCCCGCAGGTCCTGGCGGCGATCCAGGCGGGCTTCTCCGGCGGGGAACGGCAACGCGCGCTCGGCGTGTTCGGGGCCGTGATCGGCGCGGCGGGCGCGGTCGGTCAGGTGTTCGGCGGCTGGCTGCTGTCCGCCGACGTGGCCGGGCTGTCCTGGCGGCCGTTGTTCCTGGTCAACGCCCCGGTCGGCGTCCTCGCCCTGCTGCTCTGCCGGCGGCTGGTGCCCGAGACCCGGTCGGACTCGTCGCCCCGGGTCGACGTGCGCGGCTCGGTGTTCCTGGCGGTCGCCATCGCGCTCGTCCTGGTGCCGGCGACCCTGGGCCGGGCCGACGGCTGGCCACTCTGGACGTGGCTGTGCCTGGCCGCCGCCGCCCCGGTCGGGATCGCGTTCGTCGTCTCCCAACACAGATCAGAGGCCTCGGGGGGTACGCCGCTCCTGCCGCCCTCGTTGCTGCGCCTGCCGGCCGCCCGCCGGGCCCTGGTGGCGATCACGCTGTTCGCGACGTGTATCGGCGGTTTCCTGTTCACCACGGCGATCACCCTGCAGGTCGGCCACGGGTTCACCCCCGTCGAGGCCGGGTTGACCATGGGCCCGTGCACCCTGGCGTTCCTCGGGGTTGCGGTGTGCACCGGCCGGCTGGTCGCCCGGTACGGCACCCGGCTGCTCGTCGGCGGCGCCGTGACCTTCGCGGTGGGGCTCGCCGGTTTCGGGGCGGTCGTCGCGCTGTCGGACCGGGTGACCGTGCCCGGGGCGGCGCTGCCGTTGGCCGTGGCCGGGGCGGGGTGGGCGGCTCTGCTCGTACCCCTCATCGGGTTGGTCCTGGCCGGGTTGCCCGCCGAGCGGGCCGGACTGGCGGGCGGGGTGCTGTCCACCGCGTTGCAGATCGGCCTGGCCCTGGGCGCGTCGGTTCTCGGGTCGGTGCTGTTCGCGATCGTCGGGACCGGCGGGGATCCGGGCCGGTGGCGGGCCGCCACGCTGACCGGGGTGGCCGTGGAGTGCGCGCTGGCCCTGACCGTGGCGGGGATCGTGGGCGGGCTCCGGGCACGGTGAACCGCGACGGCCGGATCCCGTGCCGCTCATGCCCCGGCTGTGGCCGGTCGGGCCCTGGTCGAGGGTGTCGGACGCCGGTTCAGACCAACGGTCCGGCCTGCGGCGGGGTCGGCCGGGACGCGCGGCCCGTCAGCAGGACGATCCCGCCCACCGCGGCGATCAGCAGCGCCACGATCCCGACCGGCAGGGCCAGCATGAAAGGCAACCGCCAGCTCGCCAACTGCTCCGTGACCGCCCCGACCACCGGCCCGAGCACCAGCGCCACCAGCACCGCGCCCGCGACGACGGCCGCCGGCACCCCGCGTCGCGCCATCCGCGCGACCAGCGCGCCCGTGACGCCCCAGGCCAGCCCGGCCCCGAGCCCGGTCACCGCGCGGCCGACGAGCAGCAGGACGCTGTCGGGGGCGAAGGCGGTCAGCAGCGCCCCGAGCATGAGGAGCACGCTCGCGGGCACCGCGACGGAGGTCGGCCACCGCCAGCCGACCAGGGCGCCGACCGCGACGGCCAGGATCGCCGGCAGCAGGTAGGCGACCAGCACCAGGGCGAGCATCGAGTTCGCCAGGGCCAGGCCGCGCTGGATCGCGGTCCACTCCGGCCCGACGGTCACGAGGGCCAGGAACGCGCCCAGCGACGCGGCGATCGTCGGCCCGATCAGCAGCCAGGCGGGCCGGGGGCCGGGGCCGGGACTCGGGGCGAGCTGGTGCGGGGCGGTGGGGAAGGGCTGCGTCATCCCGCAGAGGATACGGACGCGGCGCCACCCCGGCGGGTGCGCGTGACCTTCCTCATCGGAGGCCGGCCCCGGCCCCCGCCGCCGTCAGCGGCCGGTGGACGACGAGCGGGCCGCCCGCTCCCCCGTGGCTCAGGCCCGGGGCCGGAGCCGGGCCAGGGGGATCAGGACCAGCAGCGGGACGAACAGCGTCCACTGGGGCAGGGTGAACACCGCCGGGCCGAAGGCGGCCAGGTTCACGGTGAGGAACACCACGGTGAAGGTGGCCGCGAGGAACCAGGTGTAGAGGAGTACCGGGCGGGCGAGGGTCCGGTCGGCGCGGGCCGCCCAGAGCAGGGCCACGGGCAGGGACGCGAGGACCAGGGTGCACACGTGCCACAGCACGCGGAACAGCTGCCTGGTCGGGGCGTCGAGGCCGGAGGCGAGCAGCGGGTCGACGAACTCGGGGGTGCCCCCGAACACGTGGAGGGCGGTGACGGCGGCGGCGAGGGCGGCGGCCACCCACAGCGGCCAGCGGCGGGTCGGGGCGACGGCGACGGGCATGGAGTTCCTCCGGTGGGGTGGGTGACTACTCGCGGGGCGGTCGCGGCCTCGGGGAGCGGGCGCCGTCGAGGACCAGACGCACCAGGTCCTCGGCGGTGTCGGGGTCGGCGGGTTCGCCCAGGACGACGCAGCGGAAGAACACGGCGCCGCCGAGGGCCCCGCTGATCGTGTCGACCGCGACGGCGTCCCCCAGTTCCCCGCGCGCGACGGCGGTGCGCAGCACCAGCTCCACGGCCTGTTTGACCGGCGCCAGGAACTGTTCCCGGACGAGGGTGCGGAACCCCTCGTCGGCGCCGAAGTCCGCCAGCACCCCGGCGGCGGCGGCGACCGCGGCCGGGGTGCCGAACTCGGCGATCATGGCGCGCACCAGGGTGCGGAGGTCGGCCGCCACGTCGCCGGTGTCCGGGATCGTCCGCGGGCCGACGTCGGTGAAGACCGTCTCGTAGACGAGGTGGGCCTTGCTGGGCCAGCGCCGGTAGATGGAGGTCCGGGCCACCCCCGCGCGGCGGGCCACCAGCTCCAACGAGGTGCCCGGGTAGCCGACCTCCACCAGCAGCTCGCGGGTGGCGGCGGCGATGGCCTCGTCGACCCGGCCGTCCCGGGGGCGCCCGCGTGCCGGGGGCCCGGAGCCGCGGGCGGGCGGGGGTTGGCCGTCGTCTCTCACCATGGTTTTACGCTACACGACGTACCGTATCGTTAATCGGCGGCATCCCCGGCGCCACCCGTGGTCGCGCGACCGGGTGTCGGGGCGGCCGACCCGGGCCCCGGCTGCCGGTACCCGTCCCGATCCGGAGGTTGGGGGGTGGCCGGGGTGTCGGAGGAGACCGCCGTGCCGGTACCCATCCGGGGCTGGGGGTTTCTCCCGGTCCTCGGCGGGGCATCCTTATGACATGAACCCCGCGCTGCTGGGCGGTCGCTACCGTGTCGAGGAAGAGCTCGGCCGGGGCGCCATGGCCTGCGTGTGCCGCGCGACGGATCTGCGGCTCGGGCGGTCCGTCGCCGTGAAGATCCTCGACAAGGCCGACGTCTTCGGGCCGACGACGCTGAAGCGCTTCGAGCGCGAGGCCCGCACCGTGGCCTCGCTGTCGCACCCGAACATCGTCGGGGTCTGGGACACGGGCAGCGAGGCCGGGGTTCCGTACCTGGTGCTGGAACTCGTCGACGGCGACAGCCTCGCCACCCGGCTGGCCGACGGGCCGCTGTCCGTCCCCGAGGCCGTGCGGATCGCCGTCCAACTGTGCGAAGGGCTGGCCGCGGCCCACGCCGCCGGGGTGGTGCACCGCGACATCAAACCCGCCAACATCCTGCTCACCCCGACCGGCGTGGCGAAGATCTGCGACTTCGGGATCGCCCGCCTCCGGCAGACCGACGTCACCGAGGAAGCCCTGACCGCCGCCGGCATGATCATCGGCAGCAGCGACTACCTCGCGCCCGAGCAGGCCACCGGCCGGCAGGTCGACGGCCTGACGGACCTGTACGCGCTGGGCGCGGTCCTCTACGCGATGGTCAGCGGGGGCCCGCCGTTCACGGCCGACACCCCGCTGGGGGTGGTGCACCAGCACGTCACGACGGTCCCGCCCCCGCTGTCGGCGGCCGTGCCCGGGGTGCCGGCCGCCCTGGAGGACCTCGTCGCGGGGCTGCTGGCCAAGGACCCGGCCGCGCGCCCGGCGACCGCCGGGGAGGTCCGGTCCGCGCTGCTCGCCATCGGAACGGAGGCCACCGCGGCACTGTCCGGGGCCACCCGGGTCGAGGGCGGGCGGCGGCGCGGCGCCGTACTCGTCGGGGGTGGGATCGCGGCCCTGGTGGCGGTGGGTGCGCTGCTGGTGGCGGTGTCCGGGGACGGTGGGCCGACCGGGGGCGCCCCGCCCGTGACGCCGGTGTCCGTGGCGCCGTCCGGTGCGCCGGCGCCGGTGCCGGTGGTGAGCGGCGGGACAGGATCCGTGCCCTCCCCCGCCCGGTCTGCCGGCGTCGGCCCGTCGCCGTCGGCCGTCCCGAGTCCGACGGCCGCGCCCTCGGCGGAGCCGTCGGCGAGTGCCGGGCCGTCGGCGTCCCCGACCGCGCAGCCGCCCACCGGCGAGCCCTCCGCGGGGCCGGAGCCGACCGAGCCCCCGAGGACACCCGACGGTTCTCCCGTGCCGGTCGCCGGGACGCCGTCACCGGTCGGCTAGGCGGGCGCTCCCGCCCGGCATCGCAGTTCCCGGGGATGCCGGCCCACCGAGTTCGGCGGTGGCTTCGACTGCGACTCCGGACATACCCAGCGGCCGCTCCCCCTGCGACAGCGGACGGCCGGCGCCGGCACGGGTGCCCTCCGACCCGCGCCGCGACGTGCCGATCCGGAGCCGCGGAACGGTGTCGCCGCTGCGGGAACGAGGGGCGGCGCGCCGGTCAGGGGATGAGCACGAGCTTGCCGGGGGCGTGCCCGGCGAGGCCGACCTCGTGCGCCTTCGCGGCCTCCGCCAGCGGAAACGTGGTGTCGACGACGACCCGCAGCGCCCCGGACCCGGCGCGGTCGACGAGCTCACCCCTGGCCGCGTCCCGGAGCTCGGCGCCCGCGTCCTCCCCGGGGCCGTAGCCGAGCAGCCTGATGCCGGCCGTGGCGCGGAGCGGCGAGGACCCGGTGATCGACGCGATCCGGGTGCGGTCGGCCACCAGGTCGAGGGAGACGTCGAGCGCCTCGTCGGTACCGGCGAAGTCGACCGCCGCGCTGACGCCCCCGGGTGCGGCGGCGCGCACCCGGTCGGCCAGCCCGGGCCCGTAGGCGACGGGGACGGCGCCGAGCTCGCGCAGCAGTGCGTGGTTGCGTTCGGCGGCGGTGGCGATCACCGTCGCCCCCGCCGCGGCGGCCAGTTGCACGGCCATCAGGCCGACCCCGCCGGACCCGCCGTGGACGAGCACGGTGTCACCGGCGCCCACCCGGGTGGCGTGCAGCGCGTGGACGGCGGTGGTGCCGGTCAGGATCAGCGACCCGGCCTCGGCCCACCCGAGACCGGCGGGCTTGGCGAGCACCGAGGTGGCCGGGGCGGTGACGTAGTCGGCGTAGGCGGCCGTCACGGGGTACACGATGACCTCGTCGCCGGTCCGCACGCCGGTCACGTCCGGGCCGACCTCGGTGACGACGCCCGCGCACTCCAGGCCGAGCGAGGGCATCGGGGCGGCGGTCCCGGCGGCGTCCCGGTGGTCGTCGGCCACCGTGTGGAAGGCCCCGCTGTAGAGCTTCCAGTCGATCGGGTTGACCCCGGCGGCGCGGACCTCCACGACCACGCCGTCGGCGGCCGCGCGCGGGGTCGGCACCTCGGTCACGGCGAGCACGTCGGGCGTGCCGTAGGCGGTCGGACGCACGATTCTGGGCATTGCCGGACTCCTGACGTGGTGGTGGACTGCGTGCCCCGCGGTCGATCGGGGGCTCCTGGGAACCAGTATCGAACCGCTCCGGCATAATGCCCAGTGCACTGTTGGTAGCGAGTAAGTGCGTCAAACGCACGAATGGGGGTACCGGTGCCGGCGGATCTGGATCTCAACCTGCTGCGCGTGTTCGACGCGCTGATGGACACCGGCAGCGTCGCGAAGGCCGCCGTGCGCCTGCACCTGTCCGCGCCGGCGACCAGCCGGGCGCTGAGCCGCCTGCGGCGCGCGATGAACGACCCCATCCTGGTACGGGCGGGCCGCGGCCTGGTCCCCACCCCGTTCGCCCTGCGCTCGGCCGTCACGGTCAAGGCGCTGCTCGACGCCGCGGACCGCCTGCGCACCGACCCCGCCGACAGCGACCCGGGGTCCTGGCGGCGCACGTTCACCATCCGCCTCAACGACGCGCTCGTCCCCGTCATCGCCCCGCGCCTCACCCGCCGGATCGCGGGCGAGGCACCCGGGGTCCGGCTGCGGTTCCTCGGCCAGGACTCGGAGGAACCCGACCCGCTGCGCGACGGCTCGATCGACCTGGACGTCGCGGTCGGGAACCCGCCGCCGCCCGACGTGCACACCGCGACGTTGTTCACCGACCGCTTCGTCGCCGTCGTCGCCGCCGATTCGGAGCTGGGCCGGTCGCCGGGCCTCACCCTCGACGACCTGTGCCGCCATCCGCACGTCTCCGCCTCGCGCCGCGGCCTCGCCCGGGGCCCGCTCGACGACGCCCTGGAACGGACCGGGCGGTCCCGGCACGTCGCCGCGGTCGTGCCCTCCTACGCCGTGGGGGCGCTGATGGCCCTTGAGGACGACGTCATCTGCCTCGTGCCGCGGGTGATCGCCGCGCACCTGGTCGAGCGGGGCGTTCCCCTCCGGTACCACGAGGTGCCCCTCGACCTGCCGACCGCCGACGTGGAACTGCGCTGGCACCGTCGGGTCCACGACGACCCCTCCTCGCGGTGGCTCCGCGACCGGCTCCGGGACGCCCTCCGGCCGCTCACGGTCGGCCCGCGCCCGACGGGATCGCGGGCCGGCGACGCGCACGCCCCTACGACCTGACCTTCTCGGGGAACTACCGGCCGGTCGCGCACCGGCGGGGTGGACAGTGCCCGCGCACCGGATCCCCCGGACCCCGCGTTCCGGCCCCCGAACTCGCCGACACCCGGCGCCGCGTCCCGCAAGGTGTCAGGACACGGGCTGGTGCTCCACCCGGGGCGCGGGCTCGACGACGGCGGCGCGGGACGGGCGACCGAGCCACCGCAGGGTAGCGAGCGCGCCGAGCAGGGCGATGCCGGCGCACACCAGGGCACCCTGTCCCATCGCGGCGGTGAACGCGCGGTCGGCGGCGGTGAGCAGCTCGGCGGCGGAAGCCGGGGGCAGGTGACCGGCGAGGACGTGCGCGGCGGTCAGGTCCTCGATGGCCGGGGCGGGGGCTGTAGGCAGGTCCTCGGCGAGCCGGCTGCGGTAGGCGGCGGAGACGACGCTGCCCACGACGGCGATGCCGAGGACGCCGCCGAGTTCGCGGACCACGCCGTTGATCGAGCTGACCGTGTGTGCCCGGTCCCGGGGCAGCGCCGCGATGGTGGCCTCGCTGGCCGGGGCCATGATCAGGCCCATGCCGGCCCCGGTGACGCCCATGGTGAGGGCCAGGACCCAGAACGGGGTACCCACCGTGATCAGCGCCAGCCCGCCCAGCCCCGCGGCCATCGTCACCAACCCGGCGCCGATGGTGTACCGGACGCCCAGCCGCGCCGCCACCAGGGCACTGGTCCCGGCCGTGGCCGCCATGGACAGGGCGAACGGCAGCGCGCCGAGCCCGGCCTCCAGCGGGCTGTACCCGTGCACGAGCTGCAGGTACTGGGTGTAGACGAACAGCGCGCCGAACAGCGCGAAGAAGGTGACGGCGAGGGTGAGGCTCGCGACGCTGAAGGCCGGGTTGCCGAAGACCCGGATGTCCACCATGGGGTGTGCGGCACGCAGTTCCCAGAGGGCGAACGCGGTCAGCAGCACCGCCGCCGCGCCGGCCTCGGCGAGCGAGGTGGCCGAGAGCCAGCCGCGTTCGGGGCCGTGCACGATCGCGTCGACGAGCACCGCCAGGCCGGTGGCCGACAGCAGCAGGCCCGGTACGTCGAACCGGCCGCCCCGGTGGCCCGGCAGGGCGGGGATCAGGGTGAGGGCCGCGACGAGGGCCAGCCCGACCAGCGGGACGTTGATCCAGAACGCGCTGCTCCAGGAGAAGTGTTCGAGCAGCACGCCGCCGAGGACCGGGCCGATCACGATGCCGATCCCGGCGGTCGCCGACCAGATCGCGATGGCCTTCGGGCGTTCCCGGGGGCCGAACAGCGCCACGATCATCGACAGGGTCGCCGGCATGATGAGGGCGGCGCCGAGGCCCATCACCGCGCGGTACCCGATGAGCTGGCCGGTGCCGGTCGCGGTCGCCGCGGCCACCGAGCCTGCGGCGAAGACCACGAGGCCGCCGATCAGGGCCCGGCGGTGACCGAACCGGGCGCCGAGGCCGCCGGCCACGATCAGCATCGAGGCGAATACCAGGGTGTAGGAGTTGTTGATCCACTGCAGGTCGGCCGTCGAGGCGCTCAACGCCCGGGCGAGGGCGGGCAGGGCCGTGTTGAGCACGGTGTTGTCGATGGTGGTGATGACCAGCGAGGCGCAGAGTACGGCCAGCGCGGGCCAACGGCGGGGGTGTCCGGTTTCCTGGTCGGGCGACATCGGGGGCTCCTAACCTTACGGTCGTTAACTAACAGCCGTTAGGCTATCCGCTCGACTAACAGGTGTAAAGTCACGACGGTGAAGAAGTCCGAGACGGCCGCCCGGAACCGCAACCCGCGCGGGGAGGGCGGGCGGCTGCGCGGGGAGATCCTCAGCGCCGCGACGGCACTGATCGTGCGGACCGGCTCCGACGAGGCCGTGACGCTGCGCTCGGTGGCCCGCGAGGTAGGCATCTCGGCCCCGTCGATCTACTCCCACTTCGCCGACCGCGACGCGATCGTCGCCGCGGTGGTCGAAGAGGCGCTGGCGCAGCTCGCCGACGCGGTGCGCACCGCGACCAACGAAGCCGACGAAGCCGACGAGGCCGCTGACCCGGTGGACCGGCTGGTCGCCGGCTGCGCCGCCTACGTCGACTACGGCACCCGGGAGCCCGCCCGCTACCAGGTGCTGTTCGGCTTCGCCCGGCAGAAGGCGGAGCTGGAGGACGACGGCGCGGGCCCGGAGTTCCTCGGCGGGTTCGACCTGCTCGTCGACGGCGTGACCCGGTGCGTGGCCGCCGGCCGCTCGGCCAGCACCGACCCGTTCGCCGACGCGGTGCTGATCTGGACGGCCCTGCACGGCCAGGTCGTGCTGCGCGCCAACGTGCCCTTCTTTCCGTGGCCGGCGGACGACGGGGTGCGGCAGCTGGTCCTCCGGCTCGCCCGGATCACCGACTGAGCGGTCCGCTGAGGACGCCGCGCGCGGCCGCTCAGGACAGCAGCTCGACGTACCCGTCGCCGCCGTGCACCCGGATCCGCTGCCCGTCCCGGATCAGCCGGGTGGCCCGCTCCACGCCCACGACGGCCGGCAGACCGTACTCGCGGGCGATGACCGCGCCGTGGGTCATCAACCCCCCGACCTCCGTCACCAGGCCCGCGACGGCGACGAACAGGGGCGTCCAGCTCGGGTCCGTGTGGGTCGTGACGAGGATGTCGCCCGGTTCGAGGTCCGCCCGCGCCATGTCCAGGATGACGCGGGCGCGCCCTTCCACGGTCCCGGAGGAGACCGGTAGTCCGACCAGGGCGCCGGCGGGCACGCCGTCCCGCCGGTACGAACCCGCGACGGCCTCGCCGTCCGAGGTCAGCACCCGGGGCGGCGTGAGCGCCCCGTACGACCGGAACGCGTCCCTGCGCCGCTCGATCAGTTGGCCGTCCACCCGGTGCGAGCGCGCGACGTCGTGGAACTCCCCGAACGTGAGGTAGAAGACGTCCTCCTCCTCGGCGAGCACGCCGGCCCGCACGAGGCGCCCGGCCTCCGCCATCAGGGCCCGCTTGTAGACGAGGTACCGGCTGACGATGTTGTACTTCGGGTACTCCCGGTACCCGATGAAGGTCCGGACCCGTTCGATCATCCGCCCGGTCTCCTCGGCCCGGCGCTCGCCGTCCGGCAGGGCCCGCAGCCGTTCGAGCACCTCCCGCGCCGTCCGCTCCGCCTCCCGCCGGCCCTGCTCGAAGCGCCGGTGGGCCTCGCCCGGCCCGAAGAGCCTGACGTTGTCGAGGATCACGGGCACGAGCATGCTGGGGCGCTCGCTCCACCGCGGCCTGGTGATGTCGATCTCGCCGACGCACCGCATCCCGTACCGGTCGAGGTACGCCCGGATCGCGTCCCGCGCCCCGGTCCCGCCCGCGAGTCTCGGCAGCTCGTCCAGGAAGCCCTCGTCGTCGACGCCGCGCAGGAACGCCACCACCTCCGGGTGCGGACGGATCACGTCCGCGACGTCGAGCAGCGCCAGTCCCATCTCGGAGGTGACGTTGTGCGGGGCGGACAGCGTGAGGGCGTCGGCGGCGTTCTGCTCGCCCAGCCACTCCCCCAGCTGGTCGTTGAGCCACCAGGTGGCCTCCATGCCGGCCATGATCGCCCGCATGCTCAGCGGATCGCCGAGGACCCGCCTGTGCTCCGCGAACGCCTCCAGCAGGAACTCGAACAGCGCCGGTCCGGTCAGGTCCGCGATGTCTCGCCGCAGGGCGGCGAGGGACGTCCGGCCGCGGTCGATCAGCTCGGTGACGAGGGCCGGATCGGTCTCGATCGGGGCGGCCGCGCCGCGCACGGGCGGCCCGCCGGGAGCCGCGCCACGCACCGGCGGCTCCCCGGGACCCGCCCCGCGCGCCGGCGGCCCCCCGGGACCCGCGTCGGGGAAGGTCAGGACGAAGTCGGCGCGGTCGAGGACGGTCTCCAGCGCGTCCCTGATCAGCGGGTCGCCCCGCCCGACCAGGTCCAGGAAGCCGGCGCGGCGGGCCGGGGCCAGGTGCGGGGTGGCGTCCACGAACAGCCGCCCGCCGGCCTCGAGCATCGGCGCCATGGCCGTCAGCTGCCACAGGGAGACGCCCAGGGGCTTCATCGGGTCGGTCATCATCTGCTGGTGGCCGACGGAGACGTAGACGTGGTTCCCCCCGTCGCCGATCTCCGGGACGGGGAACAGGGTGGTGACCGGCCGGCTCTGCACGATCCAGAACGCGTCGTCGACCAGGCACCACTCGATGTCCTGCGGGCGGCCGAAGTGCGCCTCGATCCGCCGCCCGAGCCGCACCAGCCGCACGGCCTGCGCGTCCGTCAGCGCCGGCCGGTCCCGCCGCCCCGGGTCGATCGCCACCTCCCGCGTCCCGCCCGCCGGCAGGGCCCGGACCTCGAGCCGCTTGGTGGCGACCGTCCGGGCGACGACCTCGCCGTCGCGCACCCGGAACACGTCCGGGTTCACCAGGCCGGAGACGAGGGCCTCGCCGAGTCCGAAGCCGGCGTCCACGGTGGCGACCTTCCGGTTGCCCGTGACGGGGTCGGCCGTGAACAGGATGCCGGCCGCGTCCGGGAGGACCATCCGCTGCACGACCACGGCCATGTGGACCTTCCGGTGGTCGAAGCCGTTGCGCAGGCGGTACGTCACGGCCCGCTCGGTGAACAGCGACGCCCAGCACCGGCCGAGGTGCCGCAGGACCTCCGCCGGGCCGACGACGTTCAGGTAGGTGTCCTGCTGGCCGGCGAAGGAGGCCGTCGGCAGGTCCTCCGCGGTCGCGCTGGACCGCACGGCGTAGGCGGCCCGACCGGCGGGGGCGGCCCGCTCGGCGGAGGGAGGTTCCTCTGCGTGGGCGGCCCGCCCCGCGCGGGCAGCTTCCTCGGCGTCGGCGGCCTGGCCGGCGAGTGCTCCGGTGACCTCCGCCGCCACGTCCTCCGGGACCGCGACCCCTTCGAGCGTCTCGCGGATCTCCGCGCTGAGGGTGCGGATCGCCTCCCGGTCGTCCGGGTCCAGGCGCGACAGCCGTTCGAGGCGGTCGTCGACCGACGGCGCCCCCGCCATGAACCGCTGGAAGGCCGCCGTCGTCACGCAGAACCCGGGCGGCACCCGGACACCGTCGATCCGCGACAGCCCGCCCAGGTGCGCGCCCTTGCCGCCGACGTCCGCGACCCGCGTCCCGTCCACGTCCCGGAGGTCCACCACATAACGCCCGCTCATCGCGACACCCCCGCGGTGGTCATGCCCCGTCGGGCAGATCGAACAACCAGAACCCCGAGCTTCGACGGGTACTCGGCTGGCCGGCTCTCCCCAGCCGGTTCGGGTGCCGCGCACCCCTGGTCGAGCACTCGCAACCGCGCGGCCGAGCCCGTCAGCGGTGCGTGGTCGGCGCGTCCCCCGTGCATCGACAAGGCGTCGTACCCCCAGTTTCTGGTCGGTCCCGTGTCCGGCCGACGACGATTCTGCGGCAGGACCCGGGCCTTGCCGCAAGCCCCCCGGTGCGTTATACGTTAGAAGTGGCGGGTGACGTTTCCCCGCCTTCTCCTCGAACCGGGTGCCGACGTCGATCCCGACCGGGCTGCCTCCCGACGTCGCCCCCGCCCGGCGGCGCTGCCCCAGGTCCCACACCTCGCCACCCGCGGCGTCAACGTCCTCGCCGGCCACTTCGGGTTGCCACGCGCGCCAGTGCCGCCCGCAGGCGCTCCGCCAGGTCACGGGTGGGGTGCGAAAATGGGGCATGCGGATCGAACGGGTCAAGGCCTGTCTCAACGGCGGTCGGCAGGTGTCCGAGCACCCGGCCGTGCCGGTCACGCCGGCACAGTTGGCGGACGCCGCGCTCTCCGCGACCGCGGCGGGTGCCGAGGCCGTGCACATGCACCCCCGTGACGGGCACGGCGCCGAGACGCTGGCCGCCGCGGACATCGGTGCGGCGGTCCACGCGGTACGGCGGGCCTGCCCGGCCGTACCCGTCGGGGTCTCCACCGGGCTGTGGATCGCCGGACACGACCCCGGGGCCCGCCTGGACGCGGTGGCCGGGTGGTCGCGCCTGCCCGCGTCCCATCGGCCCGACTTCGCGTCGGTCAACCTCAGCGAACCGGGCTTCGGCACGCTGGCCCGGGCCCTGTGGTCCCTCGGCATCGCCGTCGAGGCCGGGGTGTGGTCGACCGCCGACGCCGACGCCCTGGCCGGGTCGGGGCTGGCCGGGCGGTGCCTGCGCGTCCTCGTCGAGATCATCGCGACGCCCCGGAACGCCGCCCCGGACGCGGCCACCGCCGTGCTCGAACGACTCGACGCGCTCCACCTGCCGGGGCCGCGCCTCCTGCACGGCGAGGACGAGGCCACCTGGCCCCTGGTCGCTCTCGCCGGCCGGCTCGGCCTGGCCACCCGGATCGGCCTGGAGGACACCACCACGGACCCCGACGGCGCACCGGTCACCGGAAACGCCGAACTCGTGCGGCGCGCGCTGACCACCTGGACCGCGCAGCGACCCGCGCCCGCCTGATCGCCGCGGTGCCCCGGCGCCCGCGAGGAGGCGGGCTGGTCACCGGCCGGACCTGATCCCCGTGGTGGGTCGGGGGGCTCGTCAGCGCACGTCGTGGCCCTCGGCGATCCGGGCGAGTTGTCCGGTGACCGAGCCCCAGCCGTCCACGAAGCCGAGCTTCTCGTGCAGGGCCCGGGCGGCGGGGTCGCCGTGCCGGACGACGACCCGGTAGTCCGTACCGTCCGGATGATCGCTCAGGGTGATCTCCGCGGTCATGGCGACCGGGGCCGGCGACGCGGGTCGCCAGGCGCCGTCGACCGCGTTGGTGAACACGATCCGCTCCAGCTCCTCCACGACGAGGAAGCACGCGTCGAGGTGCGGGAGGAACTCCACCCCGTCCTCGCTGAGCCGGGTCACGAGCCCGCCGCCGGGCCGGACCTCCAGGCGGTCGACGCGGCACAGGGTCGGCGCCGGGAGCCACCACCGCGCGAAGCTCGCCGGGTCGGTCCAGGCGTTCCAGACGGCCGTGCGCGGGGCGCGGATGATCCGCTCCAGGCCAAGGTCCAGGTCGGGGTTCATGGTCGGTTCTCCCTGGTGTCGGTGAGGAAATCCTCGAGCTGGTCGGTGCGTTCCTCCCAGACCCGGCGCTGCTCCGCGAGCCAGTCGTCGAGGACCGCGAGGCGTTCGCGGTTCAGCACGCACGTGCGCACCCGGCCGGACTTGGCCGTGCGGATCAGGCCGTTGGCCTCGAGGGTCCGCAGGTGCTTCATGAAGGAGGGAAGGGTCATCGGGAACTCGCGGGCGAGGTCGCCGACACTCGTCGGACCGCGGCCGAGGCGCCGGATGACCCCGCGCCGGGTCGGGTCGGCGAGGGCGACGAACACGCCGTCGAGTTCCGCCAGATACTGTGCCACGAGGCTAAGTATTACCCTGGACCAACACTTAGCGCAAGGGCACAGTATCCGGCGCCCCGACCGTGATCCGGCAGGTCCGGGCGGTGGCCACGGAGGTCCGGGCGGTGACCAGGCAGGCCTCGCGGCCTGGGCCCGGTGCGGCCCGGGAGCCCCGGGACACGACCGCGCCCGCCCGGGCTGTGCTCGGACGGGCGCGGCGGGCGTACTTCAGCTGTTGTTGCCGATGGCGCCGTCGGCGGCGTTGCGGGCGCCGTCGATCTGGTCGCCGAACTTGCCGTCGGAGAGCTTCTTGGCCAGGTCGGCCGCGCCGTCGAGCGCCTTGTCGCTGACCTGCTCGCCCTGGTCGGTGTTGAGGAAGTCGGTCGCCTTCTTGGCGAGGTCGTCGAAGCCCATGCTCTGCTCCCGGTGCTCGGTGGAATGGTGCGCCAGCCCGGGCGGAACGTGCCTGGGCTGCGCAGACGATGGTAGTTCAGGTGGGCTGGTGACCCGGCCCGGCCGGTACCCGGAATATTCTCCGCGCCCCCGTGTTGAGGAGTATGCAAACGCATATAGCTGCCGGCGCCACCGGCACGTGGGAAGCAGGTACACAGTGCAGTTCGGCGTGTTCTCCGTGAGCGACATCACCCGCGACCCGGTCTCGGGCTCCACCCCGAGCGAGGCGGAGCGGATCGACGCGGTCGTGCGGATCGCGAAGAAGACCGAGGAGGTCGGGCTGGACGTGTTCGCGATCGGCGAGCACCACAATCCCCCGTTCTTCTCCTCGTCCCCGACGACGCTGCTGGCGTACATCGCGGCGAGCACCGAGAAGCTCATCCTGTCCACGGCGACGACGCTGATCACCACGAACGACCCCGTCCGGCTCGCCGAGGAGTACGCGATGCTCCAGCACCTGGCGAAGGGCCGGATGGACCTGATGCTCGGCCGGGGCAACACGGCACCGGTGTACCCGTGGTTCGGCCAGGACCTCCGCGAGGGCCTGCCGCTGGCGCTGGAGAACTACAACCTGCTGCACCGGCTGTGGCGCGAGGACGTCGTCGACTGGGAGGGGAAGTACCGCACGCCGCTGCAGGGCTTCACGTCCACGCCGCGCCCGCTCGACGGGGTGCCGCCGTTCGTCTGGCACGGCTCGATCCGCACGCCCGAGATCGCCGAGCAGGCCGCGTACTACGGCAACGGGTTCTTCGCCAACAACATCTTCTGGCCGAAGGAGCACTACGTCCGCCTGATCGAGTTCTACCGCCAGCGCTTCGCCCACCACGGGCACGGCACGCCGCAGCAGGCCATCGTCGGCCTCGGCGGGCACGCGTTCATCGCCCGCAGGTCCCAGGACGCGATCCGCGAGTTCCGGCCCTATTTCAACGAGGCCCCGGTCTACGGGCACGGCCCGTCGATGGAGGACTTCATGGCGCAGACCCCGCTGTCGGTCGGCAGCCCGCAGGAGGTCATCGACAAGACGCTGACCTTCCGCGAGCACTTCGGCGACTACCAGCGCCAGCTGTTCCTGCTCGACCACGCCGGCCTGCCGCTGAAGACCGTGCTGAACCAGCTGGACCTGCTCGGCGAGGAGGTCGTGCCGGTGCTGCGCAAGGAGCTCGCCGCCCGCCGCGCGCCCGGGGTCGCCGAGGCGCCGACGCACGCCGACCGGGTCCGGGCGGTCTACGGCGACGGGGAACCGCGCCAGAACCGCCCCCGCGCCAACCGGGGCGACAACGTGACGGGCTCGTCGCCGTACCAGGATTCGGCGTCCTGATGGCCGGCGGGACCCGGCTGGCCAACACCGCGTGGGAGGCGCTGATGGCCGCGCACGCCACGCTCATGAAGGAGTTCGCCGCCGAGCGGACCTGGCAGGAGCTGAGCATGCGGGAGTACGACGTCGCGTACACCCTGTCCAAGTGCCCGGAGCCGATCAGCGTCACCGAACTGCACCGGCACGTCCTGCTCAGCCAGCCGGCCCTGTCCCGCCTCGTGGACCGGCTGGCCGAGCAGGGCCTCATCCAGCGCGCCCCCGACCCGTCGGACGGCCGCGTCGTCCTGGTGTCCCTCACCGCCCTCGGCCGGGACACCCAACGCCACATCGGCCGCCAGCACGCCCGCAGCGTCGCCCGCGCCGTCACCAGCAGGCTCAGCCCCGCCGAACTCGGCCAGCTGGAAGCCCTGTGCCGCAAACTCGCCCTAAGGAACCCGGAATGACCTCGTACCGCCTGGCCGTCGTCTCCGCTGGAGCCAGCGACCCGTCCTCGACCCGGATGCTCGCCGACCGGATCTCCCAGCGGGTCACCGCCCTCGCCGGGCGGCGCGGCCACGACACGGCCGTCACCGTCGTCGACCTGCGGGAACTGGCCAGCGAGGTCACCGCGGCCCTGGTCTCGCGGATCCAGGGCCCGAAACTGCGGCAGGCCGTCGCCACGCTCGCCGACGCCGACGGCATCGTCGTCAGCACCCCGGTCTACGCCGCCGGCGCCAGTGGCCTGCTGACGTCCTTCTTCCAGATCCTCGACAGCGACCTGCTCATCGCCAGGCCGGTGATCGTCGCCGCGACCGCCGGCACCGCCCGACACTCCCTGGTCGTCGACGAGCAGCTCCGGTCCCTGTTCGCCTACCTGCGGGCCCTGACGGTGCCGACGTCGGTGTTCGCGGCGCCGGAGGACTGGAACGCCCCCGAACTCGGCCGGCGCCTCGACCGGGCCGCGTTCGAACTGGTCCTGCTGATGGAGAGCGGCTTCGCCCGGGCGGTCCGCGACGAGTCCTGGCACGCCTACCAGCACGAGTTCGGCGGCGCGGGCGGCACGGAGGTGTCCATCGACCTCGGCTCGGACCTGATGCGGCTGGCCACGGGCGGCTCGGCACGGGTATCCGGTGGCGGCGACGGGCTACCGGCCGTACCTTCGTCGGCATGACCACCCCCCGCCCCCTGATCGCCGTGATGACCGGAGCCGGCATCTCCACCGCCTCCGGCATCCCCGACTACCGTGGCCCGCGGGGCGTCTGGCGGCAGGACCCGACCGCGGAGCGGCTCGTGACGATCGGCCCCTACCTGGCCGATCCGGAGGTCCGGCGCCGGGCCTGGCGGATGCGGCTCGACATCGGGGCGCACGCCGCGCTGCCCAACGCCGGACACCTCGCCCTCGTCGAGCTGGAACGCGGCGGGCTGCCGGTCCGGGTGCTCACCCAGAACGTCGACGGGCTGCACCAGCGCTCGGGCCTGCCGGCGCACAAGGTGCTCGAACTGCACGGCACCGCCGCCGAGGTGCGGTGCGCGGGGTGCGGGGTCCGCGGCGGGATGGCCGAGGCGCTCGACCGGGTCACCGCCGGCGAGGAGGATCCGGCGTGCCGGGCGTGCGGGGGCGTGTTGCGGCCCTGCACGGTGATGTTCGGCGAGCCGCTCGACTCGACGGTGATCGGGCAGGCCGAGACCATCGCACGGGCGTGTGACGTGTTCGTCGCGATCGGCAGCAGCCTGCAGGTGTACCCGGCGGCGGCTCTCCCGCTGATCGCGTTGGAGGACGGCGCCCGGCTGATCGTCGTGAACGGGGAGCCGACCCCGTACGACGCGCTGGCCGCCGAGGTGATCCGCGAGCCGATCGAGGAGGCCGTGCCGGCCCTGGTGCGGCGGCTGCTCGCCGGGGAGTGAAGCGGACCGGGCCAGCCCGCTCACGAGTCGGCGGGCGGCGGCAGGAGACCCGACGGTGCCCGAAGCCGGCGGCCGTCAGGGGCGCGGGGTCCGCAGTGCCGGGTCCAGCACCTCGGACGGGTCCCAGCCGGGTTCCTCCCCGTCGCCGTCCACGGTCGCGTCGAAGTAGGCCCGCTCCACCGGCCCCAGTTCCTCGACCAGGGCCGCCATCGGGTACGAGTCGGTGAAGCGGGCACCGTGCGCGTCGACCAGCAGCACGGCCAACGGCGGGTCCCCCGGAACCGGCAGGCCGGGGTAGACCATGCCGCCCCAGTACAGCACCGGGGCGACCACTCCCCCGGCCATGTATCCGGACGCGCCGGCCAGCATCAGCAGGTCGGCCTGGGTCTCGGCGACGTCGCCGTAGTAGTCGTACAGGTAGACCTCGAGCGCGCCGTCGTGGTGGCGGGCCAGGGTCTGGCCGGCGGCGGCCCGGGCGGTGAGGCGGTCGAGCGGGGTCCTGGCCCACTCGGCCCGGTAGTGCGCCCGCGCCTCCGGGTGCGCCCCGGTCAGCTCCCAGTCGGCCGGTTCGCCGTCGTTGGCCCAGCCGGCCCACATCGCGTCGGGGTTGGCGATGACGGCCACGCCCGGCGGGGTGGCCCGCAGCCACGCGTCGAAGCCGGACCTCGGCATCGGAATCCTCGCCGACACCATGAACGAACGGGCACCCATGGACAGCATGGTAACGCCCCTCGGAAGCGGGCCGGTTGTTGACAGGACTTGACGGCTCGGCGCCCCTGCCGCCCGAGGACCCTCCGGCGCATACCTTGTGCGAGGAAAGGCACAACCTCTCTCGGGAAAGCAGGCACCCCTCATGTCTCCTTCCATCCTCCGGCGCTCGCTCACGGGCGCCGGTACGGTCGCCACCGTGCTCCTCACCTCGGCGCTGTGCGTCACGTCCGGCGCGGCGGCCAGCACCTCCACCGGTGACGTCCTCGACTACTGGACCGCCTCGCGGATGGCCGCGGCCACCGCGTCCGACGCTCCCACCCGGACGGCCCCGGCCGACGCGGCACCGGCCGTGCTCGCCGAACTGACCCGCGCGCCGCGCCCCTACACCGACGCCGGGACCCGGGTGCACGGCAAGGTGTTCTACACCCAGAGCGGCGGCCGGAACAGCTGGTGCTCGGCGTCCGTGGTCACCGCGCCCAACCGGAGCCTGGTGTGGTCGGCGGCGCACTGCCTGTCCGGTACCACCAATGTGCTGTTCGTGCCCGCCTACAACTCCGCCGGCACCGGCGACGCCCCCTACGGCCGGTGGCCGGCCCGCCGGGTGGTCACCAGCGGCAACGACCACGCCGTCGTCGTCGTGTCCCAGGTCGGCGGCCGGTATCTCCAGGACGTGGTCGGCGCCAACGGGATCCGGTTCACGGGCCCGGTCAACGGCCGCACCACGATCTGGGGGTACCCGGCGGCGCGGATCTGGACCGGCCGCGACCTGACCTACTGCCACCAGCCGACCCGCCCCGACGGCGGCGGCACCACCACGGCCTGCGACACCGAGGGCGGCAGCAGCGGCGGCGGGTACGTGACCGGCAACACCACCCCGACCGGCCTGGGCTACCTGTGGGCCAACCACACGGCCGGTTCCGGGGCGACCGCCTACGGTTCGGTGTTCGGCACCACCGCGAAGCGGCTCTACGACGCCAACAGCTCCTGACCCGACGGCGGGTGGCGGCCGGGCCGGGCCGCCACCCGCGTGCCAACCTGTCGGCCGCCGGCCCGCTCCGGGTCGACAATGGTGTGTCCTGCCCGTCGGCGCGCGGTGGAGGAGTCATGGACGCCGAGGCGACCGAGGTGGAGCGGGCCCGGTTCGGCGCCCGGCTGCGGTACTGGCGCACCGTGGCCGGTCTCACCCAGGCCCAGCTCGGCAAGCTCCTCGGCTACCACCACTCCTACCTCTGCAAGGTGGAACGCGGCCAGCGCTGGCCGCCGGGTTCCCTGCCCCGGCGGGCGGACGACCTCCTGGCCACCGGCGGGGAACTCGACGCCCTGTGGTGGGCCATCGGCCACGATCCGCCGCCGGGCCCGCTCCCGGCACCGGGCCCCGACGTGCCGGGCACCTCCGGGCGCGGCCACCGGTTCCCCACCCTCGGGATCACCTGTCCCCTGCACGGCCTCGCGGGCTGCACGGCCAGCGTCGACCCCGCCACGGTGCGCCGCCCGGCCATCCGCGTGGACCCGGCCGCCGTGCACACCTACACCGCACTGCTGGCCACCTACACCCAAGCCGACCTGGAGAGCACCTCGACGGGTACCGGGGCCCGCGTCGAGGAGTCCCTGCACGCCATGACGCACGCCCTCCGGGCCGGCGGGCGGTTCACCGGGGCCCTGCTGGCCCTGTGCGCGCACTACGCCCAGCTCGCCGGCTGGCTGCGGGTCGAGCGCGGCCAGTACGGACTGGGCATGGCCTGGTTGCACCGCGGGCTCGACTGGGCCCGGGCCAGCGGCAACATCGTGGCCGGGTGCGAGATCCTCGGCCGGATGAGCACCATCGCCCGGCTGGAGGACGATCCCCGGCGCGCCCTCGACTACGCCCGGGCGGCGGGCGCCGTCGGGCGTCGGCACCGCTGGCCGGCCGTCTGGTCCGCGCTCCTGGCGGCCCGGGCCCACGCGCTGCTCGGCGACGGGCGCGCGTTCGACCACCACCTGCGGCACGCCCGCGTCCTGCTCGACCGGCTGGGCGACCTCGACCGGATCCACGCGCCGTGGCTGCACGGGGCGGAGGGGGCCGCGTTCGTCGACGCCTTCGCCTCCGGTGGGCTCCGCGACCTCGCCGCCGCGAGCGGTGACCGCCGGCTCGCGGTGCGGGCCGCCGACTCGGCGCGGTCCGCGCTCGCCTTCTACCTTCCGGCGCGGATGCGCCTGTCCCACGTCCTGCTCGTCCTGCGCCTCGCCGACACCTACGCCTGCGCGCGCGACCCCGAGGCGGCCGTGGCCACCGCGACCGGGGTCCTCCACACGGTGACCTCGGCGCGCGAGACCCTCGTCCACCGCGAACTGGCCGGGCTGCGGGCCCGGTTGCACCACGACTGGGCCGACACGGCAGGGGTCCGCGACTTCGACCGGCAGCTCCGGGCCCGCTCCGGTCGGTGAGGCGGGCGGACGCCCTGGGGGGTGGCATCCGCCCGCCGCCGTGCCGGCGCTAGGCCAGCGGTCCGGTGACGCTCTCGATCCACGTGCGGTGCGTGGTCACGTCGGTGTAGATGCCCAGGCCGCTGGAGCAGTCCGGGAACTGCACGGGGCCGTTCGGGTCCTGCGGGAGCACCTCGACGCGGCTGAACGCGCCGTTGAGCCGCCAGACGCCGCCGACCTTGCGGAGCAGCGGGCCGCCGGAGTCCCCGAAGCAGGCGCCCTGGTGGGTGTCCGGGTTGCCGGTGCAGATCTCGTTGGCCGTGTTGATCGGGGCCTCGACGTTGGTGCACAGCGCCGGGTCGCGGAACCCGGTGTCGAGCTGCTTGAGGGTGGTGGTCCGGCCGTCGTCGCCGCAGAAGGTGCCGACCGTGGTGCAGCCCCAGCCGATCAGCCGGGCGTCCCCGCCGACGGGCTGGCGGGTGTCGAGCTTGACCGGGGTGTTGGTGACCGGGCGGTCGAGGCGGATCAGCGCGACGTCGTTGGCCTGCGCGCCGCCCTGCGGGTGCGTGACGATCTGGGTGGGGGTGCGGACCTGGCCGCCGGTGTCGGTGTAGCGGCTGCCGATCCGCAGCCGGATCGCGCCCGGCTCCTTGCCCGCGACGCAGTGCCACGCGGTCACGACCCAGTTGGCGGAGATCAGGCTGCCGCCGCAGAAGTGCGGCGCCTCGGTGCGGGCGGGATCCTGGAGGGAGACCATGAAGGAGTACGCGCTGGGCGCGTACTGGCCGCCGACGATGGCCATCGACGTGCCCGGGGTGGAGGCGAGGATGACGGCGGCGGCGGCAGCCGCGAAGCCAATGCGCAGAAGTCTCAAGACACGTGCCTTTCGTGGGGACCGCGGGTCCGGTTCGGACCCGATGTGACCAGCCTCGCCAGCGGCGCTAACGGCCGGCTGGTCCGGCGCTAACGCGGCTACCCTCGGGCTGGTGACCACGGGGATGGACGACACGTTGCGGTTCACGGTGCTCGGCCGGCTGGCCGCGCGCCGGGCCGGCCGGGAGTTCGACCTCGGGGCCCCCGGCCCCCGGACGCTGCTCGGGCACCTGCTGCTGCGCGCGAACGTGGTGGTCCGCCCCGCCGAGCTGTTCGACGTGCTGTGGGGCCCGGCGCCGCCGGCGACCGCCGGAAACGTGGTGCAGGCCTATGTCGGCAGGCTGCGCCGGGTGCTGGAGCCGGGCCGGGCGCCCCGGGGCACGGCCAGGGTGCTGGCGTTCACCGACGGCGGTTACCTGCTGCGGGTCGCCCCCGGGCAGTTGGACCTGGACGAGTTCCACGCCGACCTGGCCCTCGGCCGGGGGCTGCTCGGCGGCGGGGACCTGCCCGGGGCCGCCGACGCGTTCCGCCGGGCCCTGGACCGGTGGACCGGGCCGGCCCTGGCCGGGCTGCCCGACGGGCCGCAGCTGGGCCGGGAGCGGGCCCGGTTGGAGGAGAGCCGGGTGCAGGCGTTCGAGGAGCTGGCGGCCGTGGAGCTGGCGTTGGGCCGGCCGGCCGGGGTGATCGCGCAGCTCACCGAGCTGACCGCCGGGCACCCGACCCGGGAGCGGCTGTGCGAGCTGCTGATGACCGCGTTGTGCCAGGCCGGCCGGCCCGCCGACGCGCTGACCGCCTACCACGGGCTGCGGCACAGCCTGGTGGGGTTGACCGGGCTGGATCCGGGGCCCGCGGTGCAGCGGCTGCACCAGCGGATCCTGACGGGCGCGGAGCCGGGCGCCGGGCCGGGCGCCGGGCCGGGCACCGGGCCCGAGCCGGCCCCCACCGCGCCCGCGCAGCTGCCGCTCGGCCCGGTCGGGTTCACCGGCCGGGTCGCGGAGCTGGCCGCCGTGGACCGGCTGGGATCGGGCGGCCTGACGGTGGCCGCCGTGACCGGGCCGGCGGGGGTGGGCAAGAGCGCCCTGGCCCTGCACTGGGCGCGGCGGGCCGCCGGCCGCTATCCCGACGGGCAGCTGTTCGCGGACCTGCGCGGGTTCGACGAGGCCGCGCCGGTGTGCCCGGAGCAGCTGCTCGGGGAGTTCCTGGCCGGGCTGGGGGTGCCCGCCGACGCGATCCCCGCCGGTGGTCCGGCCCGCGCGGCGCTGTACCGCTCGGTGCTCGCCGCCCGCCGGGTGCTCGTGGTCCTCGACAACGCGAGGGATTCCGCGCAGGTCAGACCCTTCCTGCCGGGTACGCCGTCCTGCGCGCTCGTGGTGACCAGCCGCAACCGGCTCGACTCGCTGACCGTGCGGGAGGGCGCGCTGCCGGTCCGGCTCGGGGTGCTGGGCGCGGCCGAGGCGGAGGCCCTGCTGGCCGCGGGCGTGGGTGCCGACCGGGTGGCGGCCGAGCCCGGGGCGGCCCGCGAGCTGGCCGTACTGTGCGACGGGCTGCCGTTGGCCCTGCGGATCGCGGCCTGCCGGCTGGCCGAGCACCCGGGCCGGCCGATCAGCGCCGCCGTGGCCGAACTCGACGACGAACGCCGCCGGCTGGCCGCGCTGTCCGCCGAGGACGTCGGGGTGTCCGCCGCCCTGGCGTTGACCTACCGGGCGTTGCCCGCCGGGCAGGCCGGACTGCTGCGGCTGCTGGGCCTGCACCGGGGCGCCGCCGTGGACGCCCATGCCGCCGCCGCGCTCGCCGGGTGCGAACCGGCCGGGGCCGCCGGGCTGCTCGCGGGGCTGGCCGGCACCCACCTCACGACCGAGTCCGCGCCCGGCCGGCACGCCCGGCACGACCTGATCCGGCTGTACTCCCGGCAGCTGGCCGAGACGGAGGTGCCCGCCGCCGAGCGGTCCGCAGCCGCCGCCCGGCTCCTGGACTACTACCTCGACACCCTGGTGCACACCCGGCCGTACTGGAACCCGGGCACGCCCGCGCCGCCCGGGCTGCGGGTGACGTTCCCGCCGGTCCGGCCGCGCCGGTTCGCCGACCGGGCGGCGATGACCGCGTGGTTCGAGGAGGAGGACCTGACCTCGGCGGTGGAGACCGCCGCCGCGCTGGGCGAGCACCAACGCTGCTGGTGGCTGGCCCGCGAGCTGTGGCCGTACTACTACGGCCGGCGCACGCACGCCGAGTGGGCGCACGCCCTGCGCCTGGGTCTGGCGTCCGCGCTGGCCGTGGGCGCCGAACGCGGCGAGATGGTGATGCGCGCACACCTGGCCACCGCGCTCGGCCTGGGCGGCGACCCCGAGGCTGCCGTGGAGCAGCACACCCTGGCGGTGGCGATCGCCGAACGGCTCGGCGACCGGCTCAGCGCCGCCTCGATGCGGGTCAACCTGGGCGCGGCGCACGCGCTCACCGGGGGCCTGGACCTGGCCGTCGAGCACTACCGGTCGGCGGCGGCGACCGCGCACGCCCTCGGGGCCGGGGCCCTGGCGGCCCGCTGCCTGGCCAACATGGCCGAGCTGGCGCTGCGGCGGGGCGATCCGGCGGCGGCGCTGCGGCACGTGGACGAGGCCCTGGCGGCCGCGCCCTCCGACGCGGTCTGGGGCCAGCCCGCCGAACTGCTGCTCTACAAGGGGCAGGCGCACCGGGGCCTGGGCCGGCCCGAGGAGGCCGCGCACGCGCTCCGCCGGGCGGTGGCCACCGCCGGGGCCGGCGGGCAGCGGCACACCGAGGCCGAGGCACGCTTCGAGCTCGGCTCGGCGCTGCGGGAGGCCGACCCGGAGGCCGCCGGGGCCGAGTGGCGGGCGGCCCGGGCCCTGGCCGCCGGGATCGGCAGCCCGCTCACCGCCGCCCTGGACGCGCTGCTGACGCCCGGGGGCCGGCCGGCGCCGGGGTTCCACGACCCCGGCTTCGACTAGGTATCCGCGGCTCCACGCGCCGGTTCCCGCCCGGCCGAGCGTGGTCCGCGACCGCCGGGCCATCGTCGTCGGGCGACCCCGAGTCGGGTACCCGCGGCGGCCAGCGGTGGACAGTCGTCCCCCGGTCGCGCGGCTCCGGCCGAGCACCCCGGCGGGCATCGGACCAGGCGGGACACGCGCCGTGCGAGCGGTCCCGCCGTTGTCGCCGGGGTACCGGGACCGCCTCCGGTGCGGGCGCGCCCGGTACCCCCGTGGTGGTTGTTAGTGCTCTTCCTCGAACCAGCCGCAGTCGATCGTGATCGCGCCCGGGCCGCAGATGCCCATGGTCGGTTCCTCCGGCGTCGGCTGCGCCGGGCACTCACTGACCGTGAGCGCGCACATCACATCCCCGTCGGCCCGCGGCTCGCCCGGCGTGACCCCTGTCACCCCGATGACCAGCGCCGACAGCGCCACAACCCCTGCGAGCAGCACACCTACGCGTCGCTTGAACATTCTTGTCCCCCAACAATCCGTGTCCGTTGAAACCCGGAACAGCCTCCCCGGACTCAGCATGGAGGGGCGCACTGAACGCCCACTGAACGAGGGGGCGTCATGGAGTTCCGGCTACTCGGCCCGGTCGAGGCGCACGCCGCCGGCGGGGCCGTGCCGGTGCCCGCCGGACAGGGCGCGGTGGTGCTCGCCGCCCTGCTGCTGGCCGACAACCGGGCGGTGTCCGTCGACCACCTGCTGGAGGCGGTGTGGGGCGGCGCACCGCCCCGGCACGCCCGCACCGCCCTGCAGGGGCACGTGTCCCGGTTGCGCCGCCTCCTCGACGGCCTCGACGCCGGCCGGTGCGGGGTCGGGCTGCACACCCGGCCGGCCGGCTACCTGTTGACCGTCGGGCCGGATCTCGTCGACGCGCACCGGTTCGAGCGGCTCACCGCGACGGCCCGGGTCCGCGACGACGAGGCCGCGATCGGGCTGCTCGACGAGGCCCTGGGGCTGTGGCGCGGGCCGGCGCTGCTCGGGGTGCCGCTGGCCCGGGAGGCCGCCCGGCTCGACGGGGCCCGGCTCGACGCGGTCGAACAGCTCGCCGACCTGCTGCTCCGCGCCGGGCGCGCCTCCGACGCCGCCGGGGTGCTGGAGCCGTGGGTGGCCGGCCATCCGCTCCGGGAGTCCCTGGTGGAACGGGGGATGCGGGCGCTGTGCGCCGGTGGGCGGCAGGCCGAGGCGATCGCGCTGTTCCACCGGACCCGGGAGGCGCTGTGCGAGGCGTTGGGGGTGGATCCGGGGGCGCGGCTGGTGTCGGTGTACACGGAGATCCTGCGGGGGGACGGCCGGGTGGTGGCTGAGGTGCCGGGCCGCGCCGCCGGGGTGGGGGGCGGCACCACCGGGGCCGGGGCCGGGGCTACTGAGCCGAGAGCAGGTGCCGGGGTCGGGGCCGCGTCCGGCCGAGCCGGGACCTCCGCCCAGGCCGGGGTCGGGGCCGTAGCCGGGGCCGGGGTCGGGGCCGGGGCCGGGGCCGGGGCAAGGGCGCGTGCCGCCGGCCCGTTCGGCGGGTTGCGGCTCCGGCTCGACGCGGGGCTGGCCGCGTTCGCCGACCGGGACCCCGCACAGGTCGGTGCCGCCTTCGACCGGGCCGAGCCCGAGCTGGCCCGGTTGGCCGCCGGACTGCTGGCCGCCGGGGATCCGGCCGGGGCCTGGCGGCTGGTGTCGGCGCTCGGCCGGCTGTACCACGACCGGGCCGAGCGGCCGGTGTGGGCCGCCGCGCTGCGGACCGGGCTGGCCGCGACCCGGGCGGCGGGCGACCGGCCCGGGGAACTCGCGGCCCGCCGGCAGCTGGGCGTGGCCCTCGCCGGGACGGACCCCGAGGAGGCGGCCACCTGTTTCCGGGCGGCCCTGGAACTGGCCCGGGAGCTGGGCGACCCCGACGGTGAGCGGTCCGCGTTGACCAACCTGGCGGCGCTGGCCCTGGGCCGGAGCGCCCCGGAACAGGCCCGGCGCTGGGCTTCGGCGGCAGTGGGCCTGGCCGGGAAATGCCGGGCGCCCGGCGGGCACGTGCTGGCGCTGGCCAACCTGGCGACCGCGAGCGCGGCCCTGGGCGCGGGGCTGGAGGCACGCCGGCACGCGGACAGCGCCCTGGCGGCGGCGGAGGGCTCGCCCCGGCTGCGCGCGGTGGCGTTGGCGGCCCGGGCGCACGTGCTGGGCGCGGACGACGACCGGGTGGGCGCGGTGCCGGCGGCCCGGGAGATCGGGGACCGGTACCCGGCACGGCGGTGGGCCGGATAGCGGAGCACCGTCCACCATGGCGGTGGTGGCCGGCCCGCTGGGCACCGCGCCGGGTCCGCCGCTGACCGGTTCCGACCGATATGGTGGCGGGATGCGCAGACTTCGGCGGTGGTCGATCCGGTGTTGGGCCATCGGGGTGCCGGTGCTGCTGGCCGCGGCGGGCTGCGGCACGGAGCCGGCCGCGCCCGACTGGCGGCCGGTGGACCTGCCCGCCACCGGCACGGCGACGGTCAGCGAGATCGCCCGGTGCGCGGACGGCTGGTACGCGGTCGGGGCCGTCGACGGTCACCCGGCCGCGTGGCGCTCGGCGGACGGCCGCGGATTCACGGTGGTGCCGGTGACGCCACGGTCGGCGTACGGGCCGGAGCACGAGCTGGTGTCCGTGGCGTGCGCGGCCGGCCGGCTGACGGCGCTGGGCGTCGCGCACGGCGGGGCGCACGGCAACCGGCGCAGCGGCACCTGGTCCCTGCGCGACGGCGTCCTCGTCGAGCAGGTGGCCCCGCCGGAGCTGTACGGCGGCCCGCGCGACGCCGGCCTGGCCCGGGTCGCGGCCGGCCCGGCGGGTTTCCTGGTCAGCGGTAACCATCCGGGCTCGACGGGCTGGGTGTCGGCCGACGGCGGGGAGTTCCGGCCCGGGTACGCCGACGAGAACCTGCGCGCGTACGACGGCGCGGTGACCACGGCCGGCTTCGTCCTGGTCGGCGACCGGGTATGGCGTTCCGCCGACGGTGCCCGGTGGAGCGTCGAGACCCCGGGGCTGACCCTGCACCGGGCCGCGACCGCCGACGGGGAGCTGCTGGCGGCCGGGCCGTCGGGTCGGCGGTTCGAACTGTGGGGCGGGCCGGGCTGGCGGCGGCTGGTCCGGTTCGGGGACACGGCCGGGACGACTCCGCCGCACGTCGTCGGGCTCGCGCCCGGCCCGGGTGGCGCGTACGCGGCGGTGGCCTCCGGTACCCGTCTGGGGCTGTGGTTGTGTCAGGGCGACGCTGCCCGGTCGGTGCCGCTGCCGGTCGCCCCGGCGCATGTGCCCGGCGCCCGGCTGGTGCTCGCGACCGGCGACGGGCAGGTCGTGGTGGGCGCGGGGGACGGGCGGCTGTGGTTCGCGCAGACGCGGTGAGGCCGCGCGTCCGCTATGTCTCCGCGGGCGTGGGGGCGGCCCGCCGCCCCGCCAGGGACAGCGCCGCCGAGCCCAGCGCGCACCCGGCCATCACGTAGAAGATCGCCGGATAGCCGGCCAGCCCCGCGATCCAGCCGGCCAGGGGCCCGCCCACGGCCAGGCCGACGTCCCAGAACGAGGTGAACGCGCCGAGCGCCACCCCGTGCCGGGACGGGTCGGTCCGGTTGAGCACGACCAGGGCCAGCGCCGGGAACAGCAGCGACAGGCCCGCGCCCATCACCAGGCCGCCGACGATCGCGACCGCCAGGTTCGGGGCCGCGCCGACCAGGACCAGGCCGACCGCCTCGGTCAGCGCGGACCACAGGGCGACCCGGCCGGCGCCGAGCCGGTCGGGCAGGTTGCCGATGAACAGCCGGACGCCGACGTAGGTGACGCCGAACGCGTTGAACGCGGCGATGCCGCTGCCGATGTCGCGCCGGGCCAGGTGCAGGGCGACGAACGCGGCCAGTGCCGCGTAGCCGAACGCGGCCAGCGACAGGGCGACGCCGGGCAGGACGGCGCTGCCGGCGACCAGGCCGGTCCGGGGCGGTCCGGTGGGCCGTTCCGGGCTGGGCTTGGCCGCGACCAGCGCCAGCCCGCCGAGCGCGGCCGCCGCGGCGAACCAGCCGACCGCCGCGAAGCCCGCGTTGTCCAGGAGCAGCACGCCGACCAGGGCGCCGAGGGTGATGCCGAGCCACATGCAGATGCCGTACAGGCCGACGACCCGGCCGCGCCGTTCCAGCGGGGAGAGCGCGACCAGCCAGGTGGCGCCGGCGGTGTAGACGGTGCCCTCGCCGATCCCGTGCAGGATCCGCACGGCGGTGAGCGGCACGATGCCGCCGCCGAGCAGGTAGCCGAGGCTGGCCAGGACGCACAGCGCCACCCCGGCGAGCATCAGCGGTTTGTAGCCGTGCCGGTCGGCGAGCCGGCCCGCGATGGGCCGGGCGATGACCGCCGAGACCGCGATCGCCATGACGACGACCCCGATCTCGACGTCGGTGGCGTGCAGGTCGCGGCGCAGGTACAGCGGGAGCGCCCCGAGGGTCGCCCCGACGCCGAGCAGGCAGCAGAAGATGGCGCCGAACAGCGGTGCGAAGGGTTTGTAGAAGCTCATTGCCCGGTCCGGGGTCGTGGCGCGGAGGCGCTCAGCGGGGGCGTGAACGCTGCCGGCGGGGCCGCCGCGGCGGTCAGGTGCGCGGCCGACGCCGCCGGCTCGACGAGGAAGAAGTGGGTCGGCAGGTGCAGGGCGATGCCCTCGTGGATCTCGGCGCACACCGCGAGCCCGGGCTCGGCGAACGTACCGGCCGGCGGCTCGGCCACCCGGATCACGGACCGGCCGCCGTCGAGCAGCCGGGCGGCCATCGCGAAGTCCCCGACCAGCGCCCGGCCGCGTTCGACCATCCGGGTCCGGCTGATCAGGGTCCCGCCCCGGGCAAGGTCCTCCAGTACGCCGCTGCCGACCATGTGGAAGTAGTAGTCGTGCGGGTTGACGATCATCGCGTGCGCGGTGGCCCCGGTCTGTTCGATCTCGTTGCAGGCGGCCATCACGCCGGCCACGTAGTCCCCGTGGTAGGGCAGCCGGGCCACGTCCGGCCGGTCGAGCAGCGTGTAGGTCAGCGCCTGGTTCTCGGCGGTGGCGAGCCGGACCAGCAACCGGAAGTCGATGAACGCGGCGACGGCCTCCTCGTCGTCGGCGAGCTCGGCGGGCACCTGGACCCAGGCGGTGATCGGCTGCGTCCCGGCCTCGGCGACGCCGGACCGGAACGCCGCCTCCCTGCGCAGCCCGGACTCGTGCACCCTGGCCGCCTCGGCGGCGGTGGGCCGGCTCTCGGTCCAGAACCGGACCGGCCCGTCGGGCGCGGGCCGCTTGCGGAACAGGTTGCGGACCGTCACCCGCGGCCGGTCCTTGGTCGGCTGGAAGGCGTCGGTGATCGTGAAGTCGAAGGCCACCTCCGCCCGGTCGCCGTCCTTGGCGAAGGCCCGCGCGAACGCCTGCCCCGGTGTCAACTCGGACATGTCAAACCCCCTGGATCGCGTGGCTGATCAGCCGCTCGTAGAACGGCCGGTGGTGGTCGTGGAACGCGCGCAGTCGGGCGTCGTTGTCCACAGTGGTCGCGTAGGTCTTCTCCGACGCCGCGAAGCCCGAACTGCGGGCCGCGTCGACGTGCCAGCGGGCGGTGCGTTCCCACTCGGGCCGCTCCGCCGGCGCCCAGTTCAGCGCCTCCGGCAGGAAGGGCAGGCCGACCGCGGCGCAGTACGCGGCCACCACGCCCGGGGGGTCGGCGAGCAGCCGGGCGGCGTCGATGACGACCGGCCGCTCCCCGGTGACCTGCCAGGCGAGTTCGAAGAGCTGGTGCTGGTGCTCGTAGCCGATCTTCGCGCAGGTCACGTCCGGCAGCAGGGCGTGGTGCGAGGCGATGGTCTGCTTCGGCTCGCGGACGATGAACGTGTGGGTCAGCCCGGCCATGCAGTCGGGGTCGGCGAACAGCCCCTCGTAGCGGTACTCGACGGTGTCCTTCATGAACACCGGGGCGAGGTCGCGGACCGCGCGCAGGACGTCGGGCGCGGTGCGTAGCGTCCGGCCGCCGACCGGCACCGCGCCGAAGTCGACGAGGGTGACCAGCGGTTCGTGCACGACCGCGACGTCGCCGCGCTCGATCATCATCCGGCCGAAGGCGGTGGAGACCGAACGCGGATGCGCCCACATCACGATCGCGGGGTTCACATCGACCAGGCCGAGGGGCGGCGGTCCCAGCGGTGCCCGCGCAGCTTCGCCAGCAGCGCCGGGTCGAGCGGCGCGCCGTCGCTGACGGCGAGGTTGGCCCGGACGTGCTCGGCCCGGCGCATGCCGGGGATCACGGTGCCGACCGCCGGGTGGTGCAGGATGAACCGCAGGCTCGCCTCCGGCATGCTCATCCCGGCCGGCAGGTCACCGGCCAGCCGGCCCGCGCGTTCGACGGTCGCCGGCAGGTTCTCCGGTCCGAAGTAGGTGGCGCGCCAGTCCTCGGCCGGGAAGGTGGTGTCGGCGGTCAGCGTGCCGGTCAGCCCGCCCTCGTCGAACGGCACCCGGGCGATGATCCCGATGTCGTCGGCGAGCGCCCGGGCGAACAGCTCGTCCTCGGGCGCCTGGTCGAAGACGTTGTAGATCACCTGGATGACGTCGATCAGCCCGGAGTCGATGGCCCGCAGGCAGTTCGCCGGCTCCCACCGGTTGACGCTGATCCCGACCCCGTCGACCACGCCCTCGGCCTTGAGGTCGCTGATCGCCTTCTGCCACCGTTCGTCGGCGGCCCACCGGTCCTCCCAGACGTGCAGCTGGAGCAGGTCGATCCGGTCGACCCCCAGATTCTCCAGGGACTTGTAGGTGTACTCGCGGATGTGGTCGGCCGGGAACACCTCGTCCAGGGTGTCGGCGGCGCGCGGCGGCCACTCCCGGTTCTTCGGCGGCACCTTGGTGGCCACGTAGATCCGGCGGTCGGAATGGTCGCGCAGCACCCGGCCGAGGAGCTGCTCGCTGACGCCCCGGCCGTAGATCCACGCGGTGTCGAAGAAGTTGCAGCCCAGCTCGAGGGCGAGGTCCAGGCAGGCCGGGGCGGTGTCGTAGTCCCAGCCGGTGAAGCCGCCCGGGCCGCCGCCGATCCCCCACATGCCGTAGCCGACCTCACTGACCTGCCAGCCGAGCCGGCCGAGCCTGCGGTACCGCATCATCGTTCCTCTTTCTGTAGATCCAGCCGGGCGCCGTGCTCCCTGCGGAACAGGCGCGGGTTGTCGATCACGAGCTCGTGCAGGGGTTTGCGGTCCAGGAGGCCGGCGAGCAGCCGGCAGGCCGGGTCGGCCCGCAGCAGCTCGACGAACTCCGGCACCGGCACCCGGCGCGCGGCCAGCCCGGAGCGTTCGACGAGGTCGACGCTGTCGGGGTGGAACACGTGCAGGTTGCGGCCCCAGGCGCCCGGGTCGAACAGGCCCGCCACGACGGCGCGGGCCGCGTGGTCGGCCGGGGTCCAGTCGGTGCGCAGCGCGACGTCGGGGGCCACGCCGAGCCGGGCGACGGCGGCCAGCAGCAGTTCGGTGGCGGCCCGGCCGTTGGGGTGCCCGGTGTCGGTGGCCGCCATCACCTCGCCGAGCCGGTAGATGGTGACGTGCGCGCCCTTGTGCCGGGCCTCGGTGAGGCAGCGTTCGGCGACCCACTTGGACCGGCTGTAGCCGCTGCCCGGTCGGGCGGCCGAGGCCGCGTCGGTGCACTCGGCGAGCGGCCCGGACCGGCCGGCGGCCTCGTCCTCGAGCACGCCGAGGGTGGAGACGTGGTGCAGCGCCTTGGGCCGGCCGGTGAGCGCGAGCCGGAGCAGTTCCCGGGTACCGAGGACGTTGGCGGGCCGGTGGGTCAGGTAGTCGAACAGGAAGTTCACCATCGCTCCGCTGTGGACGACCGCGTCACAGCCGGCGGCGAGCGCGTCCCAGCCGCGCCCGGACAGGCCGAGCCCGGGGGCGGCCAGGTCGCCCGCGTGGCCCCGCAGCCGGTCGGCGAAGGCCGGGTGCCACAGGCCCTGGGTCTGCAGGACACCGGCGACCCGGCGGGCGGCGTGCTCGTCGTCGGCCGCCCGGCACAACACGTGCACCCGGACGGTGGTCCCGGCGAGCAGCTCGTACACGATCCGGCTGCCGACGAAGCCGGTGGCGCCGGTGACCAGCACCTCCGTCGGCGGGTCGACGGGGCCGGGCGCGGCGGCGTCCAGTCCGGCCGGGAGCGCGGCGTCGGCCTCCATCAGCTCGTTCTCGTCGGCGACGGGCGGGGCGAGACGCCCGGCGAGCCGGGTGGCGGTGGGTGCGGCGAACAGGTCCGCCACCCCGACGGGCCGCGGGGCCCCGTACCCGTCGGAGTCCGGGGTGGTGCCCCGGAGGTCCGCGATCACGCGCAGGGCCGCGAGGGAGTCACCGCCGGCGTCGAAGAAGTCGTCGTCCGGGCCGAGATCGGGGCGGAGCAGCACCCGGCGGAACACGCCCAGGATCCGGTCCGCCGCGGTCACACCGGCCCGGTCACCGGTGCCGTCGGCGGCCAGCAGTGCCGCGTCGGCGGCCAACTGGGCGTCGAGGAGGACCCGCAGCCGGGCCCGGTCGACCTTGCCGCCGTCGGTGAGCGGCAGTTCGGGCAGCACGAAGCGGTACCGTGGCCGCCGGTCCCGGGGCAGCTCGCGCCGCAGGTGGGCGCCGAGGGTGGTCTCGTCCAGCCCGGCCGCCGCGACGAACACCGCCAGGGCCGGCGGCCGGGTCGGCGCGAGCAGCACCCGGGCCTGCCGCACGCCCGGGCAGCGCTCGGCGGCGGCGGCGATCTCGCCGAGTTCGATCCGGACCCCGCCGATCTTCACCTGGAAGTCGCGCCGGCCGTGGAAGAACAGCCGGCCGCCCGCGTCGAGCCGGCCCAGGTCCCCGGTCCGGTAGAGGTGCCGGCCGGGGATGTCGGGGAACGGGTTGGGTACGAAGGCCTCCGCGGTGCGGACCGGGTCGCCGAGGTACCCGAGGCCCAGGCACGCGCCGCCGATCACGATCTCGCCGACCTCGCCCACGGGCAGCGGCCGGTCGTCGGGGCCGAGGATCACCGCGTAGCAGTTGTCGATCGGCCGGCCCAGCGGCACCGCGTCGCCGTCGGCCGGCGTGACCGGGTGGAACGCCATCCCGATCGACGCCTCGGTCGGGCCGTACCCGTTGGTGATCCGCAGCCCCGGCAGCAGCTCGCACAGCCGGTGCACGACGGGCGCGACGATCTCCTCGCCGCCGACGACCAGCTCGGTGAGGCTGCCCAGCCGGGCCAGGGCGGCCGGGTCGGTGTCGGCGAGGGCGACCAGCGCGCCGAGCAGGCTGGGTACGAAGTCGGTCAGGGTGACCCGGTGCCGGTGGATGGTGGCCACGGTGTGTTCGAGGTCGACGTAGCCGGTCCGGACCGGGATCACGCTGCGCGCGCCGACGGTGAGCGGCCAGAACAGCTGCCAGACCGACGAGTCGACGGTGTGCCGGCTGTTCTGCAGCACGACCTCGGCGCCGGTGGCCGCGAAGTACCGGGTCATGAACGCGAACCGGTTGACCAGTCCCCGGTGGGTGTTCAGCGCGCACCGCGGGGTGCCGGTACTGCCGGAGGTGAAGATGCCGTAGATCAGGTCGTCGGGCCCGAGGACGGTCCCCGGTCGGTCTAATGTGGACTGATAGGTCGTGTCCCCGTCGACGACCAGCCGCGGCGCGAGCACCGCCAGGGTGGCCCCGATGGTCGCCGCCGGCCAGTCCGGGTCGAGGGGCACGAACGCCGCGCCGAGCTTCATCAGCGCCAGGCACGCGACCGCGAAGTCCAGGCCGTCGGGCAGCAGCACCGGCACCACGTCGCCGCGGCGCACCCCGGCCCCGGCCAGGTGCGCGGCGAGCCCGTTGGCCCGGCCGTCGAGTTCGCGGTAGCTCAGGGTGCGCTCGCCGTGCGTGACGGCCGGCCGGTCCCCCAGCAGGTCGACCTGGCGCTCGATCAGCGCCGGCACCGCGTGGAACGCGCCGTGGTCCACGCCCGTCCCGGAGATCACCGGAACCGGCCAGCCGCGAGTGCCGCGGGCAGCGGACCCCCGGTCACCTCGGCCGCCAGCAGGCGACCGGCCTCGACGGCGGTCTGGATGCCGGAGCCGCCGAGCCCGGCCAGCCAGTGGAAGCCCGGCCGCTCGGCGGCACCCATGACCGGGGTGTCGTCCGGCGCGAACGTCCGCAGCCCGGCCCAGGCCCGCCGGATGCTCCGGATCACCAGGGTGGTGGCCTGCCCGACCCGCTCGGCGGCGAGGGCCACGTCCAGGTCGGCGGGGCGGGCGTCGCCGGGCGGCGCGGGCGTCTCGTCGGCCGGCGAGAGCAGCAGGCCGCCGGACTCGGGCCGGAAGTAGTAGGTCTCCGGCACGTCGTGCACCAGCGGCCAGTCCCGGGCGTCCATCCCGGCCGGCAGGGAGACCAGGCAGGCCGTCCGGCGCCGGGCGACCAGTCCGACCGGCCTGACCCCGGCCGCGACGGCGAGCTCGTCGGCCCAGGCACCGGCGGCGTTCACCACGACCGGGGCCTCGTACTCCCCCAGGTCGGTCCCGACCCGCCACCGGCCACCGTGCCGATCCACCGCCCGGACCCGGGCCCCGGTCAGCACCCGGCCGCCGGAGCGGCGCACCCCCGCCAGGAACCCCTGGTGCAGCGCGGCGACGTCGATGTCCATCGCGCCCGGCTTGTGCATGGCGGCGGTGAACGTGCCGGGCCGCAGTACCGGGCAGCGGGCGACCGCCTCGGCGGGGTCGATCCTCCGAACCGGCTCGGGCGCGCCCTCCCCCTCGGCGAACTCCGCCGCGAACTCGGCACCGTCCGCCCCGATCGCCAGCGCGCCGCGCGGGTGCAGCAGCGGCGTGTCGCAGAAGCCGGCCGGCGGCGCGGTCAGGAAGGCGCGGCTGGCGGCGGTGAGTTCGCGGACGGGAGCGGTGCCGAAGTACTCGGAGAACAGTGCCGCCGAGCGACCCGTCGCGTGGTAACCGGCGGCGGACTCCATGTCCAGGACGGTCACCCGGCCGTGCGCGGCCAGGAAGTACCCGGCCGCGGCGCCCGCGATGCCGGCGCCGATCACGAGAAAGTCCGGCACCGTTGCCCCCCGACTGTCGACAGTGACCAGACAGTACTTGATCGTTCGACCTCAGGGAATAGGCTCTGATGAATGCATTCCGCACGGCGTTCGGTCCATCCGGGACCACTCTATGAATAGGCGCCCGCGAATGAATGGTGTGATGGAAATACCTTTGTGAGCGGCCCCATTCCGCGTTCTCCGGCGGCCGACGGGCGTGTCCACCGGAAGCCCGCCGCGCGACGCGAGGGGTACGCAAGGGCTGCGAAGGGTTCCATCGGTGGCAACATGTCCACTAACACCATTGAAAGAGGTGAAGATGCGACATACTGCGATACTTTCGCGTGCCGTGGCCGTGGCGGTCGGCGCCGCCGGTGCCCTGGGTCTCTACACCGTCGGCTCCACCAACCCCGACCAGGCGACCGAACGCCTGTGGGCGAGCGCGACGATCCGCAACGCCGACGGTGCGGCGGTCGGCCGGCTGACCATCGTCGGTCGGGGCCGGGGCGTCGTCACCGTCCAGGCCCACGGGCTCACCCCGGGTTTCCACGGGCTGCACCTGCACTCGACCGGGATCTGCGACCCCAGGACGACCGACCCGAACGGCAACCCCGCCCCCTTCCTGTCCGCCGGCCCGCACCTCGGCGCGGGTCACCACGGCCAGCACGCCGGAGACCTGCCCCTGCTCCTGGTCGGTCAGGACGGCACGGGCAGCGCCGAGGTCCGTACCGACCGCCTGACCGGCGGGGCCCTCTTCGACGCCGACGGCACAGCGGTCATCGTGCACGCCGGACCGGACAACTACGCCAACATCCCCTCCCGGTACAGCTCCGGCGCGACCCCGGGCCCGGACGCGGCCACGTTGGCCACCGGGGACTCCGGCGGACGGTTCGCCTGCGGCGTGCTCGGACGGTACTGACCCAGGGCGACGGCCCGGCGGGTCACCCCCGGGCCGTCGCCCTGTCGTCCGGTCGGCGGCACGGGCGGTCCCGGTCCAGGCTCCGGTCCAGGCTCCGGCTCCGGCTCCGGCTCCGGCTCCGGAGAATTTTCCGGCCGAGTGTGTCCGATCGGCCGGACGCTGTTCGTAGCGTAGGTGGGGGCGGACACCGGGTCCGGCCGAGCAGAGGGAGCAGCCATGCCCGAGTACCTCATCTACTTCAACCAGCAGTGGGTGGGCGACCACTCCGAGGAGTGGTTCCGCGGGCGCGGGCCACTCGCGAAGGCGGTCGTCGACGAGATCAAGGCGGCCGGGGAGTACCTCTTCGCCGGCGGCCTGGAGGAGGACGGCCCGGTCTTCAGCGCCGACGCCACGAGCGGCACGGTGCTGTTCACCGACGGCCCCTACGTGGAGACCAAGGAGTTCCTGGGCGGCCTGACCGTGGTGGACGTGCCCGACGAGGAGAGGGCCCGGATGTGGGCCGGCAGGATCGCGGAGGCGTGCGGCTGGCCCCAGGAGGTCCGCCGGTTCGGATCGATGCCCGAAACCCGCGGCTGAGCTGATCCGGCCCGGCGGTGCGCGGCGCCCCGCACAGGCTGCGGGCCGGCGGTGCGCGGCGACCCGGCACGGGCGGCGGCCCAGCGGTGCGCGGCGACCCGGCACAGGCGGCGGGCCAGCGGCGCGCGGCGACCCGGCACAGGCGGCGGGCCGGCCGCGCCCGGTCGCCCGGGAAGCCGCGCCGAAGACCGCCGGGCACCGCCGAACTCAGACCTGCGGCGGCCCCGCCACCAGACCCGCCTCGTAGGCGACAATCGCGGCCTGCACCCGGTTGCGCGCGCCCAACCGCCCCATGAGCGTCGTCATGTACGCCTTCACGGTGCCCTCCACCAGGTGCAACCGGCGCCCGATGGCCGCGTTGGACAGCCCCTCGCCGACGAGGGCGAGCACGTCGCGCTCCCGGGGCGTGAGCGCCTCCACGCGGCCCCGGGCGGAGCTGGTCCGGGCCAGCCGGTCGCCGCCGAGTTCGGAGAGGACGCGGTGCGCGATCCGGGGGGACAGGTACGCGCCGCCGTCGGCGACCGCCCGTACCCCGCCGATCAGTTCCCGGGGGTCGCTGGCCTTGAGGAGGAAGCCGTTCGCGCCGCCGGTCAGGGCCCGGGCGACGTAGTCGTCCTCGCCGAAGGTGGTGAGCATGACGACCTGGGTGTCGGGGAGGGCCCGGCGGATCTCGGCGGCGGCGGCCAGGCCGTCGAGGGTGGGCATCCGCACGTCGAGGACCGCGACGTCGGGCCGGTGCGCGAGGGCCAGGTCGATCGCCGCCCTGCCGTCGCCGGCCTCGGCCACCACCTCGATGTCGGGGTCGGCGGACAGGATGGCGCGCACGCCGGCCCGGACCATCTGTTCGTCGTCGGCCAGCAGTACCCGGATCATGGTTGTGTCCTCCGCAGTGTCGCGACCACTTCGAATCCGCCGTCCGGCAGCGGCCCGGCCCGGAACGTGCCCCGGGCGAGTTCGACGCGTTCCCGCAGCCCGGGCAGGCCGTGTCCCCGGCCGTCGCCCGCGCCCGGTCCGGCGGGCGGTCCGTTGCGCACGGCCACGGTGGTGGTGGCGGCGTCCTCGGTCACCCGGACCGTGATCGCGGCCCCCGGCGCGTGTTTCACCGCGTTGGTGACCGCCTCCCGCACGACCCGGTAGGCGGTGCGGTCGGCGAGATCCGTGTCGGCCGGTTCGAGGGTGACCGGCGCGCCAGCCCCGGCGGCGCGGGCGACCAGGTCGGCGACCGGCTCCCCGACCGGGGCGAGGGTGGCGGCCTCGGACTCCTCGCGGAGCAGGCCGACGATCTCGCGGAGCTGGTCGGTCGCGCCGACCGCGTCGCGCCGCAGCTGACCGGCGGCGGCCCGGTGGTGTTCGGGCTGGTCGGCGGCGAGTTCCAGGGCGCCGGCCCGCAGCGCGATCAGGCTCAGGCCGTGGCCGAGGGCGTCGTGCATGTCGCCGGCGATCCGGTGGCGTTCGCGGAGCCGGGCCTGCTCGGCGATGTGCCCGCGTTCCCGTTCGAGCTGTTCGGCGCGTTCCCAGCCGGCCCGGCCCAGGGCGATGTGCTGGCGGCGGTACCGGCCGACCGCCCACGGGCCGAGGACGGTCACGGCCAGGCCGATCAGCGCGTCGGACACCTGCCAGGGCGTGTGGGCCAGCAGCGGCACGGTCGCCACGCCGAGCACCCCCGCCGGGGCGAGCGGCAGCGGCCCCGCCAGCCACCGTCCGGCCAGGTAGCCGGGGACGGCCAGGAGAAACCCGAGCAGGAGCCTTTCGGGGGGGTACGGCCTCGCCGAGGGCCAGCGCGTTCCACACGATCACGGGCGGGGCCACCACCAGGGCGGCCCACAGCCACATGATCTTGTTCATCGGGCCAAGGCTACCGTGCGGTTCCGCAGCACGCGGACCGTGCGGACGGTGGCTGTGACCAGGCCCGCGACCGCGCCCAGGACCAGCAGGACCAGCAGCGCCGGGGAGGCGTAGGCGACCTGGGACCAGGTGGCCGTGCGACCGCCCAGCACGAACTCGACGATCGACAGGTACCCGGCCAGCAGCGCCACCGGGAGCAGCACCGGCAGCATCCGCGCGCCGATCCGCCAGGTCGGGGTGCCGGCCCGCCGCCCCGCCCACCGCCGGGCGCGCCGCGTCCCGAGCACGCCGAGCAGCACCGTGAGCACGGCCAGGCCGGCGAGCACCGCGTCCACGACCGGCAGCACCGCGGTGTACGACCCGGGGTCGCGGCCCTCCGACAACGCGATCAGCCCCTCGACGACCGGGTACGCGTCGTCGGTGAGTCCCGCGCTGTTGGACAGCACCGCGAAGCCGTAGCCGCTGGCGGGCAGCAGCGTGACCGAACTGGTGGCGGTGAACAGGTTCCCGCCGTGCTCGATCCGGGGCGGCCCCTCGCTGTCCGGCACCGACCAGCCCATGGCGTACTCCGACCCGGCCGGCGGGGTGTGCATCGTGGCGAGTCCGGCGGCGCTCACCAGCCGACCGGGGACCTGCTGGGCGGCCAGCCACCGGCCCAGGTCCCGCGCGGAGCTGACCAGGTGCCCGGCCCCGAGGTTGAACGTGTCCAGCTCCGGCCGCGGAACCCAGGTGCCGAACACGTCGACGTGTCCCCGGGGCAGTTCGGCGTCGGCCGAGGTGTCCGGCATGCCGAGCGGCCCGAGGACGGCGCGGTCCAGGTAGTGCGGGAAGCTCTCGCCGCTGGCCACCTCGACGAGGCGGGCCGCGAGGACATAGTTCGGATTGGAGTACTCGTACCGGCTGCCCGGGTCGCTGTGCAGCTTCGCGGTCCGCAACGCCGCCACCGCCCCTCTGAGGTCCCGGGCCCCGGTGACGGCAGGGATGTCGCTGGTCCGGTCGGAGATGCCGGACCGCTGGTTGAGCAGGTCCCGCACCGTGATCCTGGTGGCGCGCGGGTCGTCGGGCGCGAACTCCGGCAGCTGGTCGACGAGCGGTGCGTCGAGGCGGATTCTGCCGTCCTCCGCGAGCCGCAGCACCGCCATCGCGGTGAAGGACTTGGACACCGACGCCAGCGACATCGGCGAGCGGTCGGTGAGGGGGTCGCCGTCGGCGTCGCGGCCGTAGCCGGCGGTGTGCAGCACCTCGCCGTCCTTCACCACCGCCACCGCCAGGCCCGGCAGGCCGGTGCGTTCCCTGTGCCCGGCGACGTAGCGGTCGATCGCGGCGGAGGTGAGGCGCGGTTCGGTGTCCGGTTCGGCCAGGGCGGCGGCCGGGGCGAGCGTCGACGAGGAGACGGTGACGGCGGCGATCGTGGCCGCCGTGCGGAGCAGCGTGTTCATGGCGAGAACCGTAGGAATTCCCGCGTCGCGGCACAGTGCACCAACCGGAACGGCCCGTACCGACCTTCGTCAGTAGGCCGGCGCCCCGCCCGCCCGGAACCGGCGGCCCCGGTACCCCGCGCTGCGGTCGTCGGGGTGGCCGACCCGATCCGGTCACCTTGCCCGTGATCCGGCGAAAGTCGCGGAACGGACCGTGGGTCGGGGCCGCAGCCACGAGGATGGGGGCATGGCTGACTACACAGATCAGGAACGCGACACGATCCGCACGGCCACCTTCGGGGCGATGATGCTGGTGTCGCAGGCCGATCCGGGGTTCTTCGCGATGTTCAAGGAGAGCCTGGCCGGCGGCAAGGCGCTGTCGGGGGCGTCGCCGGAGCTGCAGGGCCTGTTCAAGGGCGGCGGCATCCCGAACGTGCCCAAGGGCGACCCCGCCGCGATGGAGGCCTCGGTGCTGACGGCGCTGCACGACTCCGTCGGCATCCTGCAGGCGAAGGCGCCCGCCGAGCTCGCCGGCTTCCAGGCCGCCATCGTCGAGGCGTGCGGCAGCGTCGCCGAGGCCTCCCAGGGCACGTCGGCCACCGAGACCGCGATGATCGGGAAGGTCCGCGCCGCGATCGGCGCGCCGTAGCCGCCCGCGGTGTCGTACCCCGGTCCTACCCTCGGGGCATGACGATTCAGCGCATGGACAACGTCGGCATCGTCGTCGACGACCTCGACGTGGCCGTCGCCTTCTTCACCGCGCTCGGCATGGAGCTGGAGGGCAGGGCGCCGATCGAGGGCGACTGGGCGGGACGCGTCGTCGGGCTCGACGGCCTGCGCACCGAGATCGCGATGATGCGGATCCCGGGCGCGCCGGGCCGGCTCGAGCTGGCGAAGTACCACCACCCGGCGGCGGTCGTCCCCCAGCCGGCGGTCACCCCGGTGAACACGCTGGGCCTGCACCGGGTCATGTTCGCCGTCGACGACCTCGCCGCCACCCTGGACCGGCTCCGCCCGCACGGCGCCGAACTCGTCGGCGAGGTGACCCGCTTCGAGGACAGCTACCTGCTCTGCTACCTGCGCGGGCCCGGCGGGATCGTCCTCGCGCTGGCCGAGCAGCTGAGCTGAGGACCCGCACCGGGCGAAGCGGGGCGGCCGGCGGACCCGGGGCGCGGACCCTGGCCGCCCACCGCAGGGCGACGCACATCGGAACTGGGAACTACTGTCGCGGGCATGATCGAACACGACGCCCTCAGTGCCACCCGCGAGGCCTACGACGCGGTCGCCGACACCTACGCGCAGATGTTCCGCGACACCCTGCGGGGCAGTCCCCTGGACCGCGCGATCCTGGGCGCCTTCGCCGACCTGGTCGGCGCGGTGGGAGACGGCCGGGTCGCGGACCTGGGGTGCGGGCCCGGGCACATCACCGCCCACCTGGACCAGCTGGGGCTGGCGGCGTTCGGTGTGGACGCCTCGCCCGCGATGCTCAGCTTGGCCCGGGACGCGTATCCGGGCCTGCGGTTCGAGGAGGGTTCGATGGCCGCGTTGGACATCGCCGACGGCGCGCTGGCCGGCGTCCTCTCCCGGTGGTCCGTCATCCACACCCCGCCGGCGGAGGTCCCGGTCATCCTGGCGGAGTTCCATCGGGTACTGGCACCCGGCGGTCACCTGCTGATCGGCTTCTCGGCGAGCGAAGGTCCGTCCCATCCGACGCAGGTCTTCGACCACACGGTCGCGCCGGCCCACCGGTGGTGGCCCGACCACCTCTCGGCGCTGCTGCGCGAGTGCGGGTTGACCGAGGTGGCCCGGCTGGTCACCGAACCCGAGCCCACCGACAAGCGGCAGTTCCAGGGGGTGCAGCTGCTCGCCCGCAAGGCCTAGAAGCGCGCGGGGCCCGGGTACCACCCGGGTCAGGGGTTCTGGAAGCCGGCCCTGGTGAGGATGGCCCTGGCCTTGTCGGAGAGTACGTAGGTGACGAACGCGGTGGCGCCGGCGCTGTTGGGGGCCTTGGTGATCGCGACGATCGGGTAGTCGTTGACGGCCTGGGCGGAGGCGGTGAACTCGATGGCCTCGACGTCGGCGGCCGCTGCCTGGGCGTCGGTGCGGTAGACGAGTGCGGCGTCGACCTCACCGAGCCGGACCTTGGTGAGCGCGGCCTTCACGTCGGCTTCGAGGGTCACCGGGGTGACCTTGACGTTGGCGGCGGCGAGGGCCTTGGTCGCGGCGGCCCCGCAGGGCACCTGCGCGGCGCAGAGGGCGACCTTGACGTTCGGCTTCGCCAGGTCCCCGATGGTCCTGATCCCGGCCTTGTTTCCCTTGGGGACGGCGATGACCAGCTGGTTCTTCGCGAACACCGTCGGGGAGGCGGCCAGGTTCGCGTCGGTGACCTGCTTCATGTTCGTCGGGCTGGCCGAGGCGAACACGTCGGCGGGCGCGCCGTTGACGATCTGGGTCGCGAGGGTGGAACTGGCCCCGAAGCTGAACGTCACCTTCACCCCGGGGTTGGCGGCCTCGAACTCCTTGCCGATCGCGGTGAAGGACTCCGTCAGCGACGCCGCCGCCAGGACGGTGACCGTGCCGGTGACCTTTCCGCCGCTGGTGGGCGTGGCCGCCGGCTTGTCGTCGGTGCCGTCGCAGGCGGTCAGGGCGAGGGCCGCGACGGTGGCGACCGCCAGCATCCGTACCAGTCTCATGAACGCTCCTGTCCCTTCGCCCCGGACCGGGGCACCTCGACCACCACGTTGGTGGACTTCACGACCGCGGTGGCGAGCACCCCGACCTGGAGGCCCAGCTCGTCGGCGGCCTCGCGGCTCATCAACGACACGATCCGGTGTCCGCCCGCGTGGATCTCCACCTGCGCCATCACCCCGTCGCGGATCACGTCGGTGACGATCCCCGACAGCCGGTTGCGCGCGGAGGACCCCGACGCCGGCTCGCCCTCCGCGGCGCGGGCCCGCAGGAACCCGGCCAGGGCCTCGCCCTCGACCACCCGGTGTCCGTGGTCGTCGCGGCTGACCGGCAGTTTCCCGCCATCGGCCCACCTCCGCACCGTGTCCACGCTGACGCCCAGCAGCGCTGCTGCCTCACCGATCCGGAATGCGACCACACCCAGACTCTAGGGCATTGCAGATGCGAGGAGTGTCCGAGGTTTCCCTCGGCATCTGCCAGGCATCTGACGCCCTGGGCATCTCTTCCACCAGGGCCGGTCCCGGTGGCGATCGGCGACGCGGCGGCGGGGCCGGGTCGGGGTGGCCTGACTCACGGCCGGTTCGATCTTGCGTTGGTAGGGTCGCGGCACCCGTAGAAAGCAGGTGCGCGTGCACGTGGTCCCCCTCAGCGCGGCCGCGCAGAGTTTCCTGCTGGGGCTCGTGCAGATCACGATCGGGATCACGGTCAACGGCGCGGTCATGCTGGCCGCGGGCTCGATCGCGGGCTTCCTGGGGCGGCGGCCCGGCTGGCTGCGGATCCAGCGGTACCTGATGGGCACCGTGCTCGCGGGTCTGGCCGTCCGGATCGCCGCCGACCGGTCCAAGGGCCTGGCCGTCGCGCCCTAGCCGGGGACGGCCCCGGCGGGGTCACGCGTCGCCGGCCGCGCGGCTAGGGTGCAGGCATGCGTGCCGCCGACCCCCTCCCGCGCGCCAAGGACATCTCGGGCCCGGGCCGGTACCTGTGGTGGCTGGTCACGTGCCAGAAGCCCCGGATCGCGGCCGGCGCCACGCTGGGCACCGTGTGGATGGTCGCCCTGACCCTGCCGCCGTACCTCCTGTCCCGCGCGATCGACGACGGGCTGCGCGTGGGGCACTCGGGCGCGCTGCTCGGCTGGGTCGCCGCGCTCGCCGCCGTCGGGGTCCTCAACGCCGGGCTGGCGATCCTGCGGCACCGCACCATGACCCGGGTGCGGATGGACGCGGCGTTCCGGACGGTACGCGCCGTGGTCCGGCACGCGACCCGGCTCGGGGCGGTCCTGCCGCGCACGGTCACCGCCGGGGAGGTCGCCACCATCGGCATCGCCGACGTCTGGGTGATCAGCATGACACTCACCGTCACCGGCCCGGGGGTCGGCGCGGTGCTCGCGTACCTCGTCGTCGCCGGGCTGCTGCTGAACATCTCCGCGCTGCTCGCCGCCGTGGTCCTGGTCGGGGTGCCGCTGCTCGCGGTGCTGGTCGGCCCGCTGCTCGGCCGGTTGCAGCGCGCCGGCGCCGCCTACCGCGAGGGCCAGGGCGCGCTCGCCGCCCGGATCGTGGACCTGGTCGGCGGCCTGCGGGTGCTCAACGGCCTCGGCGGCAAGGACCTGCACGCCGCCCGGTTCCGGACCGACTCGCGCAAGCTGGAGACCGAGGGGTACCGGGTCGGCGGCGTGACCAGCTGGATCGACGCGCTCGGCGTCGGCCTGCCCGCGCTGTTCCTCGCCGTGGTGACCTGGCTCGCCGCGCGCCTCGCCGCCCGGGGCGACATCAGCGTGGGCGAACTCGTCGCGGTGTACGGGTACGTCGCGGTGCTCGTGGTACCCGTGGCGATGTTCATCGAGGGCGGGCTCGACATCGCCAAGGGCCGGGTCGCCGCCCGCCGGGTGGTCGACTTCCTCCGGCTGGAACCTGCGGCCGACGCCGGCACGACCGAGCCGCCCGGGTCGCCGGCCGAGCTCGCCGACCCGTCCTCCGGGGTGCGCGTCGTGCCGGGCCGGCTGACGGTCCTGGCCTCCGCCCGGCCCGCGGACTCCGCCGCCGTCATCGACCGGCTCGGCCGGTTCGCCGACTCGGCGGCCACCTGGGGCGGGGTCCGGCTCGACGCGATCGGCCTCGGCCGGATCCGGGACCGGATCCTGGTCGCCGACAACGAGGCGGACCTGTTCGCCGGTACCCTGCGCGAGGTGGTGTCCGGCCGGTGGGAACCCGACGACGCGGCGATCGCCCGGGCCCTGCACGCCGCCTCGGCCCGCGACGTCGTGCACGCCACCGACGGCGGACTCGACGCGGCCGTCGAACCGCACGGCCACAACCTGTCCGGCGGGCAGCGGCAGCGGGTCCGGCTGGTCCGGGCGCTGCTGGCCGACCCCGAAGTGCTGCTCGCCACCGAACCGACCTCCGCCGTGGACGCGCACACCGAGGCGGCGGTCGCCGAGCGGCTGCACGCGGCCCGCGCCGGCCGGTCCACGGTGCTCACCAGTACGTCGCCGCTGGTCCTCGACCGCGCCGACACCGTGTACTACCTGGTCGCCGGCGTCGTCGCCGCGCACGGCACGCACCGCGAACTGCTCGACACCGAGCCCGGCTACCGGGACCTGGTCGCGCGCGACGCCGACGAGGTGGTCCGGTGAGCGGGGACCTGCCCGTCGCCGGGCGCGCCCAGGTCCGCCGGGCCGCGCTGCGCCTGGTCGGCCGGGACCGGTCCGCGGTCGCCGGCATGGTCGCCCTCAACGCGCTCGCCGCGGCCGCCGGGCTCGTCGGCCCGTGGCTGCTCGGCGACATCGTCGACGCCGTGCGCGCCGGCCGGGGCGTCGGCACCGTGGACCGGCTCGCGCTGGGGATCATCACGTTCGCGCTCGTCCAGCTGCTGCTCACCCGGTACGCGCGGTACGTCGGCTACCGGTTCGGCGAGCGGACCGCCGGGCGGGTCCGGGAGGAGTTCGTCGACCGGGCGCTCGCGCTGCCCGCCTCGGTCACCGAACGCGCCGTCACCGGGGACCTGACGGCCCGGGGCACCACCGACGTCGCGAAGGTGGCCACGGCGCTGCGGGACGCGGTACCCGACGTGTTCATCGCCCTGGTCCAGGTCCTGTTCATCCTGGGCGCCGTGTTCGTCCTCGACCCCCGGCTCGGCGCGTGCGGGCTGCTCGGCCTGGTCGGGATGGTCGTGGCGACCCGCTGGTACCTGCGCCGCGCGCACGCCGCGTACCTGGCCGAGGGCGCGGCCAGCTCGGCGCTCGCCGAGGTGCTCACCGCCACCGCCGCCGGGGCGCGCACCGTCGAGGCCCTCGGGTTGCAGCAGCGCCGGATCGACGCGTGCCAGGCGGCGGTGGACCGGAGCCGGCGGACCCGGGAGCGCACGTTGTTCCTGCGCAGCGTGCTGTTCCCGGCCGTGGACATCTCCTACGTCGTCCCCGTCGTCGCGGTCATGCTGCTCGGCGGCGTGCTGTACGACCACGGGGCGGTCGGCCTCGGCGCGGTGGTCTCCGCCGCCGTGTACCTCCGCCAGCTCCAGGCACCCCTCGACACGGTCCTGCTGTGGATGGAGGGCCTGCAGAGCAGCGCGGCGTCCTTCGCCCGGGTCGAGGGCCTGGCCGCCCCGACCGCGCCCCCGGACCGGGCGCCGGCCGCCGAACCCGCCGACGACCGGATCGAGGTGACCGGGGTCCGGTTCGCCTACGGTGCCGGCGACGACGTCCTGCACGGCGTGGACCTGACCGTGCGGCCCGGGGAACGGCTCGCCGTCGTCGGCCCGTCCGGGGCGGGCAAGTCCACCCTCGGCCGGCTGCTCGCCGGGATCGACGCGCCCCGCGCCGGCACCGTGACCGTCGGCGGGGTCCCGGTCGCGGGCCTCGCGCCGGACCGGCTGCGCCGCCAGGTCGCCCTGGTCACCCAGGAACACCACGTGTTCGGCGACTCCCTCCGGGACAACCTGCTGATCGCCGCGCCCGCCGCCACCGACGACGAGTTGCGCGCCGCGCTGGCCGCCGTCGGCGCGGACTGGGCGACGGAGCTGCCGGCCGGGCTCGACACCGTGCTCGGCGCCGCCGACCACCGGCTCGACGGCAGCCAGTCCCAGCAGCTGGCCCTGGCCCGGGTCGTCCTCGCCGACCCGCACACCCTGATCCTGGACGAGGCGACGGCGCTGCTGGACCCGACGGCCGCCCGGAACACCGAACGCGCCCTGGCCGCCGTACTGGCCGGCCGCACGGTGATCGCGATCGCGCACCGGTTGCAGACCGCGCACGACGCCGACCGGGTCGCGGTCATGGAGGACGGCCGGGTGACCGAACTGGGGTCGCACGCCGAGCTCGTCGCCGCCGGCGGCCCGTACGCCGCGCTCTGGCGCACCTGGCACGGCGGGTAGCCGGGACCCCGGCTGACCTGGGCGGATCCCGGTCGGCGACCCGCCGGTGTGCTGCCGCTGACCTGGGCGGACACCGGTCTGCGACCCGCCGGCGTTGCCATCGGGGCGGGAGCAGGCTACCGTTGGGGTGAGCCATTCTGGTGCGGGCGAGAACCACCGCCCCCAGATCGCTCGAATCCCACACCGAGTTCCGCCTTCCCGCGCACCTTCGGTAGTGGACTCCACCAGCGCCTGTCCGCGCTGTCGTTTCGAACCCGCCGCGCTCGCCGTGTCCCGGCTCAGACCCGCGTGTTCCCTCCCCATCAGGAGTACCTGTGATCGACCTCGACCTGCGCCAGTCCTCTGAGACCGGTGCCCAGACCCCTGTCCACCCTGACCCCGCCGTCCCCCGCCGCACGGCACGCAACTCTCCGAGACGACCGGCAGGCGACGCCGGCACCGGGACCGCCTCCGAGGCCGGGACCGCCGTCGGAGCCGGGACCGCGTCCGAGGCCGGGACCGCCGTCGGCACCGGGACCGCCGCCGAGACCGCGACAGCCGTCGGTGCCCGGACCGCCGTCGGAACCGGAACCGCCGTCGGAACCGAGGTCTCCGTCTCCGGGATCCTCGACATCCGCGACGGTCACGGCGTCCTCCGGGTCTCCGGCTACCGCCCGAGCTCCGGGGACGTCGCCGTCCCACCGGCGCGGATCCGCCAGTACGGGCTGCGGCGCGGCGACGCGGTCACCGGAGCGGCGCGCGCCGCCGGACCCGGCCGGCGCGACAGGTCCGACCAGCTCCTCCGGGTGGACACCGTCAACGGGTGCGCCACGGGAGCGGTCGGCGACCGGCCGGAGTTCCACCAGCAGACTCCCCTGTTCCCGCAGGACCGGCTCCGCCTGGAGACCGAGCCGCACATCCTCACCACCCGCCTCATCGACCTGCTGACCCCGATCGGCAAGGGCCAGCGCGCCCTGATCGTCTCCCCGCCCAAGGCGGGCAAGACGATGGTCCTGCAGGCCATCGCCCACGCGATCACGACCAACCATCCGGACTGCCACCTGATGGCGCTCCTCGTCGACGAGCGCCCCGAGGAGGTCACCGACATGACGCGGTCCCTGCACGGCGAGGTGGTCGCGTCCACGTTCGACCGGCCGCCCGCCGAGCACATCGCCGTCGCCGAGCTCGCGATCGAACGGGCCAAGCGGCTCGCCGAAGGGGGTCGCGACGTCGTCGTGCTCGTCGACTCGATCACCCGGCTCGCCCGGGCCTACAACCTCGCCGCGCCCGCCGGTGGCCGGATCATGACCGGCGGCATCGAGGTCAGCGCCCTGCTCGGCCCCAAACGCATCCTGGGCGCCGCCCGCAAACTCGAGGACGGCGGTTCGTTGACCATCATCGCCACCGCGCTCGTCGAGACCGGATCGGTCGCCGACACCATCGTGTTCGAGGAGTTCAAGAGCACCGGCAACGCCGAACTCCGCCTGCTGCGCGCCATGGCCGACCGGCGCGTGTTCCCGGCGGTCGACACCACCTCTTCGGGTACCCGCAGAGAGGAACTCCTCCTCGGGGCCGACGAACTCCGTCTGGTGCACCAGCTGCGCAGGGCGCTGGGGAGCGGCGACCAGCAGCACGGCGGCGAGCAGCTCCTCGACGGGCTCCGCAGGACGGGCAGCAACGCGGAGTTCCTCCTCCGGATCGCCCAGTCGACACCCGCGGCCCACCCGCTCCAGCGGACGCAGAACGCGGCGAGCTGACCGGCCCGGGTCGACGTCGACCTGCGGGTGTGCTCCCGGCAGGCTCGTCTTTCCCGGTGCGGACGGGGCGCTGGCGCGTCAGCGACGCGGCGACACCGGCACGCTCTCCGGTGGGGCGTCGGCGAAGCTGGCCCCGCGCAGCGGCGAGCAGTACGCGTACCCTCCGGTCACGGCCAGACCCACGATCCCCGCCCACAGCGCGAACCGGTGGCTGGTGTGGTCGGCGAGCAGCCCGCCGAGCGGGGCGCCGACCACGATCGCCGCCCGGTTGACGGACCGGATCGTGCCACCCATCCGGGCCTGGAGCGCGTCGGGCGTGATGGACTGCCGCCAGCCCATCTCGACCGGTCCGGACACTCCGAGGAGCAGCCAGAAGCCGAACAGGCCGAGGGCGACCATCGGCAGCGCCGCCGGACCGGGCCGGGCGGACACGACCAGCAGCCACGGCACGGCCTTGGCCATGGAACACAGCACCATGGTGCGGCCGGCGCCCAGCCGGGCGGACAACCGGCCGGACAGCGTGTTGCCCAGTACCGCGCCGACGCCGCCGGCCGCGTAGACCAGGCCCAGGCCGAACGCGCCCAGCCCGAGCTGGCTGCTCTCGACCACGTAGAAGGTGAGCACGGTGGCCAGCGCGCTGTGCACCAGGAACCACAGGTGCCCGTTGATCGCGTGCGCGCGCAGGAGCCGGTGTCCGTACACATAGGTCAGGCCCTCGCGCAGTTCGTGCCGCAGGTCGCGCCGCCCGGCCGGCTGGGGCGCCGGCTCGGGGGTGCGGATCGTGGCCAGCAGCAGGCTCGAGGCGAGATAGCTGACCGCGTCGACCACGATCGCGATCGGGGCCGTGATTACCCTGATCAGCACGCCGCCGAGCGCCGGGCCGGCGGTCTGCGCGAGGTTCATGGTCAGCTGGAGCCGGGCGTTCGCCGGGGTGAGCAGCTCCCGGGGTACGAGTCTCGGCAGGTACGCCTGCTCGGCCGTGTCGAACAGCACGGACAGCAGCCCGAAGCAGAACAGCAGCCCGGCCAGGGTGGGCAGGCGCAGCGCGCCGGCCAGGTAGAGCAGCGGGATCGCGGCCAGCACCAGGCCCCGGCCCAGGTCGGCCCAGACCAGGACGGGTCTGCGCCGGTGCCGGTCGATCAGGACGCCCGCGACCAGGCCGAACAGCAGGTAGGGCAGCCACTGGGCCGAGCTGACCAGCCCGTACTGGGTGGTGGTCGCCTCCAGCCCCTCCACCACGAGGATCTGGAGCGCGATCGTGGTGATGTGCGTACCGAACACCGAGACCGCGCTGGCGGCCCAGAACCGTCGGTACCCGTCGATGTGCACCAGCCTGGTCATGATCAGAACTATGGCAGGCCGACCGGCCCCGGCACCGCCCCGCTGCTGGCGGGTGTCGGTTGGTGGACCGAAGTGTGGGCGTCGACCGGCCGGTCCGCCATGCTCGGGGACAGTCGTGAGGAGGTCCGATGACGGAGCTCACCCCGGAACAGACCCATCGACGCCGGCGCGCGGTCCTGCTGGTCGCGCTGTGCCTGCCCATCGGGGCCGCCGTGGCCCTCGCCCTCCAGGGGCTCGGGTCGCCCTGGGCCGAGCTGGGCCGGGGCGGGCTGGTGTCGGTGGCCGCGCTGGCCGTCGGCGCGCTGCTCGGCTTCCTGTTCGGCATCCCGCGCACCCTCCAGCACGAGCGCCCGCCCGGCGGGCACGGCGGCGCCGCCTACGGCGTGAACACCAACCTCGAACAGATCTCGGACTGGCTGACGAAGATCCTCGTCGGCGTCGGGCTCGTGCAGTTCGCGGTGATCGGGCGCCAGTTCGGTCGGCTGGTCTCCGCCGTCGGGGAGGCGCTCGGCGGGGGCGCGGCGGGGCGGCTCGTCGCCGGTACCCTCATGGTGGCCTTTCTGCTCTCCGGTTTTCTCGTCGGTTACGTCGCGACCCGGACCACCCTGACCCACATCTTCGCCCAGTGGGACGTCAAGGACATCCGGCAGCTCGTCGAGCGCCAGATCGGCGAACGGCTCCAGCGCGACGGCGACGCCATGCGGCTCGTGATCCAGCAGCTCGACGACGACGAGCCGGAGATCGACGAGACGGCGCTGCGCAAGGCGCTGGGGGCCGCCTCCCCGGCGGGCCGGGCCAACGTGCTGCTGCTCGCCGACGACCTGCGCCGGCACTCCTGGCGGGATCCGGCGTTCCGGGGCCGGGTCAGCCGCACCGTCCCCATCTTCCGGGCACTCACGGAGCTGGGACCCGGCAACCACCGGTACTGGGGCGCGCTCGGCTTCGCCTACAAGGACGCTGAGCAGCCGAACGACGCGGGCGCCCTGGTCGCCCTGACCCGGGCGATCGAGTGCCGGGGCGACGCGCGGACCACGGGCAAGGAGTTCTACGAGTTCGCCCGGGCGCTGGTCCGGATGCGTCAGCTCGGCGGTGGCGGGCCGGACGACCGGACCCTGGCGCTCATCGCCCACGACGTCGGGGTCGCCTGGCGCAACGACGAGATCCGCCGGCACATCCAGACGGCCCTCGACAAGGCGCCCGGGGGCGACTCGACGGACCGGGAGAACCGGCTGCTGCGGCCGTACCTGCCGGCGGCGGAGGGCACGGACTGAGGCGCGGGGCCCTTCCGGGCCCCGCGTGCGCTGCTCGGACCTAGAAGTGCGGCAGGACGAAGTCGTAGCCCTGTGCGCTGTGCGCCGAGCCCGCGGCGCACCGGCCGTTGGTCGGGTACCCCCAGTAGAACATCACAAAGCACTTGGTGCAGAACCGCCACTTCGCCTGCGCCGTCGGCGTCTCCGGCACGTCGTGCGGGAGGACGAAGTTGTAGCCCTGCGCGCTGTGCGCCCCGCCGGACGGACACCGGCCGTCGGTCGGGTAGCCCCAGTAGAACATCGCGAAGCACTTCGTACAGAACCGCCACCTGCCCTGCGCCGTCGGCGTCTCGGGCACGTCGTACGGGAGGTTGAAGTTGAAGCCCTGCGCGGCGTGCGCCCCGCCGGCCGGGCAGACCCCGTCGGTCGGGTAGCCCCAGTAGAACATCGTGTAGCACTTGGTGCAGAACCGCCAGTTGCTCTGCTGGGCCATCAGGCCCTCCGCGCTGGCGGTGCCGCCGAGCGCCGCGGCACCGGCGAGGCCGGCGGTCACGGCGGCGGCCCCGAGCAGGAAGGAACGCCTGCTCGGCTGGTGGTGGTGTGCGTGGGGGGTGCAGGCGTCCATGTGGGGCTCTCCTCGGGCGGTGTCCGGTCCCTCTGACACGACCATCGAAACACGCCTATGACACCTGGGTAACGGGCTAGTTATCCGCGCTGCCGGGCACCGTTCCGGGTGCGCCCGCGCGCCATCGTCTGCCCTCGTGGCCACCCTCACGGGCCGGGCCGGGCCGGGCACGCTCGCCGGCCGGATTGGACACGTGGCCCGGCCGGCCGGGTCGGGCCAGCCGGGCCGCCAGTCGTTTCCAGCGCCCCTAGCTGTTCCCTGTGCGGCCTAGCTGTTCCGGTGTGGCCCAGCTGTTTCCGGTGCGGCGCAGGGTGCGCAGCGAGGGCCAGCCCAGATACCAGACCGCGGCCGCCAGCAGCACCGCTCCCGTGGCCACGTCCAGCGGCCGGAAGACCGTCAGCAGGTAGCCGAGATTCCCTTCGGTGGCGATCTCGCCGATCTTGTAGAGGCTGAGGACGCCCAGCGCGAGGAGCCCGCACACCCAGTAGACCCGGGTCCGGGGCGGGCCGGCGAGCAGCCCGGCGCCCACCACCGCGAACACGGCGGCGAGGACCGCGTTCAGCAGGCCCGCCTCGTCGAACAGCTCGGTCTGCCAGTAGACGTCGATCCGGTGGTAGAGGAACAGGGCCAGGACCAGACCGAGCACCCGACGGGTACTGGGATGCGCGGGCCACGGCGAGCGGTCGTCCCGGGGCCGGAGCAGAAACCGGAGGCCCAGGGCGAGGCCGGCCAGCGGGCCGAGTCCGGTGAGCGCCGTGTTGCGCGCGATCCACCCGTCGGACAGCAGGTACAGGCACAGCAGCCCGCAGAGTACGGAGACCACCACCAGGACCAGGCCCGTCGTCCGGCCCGCCGGCGCGGCGTCGGCGTCCCGCGGGCCGGACCGGGCCCGGCCAGATGCCCAGACCACGGCGCTGGTGAGCCCGAGGGAAGCCAGCAGGTACGGGAGGAAGGTGATGTCCTCGCTGCCGAGTTCGCCGACCGTCTGCGTGATCAGGTAGGCCACGGCGGCCAGGGCCAGGGCGGTGCCGGCGGTGAGCGCGAACGCCCCCGCCGGCCCGGGAGCGTTCGGCGCGGCGGTCGCCGGCCCGACGGGGTCCGGCACGGGGCTCGCCACGGCGGCCGGGCCCGGAGCGGGTGCCGGCGCCAGGTTCGACACGGGACTCGACACGGGTGCCGGGACCTGGCTCGGCGCCGGCACCTGGCTCAGCGCCGGCACCAGGCCCGACGCCGGTCCCGGCACCGCCGTCGGCACCGGCTGCGGCGCGGGCTCCGCCGCCGCCCGGAGCAGGGACTCCGCCCCGGCCGGGAGCGACGGTTCCGCCGGGACCGGAGACCACGGCTCGGGACTCCGGGACTGCGACGACCACGTCCCGGGCCCCGCGGACTCCGGCGCGCGGACCGCCGTGGCCCGCAGGCTGCCCTCGGAGACGACCAGCTCGGGCTGTTCGATGGCCGTGGGCGCCACGCCCAGCGTCTGGTGCAACAGGGTCGCCACGGCCGGGATCCGGCTGGAGCCGCCGACGAGGAACACCCCGGCCAACTCGTCGGGGCGGATCCCCGCCGTCCGGACCACGGCCAGGGTCATGGCCACCGTGCGTGCCAGGATCGGGGCGATCAGGCGTTCGAGCTCCTCGCGGCCCAGCGGCGCGTCCTCGTCGACCAGGGGCACCGGGATCAGGGTCATCGCCGAGCGCGACAGCACTTCCTTCGCGGTGCGCGCGTCCTCCCACAGCACCCGGCGGCTGCGCCGGTCGGCGGTGGTGCGGGGCGCGTCCAGGCGGTGCCACGCCTCGGGGTGCGTGCCCGCGTACCGCGCGGCGAGGTGCGCGACGACGGAGGCGTCCAGGTCCAGTCCCCCGGTGTCCGGCAGGCCGTCGGAGGCCAGGACGTCGAAGCCCGCACCGGTCCGGCGCACGACGCTCGCGTCGAAGGTTCCGGCGCCGAAGTCGTAGACGACGACACAGCCGCCCTCGGGGACCTTCGCGCCCGGCAGGGCCGTGAAGTAGGTCGCGGCGGCCACGGGTTCGGCGACGAGCTGCCGGTTGCTGAATCCGGCCCGGCGCGCGGCCTCGGTGAGGATGCCCCGGCGCCGCTGGCCCCACGCGGCGGGGTGGGTGAGGGTCACGTCCAGCACCGGGTCGTGCGCGACCGCCCGCGCCTCGGCGGCGACCCGGCGCAGCACCGCGGCGACCAGTTCGACGACCGGTAACTCGGTGTCGCCGAGCAGCACCGTACCCTCGTCGATCCGTCTCTTGGGGTTGGGTTCGAAGCGTTCCGGTTGGGCGCGGGCGCTGTGCACGGCCTCCCGGCCGATCAGCAGCCCGCGGTCGGGCGCGGAGAACACCGCCGAACTGAGCAGCGGCGTCCCGTCGAACAGCAGGGGGCGCGTCCGTCCGTCGGGCCATTCCAGCACGGCTACCGTCGAGGAGGTGCCGAAGTCCACACCCAGGCGAAAGCGTCCAGTCACGGGATGTGATCCTAGGTCCGCACCTCCGGGAACCGCACTGGCGTAACGGGCAGTAGTTCCCGACGGAAATCCGACAGTGCGGAACCCGGCCGGCGCGAGCCGGAAATCCGGTACATCGGCGGGGCGGCGGGCGGCTGGATCGCGAGTGGACGGTCGCGACCCCGGACGGCGTGCAACGGGTGCGCGGCCTGGCGGCCTCCCCGACGGTCGACAACGCGTTCACCAGGGTCGCCGGCGCCCCGATGCCCTGAGTCGAGAGTGACCCGGTGGCCGTCGCGCACCCGCCTTCGGACACCCCTCGGCGACGGCGCACCCGTACCCGGAAAGTTCTGGGTATGGGTCTGTCTCTTGTGGGTAGGGCCGAGGCGCGCACGTCCGTTCGGTGACGTGCGGCGGAGCAGTTCGGGCGGGTCCGGTCCGCGACAGCCGTCCCGCTCATCCTTGCCCATCTGCACTAGTCTGTCCTATTAGAACCCCGGACAGAGAAGGTGCCGCACGTGGTGGACGACGCGACAGCCAGAGACCAGGGCGACGGGCCCGCCGACCAGTCCCGGGCCGACCCCGGGGGCACCCCCGAAGTCCAGGGCCAGGATCCTCCGATGTGGTCGGCCCGGCACGCCGGGCAGGAGCCGCCCGCACCGCAGGGACCACCCGCCGCTGAGGAGCGGCCCGCCGCTCAGGGTCCACCGGCCGCCGAGGAGCCGCCGGTCGCCCCGGAACCGCCCGCCGAACCCGGCCCCGCCGCCCCGCGCCGCTGGCCGCTCGCCGTCCTGACCTCGGTCGGCACGGCCCTGGTGCTGCTGGTCGGCTTCGGGTTCTGGGTCTCCTCGCAGTCGCTGCCCGTGCCGGGCACCACCCAGGCCAGCGTGCTCACCCCCAACGAGGCCAGCGCCCTGGCCGGCGTCCGGCTGACGGCCGGGGCGTCCGGGTCCGAGCCGCCGCCCCCGCTGGCCGCCGACCCGTCGGACTGCGCGGTGGCCGTCGGGCCGGGCACCCGCTCGGTCTACGCGCGCGGCTGGAAGACGTACCTGGCCAGCACCTACCAGGACGCCAGGAACGTCGAGGACCACCTGGTGACCCAGGTCCTCGGCGTGTACGACGACGCCGACGAGGCGGGCCGGGTGTTCCGGACCCTGACCGAGGGCCTCAGGAGCTGCCCCCAGGCGACCCGCACGGACCAGGACCAGAGCACCTCGAACTGGGTGTACACCGTGGAGAAGTCCGACACCGACACCCTGAGCTGGACGGCCGCCCAGGACCCGGGCGACGGCTGGGTCTGCTACCGGCAGGCGCGCCGCAAGGGCAAGGCCGTCCTGCAGGTGGCCGTGTGCCAGGCCGGCGACGGCAGGCGGGCCGCCGCCCAGCTCGCCGACGCGTTCGCCGCGAAGGTGGAGGGCTGACCATGACGACCCCCCTGAGCCTGGCGCGGCGCGCGCTGTGCCTGCTGGTCGCCGTGACGCTGGCGTTGTCCCTGGGCGTGGGCCCGGCGACCGCCGACCCCGGCCTGCCCTCGATCTCGGAGGGCTCGACCACCGATCCGGCGCCGCTCGACCCGGGCCGGGACTATCCGGAGGACCTGGGCGAGGCGCTGGAGGCGTTCAACGAGCAGCTCGCCGCCATCGCCGAGCAGGTCCAGGCGCTGGCCGCCGCCAAGCAGGGCCTGAGCCAGCGCAGCAGCGCCTACGACGCCAAGAGCAGCGCGCACGGCACCCGGTCCTCGGCCCTCGGCCCGAAGATCACCGCGCACAACAACAAGGTCAGCGCGTACAACACGCGGGTCGACGCGCACAACGCCCGGCCGCACGTGTTCGAGCTGCCCCGCGAGTCCGCCGCCGCCGCGGCCTACGACGCGGAGAAGGCCCAGCTCGACGGGGAGAAGGCCCAGCTCCAGGCCGAGGAGGGCCAGCTCCAGGCGGAGAAGTCCCAGCTCGACGCCGAGGCCGGCCAGCTGTCCACCGAGCGGTCCCAGCTCGCCGCCGACGTGAACAAGCACAACGCGACGGCGTCCGCGCTCGGCCAGAAGGTCCGGCAGCTGGCCCTGGACCGGCAGAAGCTCGTCCGGCGGGTGGCGGCTCTCCCGCCGCCGAAGGTCTCCCGGCCGCAGGGCGGCGACCCGGCCCGACCGCCCGGCCGGGCCGAGCAGGGCACCCGGCCCGCCGGCAACGGGGGCGACAGCGTGTCCCGGCGGCCCGAACAGGCCGCGCTCGACGCGTACGCCAAGAGCAACCGGGTCACGGTCGACCGGCGGCCGGTGTCGGCGCGGCTGTCGCCCGACGCGGTGTCGCGGCTGTCCGCCGAGGAGGCCGCCCGGCTCCGGACCACCGCCAGCTACGACGGCCTGGTGCGCAAGCCCAACGGGAACTACCGGGCCGTGCGGGTGCAGAACCCGGGCTCCGAGTCCGTGCACAAGCCGTTCGACGACGCGATCCGGCGCGGCGGGCGGGCCACGACCACCGTGGACGGCAGGAAGGTCACCATCGACGAGGTGGCCACGGTCCCGGGCCGGGGCACCAGCCGTCCGAGCTGCCGGACCAACAGCTTCACCCCGGGCGCGGCGGTGCTGATGGCCGACGGCTCCCGGGTACCCATCGAGAACGTCCGGATCGGTGACCTGGTCGCCGCCGCCGACCCGGTGACCGGCGAGTCCGGCCCCCGGCGGGTGACCGACCTGATCGTCGGCTCCGGGACGAAACAGCTCGTCGACGTGACCGTGGCCGGCGGCGGCACCGTCACCGCCACCGAGGGGCACCCGTTCTGGTCGGTGGACCGGTCCCGCTGGGTCGACGCCGGGGAACTGCGGGTCGGCGAGCACCTGCGCGGCCCCGACGGCGCGGCCGTCGCGGTCACCGGCGTGCGCCCGTACAGCGGGACGCTCACGGTGCACAACCTCACCGTCGCCGGCCTGCGCACCTTCTACGTCCTGGCCGGCCCGGCGGCGGTGCTGACCCACAACTGCGACCCGGACCTGGCCGCCCGCACCGCGATGGCGAACACGGGCCTGCGCCCGGGCCGGGGCGGCAAGGCCGAGACCACCGAGGCCGGGCTGGCGTACGGCAAGCACCAGCTCCATCCCAACGAACCCAACAACCCGAAGCGCTTCCTGCCCCGGGTCGGGGACCGCACCCGGGACCTGGACCTCGCCGGGCAGAAGCTCCTCGACGAGATCGCCCTGCACCCCAAGGGTGTGGCGGAGCGGATCACGGGCGGCGCCCAGAACGGCGGGACTAGGATCGTGATACCCGACGGAACGGGTGCCGTCTTCGACGCGCAGGGCAACTTCAAGTACTTCGGAAAGTTCGACTACACACCATGAGCGACCATCAGCCGGTACTGCGACCCGACGCCGCGCACGTCCGACAGCTCCTCCTGGGCGCGCGCCTGGAGGGGGTCTGGTACCAGCAGACGCCCGGCAGCGGCCTCGGCGCGCCCCCGCCCGACGGCGTCACGCACGAGGTGGACCTCGACGTGGTGCTGCGGCTGTCCACGGGCGCGGTGCGGCTCACCTGGCAGCGCGACGACCTGGTGGAGGGGCTGGCGGTCGACCCGGTCGCCGGGCCCGGCGCCGACGCCCACTGGTTCGACGCCGGCGCCACCCGGTGGGCGGCGGCGGTCGGGGACACGGTCAGCGAGGTCGGCCTCGGCTGGCAGGTCAGCGGGGCCGGTTGCCCGGAGAGCCTGTGGGCGGTGCGGCTCGGCTTCGCCGGCGGCGCGGAGGTGCTGGTGGCGATGGGTGAGCTGGACGGCGACGACCGCCCCGCCTACTTCCCGGAATCGCTGCTGGTGTTCTTCGACCGGGAGGAGGCGCGCGGCTACCTGCCGGCCGTCGCCACCTCCGGGGCTTTTCCCGGGGAGTGAGCCCCGGCGCGCGGACCGTCCCGCTCCACGGTCCCGCACTCGTCGCCCGCGATCTCGACAGGGCCGCCGGCGGCGGCGCCCGGGGCCGCCGCCCGGCATTGATAGCGTGATCGCCGTGACGGAGTTGGAAGAGCTGGTCCTGGCCCCCGGCGAGCGCGCCCTCGGCGTCGGGATCGACCGTGTGACGTTCACGATGGACTGGACCGGCGAGGACGACCCCGGCCAGCTGGCGGCGTTCGTGGCTGATCGGGTCCGGGCATTCGACGTGGAGCCGACGGACATCGACACCGACGTCGTCTACCGCGCGGCCGGGGCCGACCCGACCCTGCGGCGCGGCGATGTGCCGACCCGCCTGCTCGACCACCTGGCCGGGGTGCTGGCGCCGCTCGGCTGCACGCTCGCCGTGCACGACACCGGCACCGACGCCTACGAGGTGCTGGTCGCGCTGACCGGTGGGCGCGCGTTGACCGGGCTGACCCACCAGGGCTTCCCGGTGCGGGCCTGGCACTCCGAACCCGAGGAGACCCTGATCAGCCTGGACTGCCCGCACTGCGGGGAGCTGCTGGTCTGGCAGCTGCCGGCGGGCCAGACCCTCGCCGACGAGCGCTGCGACTGCGGGACCGCGTTGTTCGACGCGACCGGCCGGCCCCTGCCCGGCGTCACCCCGCACGCCTGACGGATCCGGGCAGGTCGGAGCGGTTCGGGGCCGGCGCGGGTGGGTACCCGTCAGACCTACGGTTCTGAAGGGTGTGGGTGGTCATGACCGAGGTGCACGTGTCGCTCGACGGCAGCCAGCTCAACAAGGTGGAACGCAAGCTCCAGGGGCCGCTGGAGGAACAGTTGACGTCCGCGATGGAGCAGGCGGCCATCCGGGTGGCGGCCGGCTACGACGGGCAGGACGAGGACGAGGTCGCCCGGTGGATCCTCCGCGAGACCCGGTCCGGCCTGCACCCCGACATCGCCAAGGGCTTCCAGCCCGACGAGGCCAAACTCCGGCTCGTCGCCCGGGCGGTCATCCGGGGCGAACGCTTCGAGTAGGACGCGACGGGTCCGCGGTGCCGTCGTCGGTGCTGTTGAATGGCCCGATGGACGCTGACCGGTCGGTGGAGATCGACGGACGAGTGCTGCGCTACTGCCTGTACGGCCCCGCCGACGGGTTTCCGGTCATCGCGCACAACGGCACGCCGAGCACCCGCTGGCGGCGGCCGGACCAGATCGAGGCGATGCACCAGAGTGGCGTCCGCGTGCTGATGCCCGACCGCCCCGGCTACGGTGGCTCGACCCGCCGCCCGGGGCGCACCGTCGCCGACGTGGTCGGGGACGTCCGGGTGCTCGCCGAAGCCCAGGGCTGGGACCGGTTCGCCGTGTTCGGCGGCTCGGGTGGCGGGCCGCACGCCCTGGCCTGCGCCGCGCTGCTGCCCGGACGGGTGGTCCGCTGCGCCGTGCTCTCCGGGATCAGGCCGCCCGAGGACGAGGAGCCGCCGGAGGAGCGGACCCTCCGGCCCCGGCTCGAACAGATCTCCCGCGACATCATGGCCCGGGTCGCCGCCGGCGGTCCGGAGATGCCCGGCATGCCGCCCGGGTCGCCGGCCCGCGACGACCCGGAGGCCATGGCCCGGTTGCGGGCCACCTTCGTCGACGGCTACGACGGCTGGGTCGACGACCAGATCGCCCTCGCCCTGCCGTGGGGCTTCGCCATGCCGGACGCCGCGGTTCCGGTCGGCGTCTGGTACGGGACGCACGACGAGAACGTGTCCGGCGAGCACGCGCGGTGGTTGCTCGCGAACATCCCCGGGGTGCGGGGGCGGCGGTACGCCGGTGGGCATCTGCCGGGTGCCGCGACCTTCCGGGAGATCTACGGGTGGCTGCGCGGCACGGGCGACTGATCCCCTCCCGTCGACCTGGCCGGACTGTGATCCTCGCATCCGGCCGCGAGGATAGGCTCTCTGATCGGCGGGGTGTCCGGGCCGGCCCTCACCGGGGCCGGCGGCGGGCGGAACGCGGACCGGACGGGTCGGGCGCGCCGCGGCGCGAGATTTCTCCGGAGGCGTGTCGATCCGCGGGCCGCCCGTTCGACCTGGGTGCGTGAGGGCCGAGAGGCGGCCCCGCCGGACGAGGAGAACGTCATGTCGCAGTACATGCTGATCATGCGGGGCACCGATGAGTCGAACGCGGCGCTGATGGCCGGGTTCGAGGAGTTGGCGGCCTCGACCCGCCAGTACATCGACGATCTGGTCCAGGCCGGGGTGTTCGTCGCGGCCGAAGGACTGGACGACGCGGGCCACAGCGTCGTGGTCGACTTCAGCGGCGAGACCCCGGTGGTCACGGACGGGCCGTACGGCGAAACCAAGGAGCTGTTCGGGGGCTACTTCCTGCTCGAGGTCGCCTCGAAGCAGGAGGCGGTCGAGTGGGCCACGCGGGTCCCGGCGGTCCCCGGCTCCAAGATCGAGGTCCGGCGGGTGGCCGGCGAGGACGAGATGCCGCAGGGCGTCGAACGGGCCGTCGAGGAACGGGCCCGGCGTGGGAGTGACGGCCGGAGCTGACGGCCACGGGCGACGTCGGGGCCGTCCGGCGGGTGGGGTCGGCGCGGACCGGCCCACTCAGGCCGCTCGGCCCACGCCGTCCGCTCAGGCGGCGATGGCCGCGCTGTCCGCGATGGCCCGGGCGCAGGTCAGGGCGTCGGCGGCCGTGGTGTCCACTTCAAGATCATAGAAAATGTTCTCGTGTACGAGCTGGGCCTGCGCCCGCGCCATCCCCGGCACCCGGTCGCCCCGGGCCGCCTCGCGCGCCTCGGCCGTCGCGGGCGCGCACCGCACGCCGACCCACAGCACGTCCAGTCCGTCGAGGGCGCTCCGCCAGCGGTGCTGGGAGGCGGCCCCGCCGAGGAACACCTCGTCCACGACGATCCGCGCGCCGGCCCGGGCCATGGCGGCGATGCCCAGGCTCCAGGCGACGTCCAGGCGCTGGAACTCCTCGCCGGTGCTCACAGCGCCGTCGGCGGCGAACTCGATGCCGTCGGCGGCGAGCAGCCGGGGCGGCAGCGCGTCGACCAGGGTGTCCGTCCCGAACGTCACCCAGGGCTCGGGGAGGATCTCCTGGAGCGCGCGGGCGATGGTGGACTTGCCGGAGCTGGAACCACCGTTGAGGACGATCACCTGTGCGGCCACGCGCCCCAGCCTAGCGCCCTGTGGATCATGGGCCACGCCGATGGCCGGCCCGCGCACCGGGCCGGCGGCCCCGGGGTCCGGCGCGGACCGCCCCGAGGGCTACCCCGTGGAGCTCCAGCCCCGCGCGCGGAGCCGTTCGAACCCGTCCAGGAGGAGGTCGAGGGAGAACTCGAACTCGAACTGGTCGTCACAGCCAGGGCCGACCACCGACCGACGGTCGTGGTCGGCGCGGAGGGCGATCTCCACGACGTGCGGGTACGTGTCCGCCATCGCGCGCAGCCCCGCATGGCGAACCTGGGGGTCCACGTCCGGGGACTGGTCGAACAGTTCCTGGCTGAACCCGAGGAGCCGGCTGCCCAGGGCGTGCATGGCGTGGTGGGTGAGGTCCACGGAGTACCCGTCGGCGCGGAACATGCCGATCATCGAGTCCATGTAGGCCAGCAGGACCGGCGTCGGCGCGGTCCGCGACTCGATCACGCGGGAGGCCCACGGGTGGCGGGACAGCACCCGCCGGGCGGAGAGGATCCGCTCCCGGACGGCCGCCATGCCGTCGACCCCGGGCCCGGGCGGGTCGATCTCGCCGACGACCGCGTCGACCATGCCGTCGAGGAGTTCCTCCTTGTTGGCGACGTGCTTGTAGAGCGCCATCGGCACGACGCCGAGCTCCTGGGAGAGCCGGCGCATGCTCAGCGCGTCGATCCCGATCGCGTCGGCGAGCGCGACGGCGGCGCGCAGCACCCGTTCCGTGCTCAGCGGGGTGCGGCGCGGGGCCTCCGTCTGCCGTGTCATCCGACCACCTTCCAGCGCGGGACGTTCCGCTTGACAGGCGTACAGCGTACACCTATGGTTGCCGGGACATCAGGTGTACGTCGTACACCTCGGGTCGAGAAGGAGAGGTCCCCATGAGCTCGACGAGAAGAACCGCGCTGTTCACCGGCGTGTTGTTCCTGCTGACGGAGGTCACCGCGATCGTGGGACTGGTGCTCTACCAGCCGGCGCTCACGGACGCCCGCTACGTCGTCGGCCCCGGCGCCGACGCCCGCGTCCTGCTGGGCGGGCTCTTCGAGCTCCTGCTCGTCGCCACCGTCATCGGCACGGCCGCCGCGCTGTATCCCGTCCTCCGCCGGATCAACCCCGGCCTCGCCCTCGGCTACGTGTGCTTCCGCCTCCTGGAGGCCGCGATCATCGTCGTCGGCACCGTCAGCGTGCTCGCCGTCGTCACCCTGCGCCAGGACCTCGCCGGGGCGGCCGGCACCGACGACGCCGCACTCGTCACCGTCGGCCACGCGCTCGTCGCCCTGCACGACTGGACGTTCCTGCTCGGCCCCAACATCGCGCTGGGCGCCAACAGCCTGCTGCTCGGCTACCTGATGCACCGGTCCCGGCTCGTCCCCCGGCCCATCGCCGTGCTGGGGGTCGTCGGCGGCGCCCTGATCTGCGTATCGGGGACCGCCGTGCTGTTCGGCCTCTACGAGCAGGTCTCCACGGTCGGCTCGCTGGCCGCGCTGCCCGTGTTCGCATGGGAGGTCAGCTTCGCGGTCTATCTGGTCGCCAAGGGGTTCAAGCCAGTCGCTCAGGGAGTCCACCCCGCCTGAGCGGCGAGGACCGACCACTGTGGCAAGTACCCGTCAGCTCGTTGACCCGCGTCGTCCGTACCCCTTTGAATGGGGTGGTCATGTCCGGCGATGCCCGGAAGGGGCCACGATGGGCGACACGCTCGGCACGGTGCTCGCGGTCGGAGTCCCCGTCCTCCTCGTGTGGAGCTACCACGCGACGTTCCGGTCCCGGGTCAGGCTGCTCAACATCCTGCTGCTGCTGGTCCTCAGCGTGGCGGCGGTGTGGCAGGCGCACCGGTACGGCCCCGGCTGGGGTGTCGTCCTCGCCTATGCCGGGGTCGGGGTCGGGATCCTGGTCGCGGCGGCGACGTTCGTCCGGGCCGCCGCGGCGGTGACCGTGGCCGCGCACCGGCCCTACACCCCGGAGCAGCTCGCCGAGGTGGTGCGGTCGCTGGCGGGCGCGCCGGGCGCGCTGCTCCTGACGATCGCGGTCAGCCCCGGCGGGAAGATCATGGTGGTCGGCGGCGAGGACGAGCCCCGCACCCTGGTCGCCGGCCTGACCGAGGGCTGTCCCCTGTGCTTCGTCGAGGCCCGGGTCCGCGAACTGGCGGGGGCGGACACCCCGGCGGTGGCCGCCTACCGGGAACGGATCAGCGCCCGGGCGAACCACAGCCTCGTGCTGACCCGCGCCGAGCCGGCCGACCCGTGGGGCTGGAAGCTCCGGCCGACCCGCCCCGGGTTCGCCTACCGCACCAGCACCTGTCCCGTGCACGCCGACTGAGCCGGCGCGCGGGCCCGTCGCGCGGCGGGTGCGGCTGTCACCAGAGGTAGAAATGCCGGAAGTACCAGCCCCGGACGGCCGGCGCGTCCTTGAACGTGCAGGCGAACGTGTACTGGTTGGACGCCTCGTAGTCGAGCCGGACGTTGTCGCACTCCTGCCAGGTCTGCCACACCCCGGCCTCCATCACCCCGCCACCGGCGGACGCGGGGTGCGCGCCGAGGAGGACGGCAGCGGTGGCGACGGCCAGTACCGCTCCCCGCAGGATGTTCCTGGTCTGCATCGACGTTCCTCTCATCGGACGGACGGTCACTGCGCCGAGCCTGGCAGCCCGGCGAGGCCGGGGCATGTCGGGTGTTCACCGGACAGGCCCGTGCCGGGGCGACTCCAGGAGAGTGATGCAGGTCACTTCTAGCGGCAGTACCCCTCTGATTGCATTAGATTTCTATTGGTAAACAGATGCCGTTACCGTTAGGAAGTCCCATGACAGTCACGCCCGGCCACGTCGGCCTCAACGTCACCGACCTGGACCGCTCCCTCGACTTCTACCGTCAGGTGTTCGCCCTCGACGTGCTCGGCACCTCGCCCGACCCCGACCGGCCCTACGCGTTCCTCGGCGTGGAGGGCAAGCTCCTGATCACGCTGTGGCAGCAGAGCACCGGCGCGTTCGACGCCGGGCGGCCGGGCCTGCACCACCTCGCCTTCCAGGTCCCCGACATCGGGGCGGTGCGGCGGGCCGAGGAGACGCTGCGCACGCTGGGCGCCGCGATCAGCCACGACGGGATCGTCCCGCACGGCGAGGGCACCGGCTCCGGTGGCGTGTTCTTCGCCGACCCCGACGGGACCCGGCTGGAGATCTACGCCCCGTCCGGCGCCGAGGGCCCCGCGCCGACCCCCGGCGCGCCGACCTGCGGTTTCTTCTAAGCCATGCACCACGCGGGCGAACGGGCGGTGCAGAGCCGGGCCGGGTTCGGCGGGCACGAACTCGGGTCGGCGACCGTCGGCGCGGAGATCCCGCCGATCGCGGCGGAGTTCCTGCGCCGGCAGCCGATGGTGGTCCTCGGCGCGGCCGACGACGCCGGAGCCGTGTGGGCCACGATGCTCACCGGTCCGGCGGGCTTCGTGGCCGCCCTGGACGAGCGGACCGTGGCGGTGGCCGACCGGCCCCGGCCGGGGCACCCGCTCGGCGGGCTGTTCGACGAGGAGCGCGACGTGGGGCTGCTCGCGATCGAGCCCGGCACCCGGCGGCGGATGCGGATCAACGGCAGAGCCCAGGCGACGGGTACGGGGCTGGTGCTGCGCACCGACCAGGTCTACGCGAACTGTCCGAAGTACATCCAGACCCGCGAACCCTCCCCCGCCGCCCCGGACGGCCCCGGGGAGGTCCTGGTGACCGGCGCGCTGACCGGTCCGCAGCGGGCCCTGATCGGGGCGGCCGACACGTTCTTCGTCGCCACGTACGCGGCCGGGCTGGGCGCCGACGCCTCGCACCGGGGCGGGAACCCGGGCTTCGTCCAGGTCACCGGCCCGGACCGGCTGACGTGGCCGGAGTACGTGGGCAACCGGATGTTCATGACCCTGGGCAACCTCGAACTCGACCCCGCGTGCGGGCTGCTGTTCCCCGACTGGGAGAGCGGCGATTTGCTGCACGTCACCGGGCGGGCCGTCGTGTCCGAGGACCCGGACCGGGTGGCGGCCGTGCCCGGCGCGCAGCGACTGGTCGACTTCGACGTGCACCGGGTCGTGTCCGTCGCCCGGGGCAGCCGGCTGCGCTGGACGTTCGGCGAATACTTCCGGCTCAATCCGCGCTGACGCCGCCCCGGTGCCGCTCGTAGTACCGGGCGGCCCGGGCGCGGTTGCCGCACGCGGCCGAGCACCACTCGCGGCGCGGGTGGTCGCGCACGAAGTACAGCACGCAGCCGGGGCCGGGGCAGGAATGCACCTCGGTCCGGTCCGGCCCGGCGAACAGGGTCACGGCCGCGTCGGCGAGCTCGGCGAGCGCCGTACCGACCGGATCGGCCGCGCTGCGCGCCTCGACCGCCGGGCCGTCGTCCCAGCGCAGCTCCCGCCAGCGGGGCACGGCGGCGGCGCGCCGGTTCAGTTCCGCGACGGCGTCGGGGGCCGGCGCGCGGTCGTGGGCCGCCGCGTCGGCCAGGGCCCGGACCGTGTCGCGCAGGGAACGGGCGGCCGCGAGGTCGGCCGGGGAGACCGTGGGGTGTTCCGGCAGCGGGGTGGCGAGCCGGTCGCGGACCGAGGCCAGCCACTCCGCGAGGTGCTCCGCCGTGCCGAGGCCGTCGCGGATCTGGCCGCGCACCGCGTAGGTCGCGTTGGCGAACTCGATGGGCAGCGGCTCCCCGAGCCGGGGGGCGCCGCCGTCGCTGTTCCGCATTCGCTAATGGTAACCGGGGCTTGCAACCGTGAGGTAGCGACGGTCTACGGGGTGACCGGTGTCGCGGTCCACGCCTGCGGGGTCACGCGCAGCCCGCGGAGGAGCGTCGTGAGCTGCGCTTCCGGCAGCCTGGTCGCCGCCGACGGGGTGAGCGTGGCAGCCTCCACCCGGTGGCCGGACACGTCGAGGAAGACCACGGTGTGCCCGAGCAGGATCGTCGGGTGTCCGTCGGTGGTCGCGGTCGCCGGCCCGCGCTTGTCGCCCTCGCGGTGCGCCGCCTTGTCCACCCGCACCCACACCTCGGCCTTGTTCGGGTCGCGGTCCACCCAGATGGACTTGTCACTGAACGTGAGGGTCGTCCGGTAGGTTCCATCGGGCTGCGTGACGACATCCGTCGCGGAGACCGGCAGCCCCGCAGGCGCCGGCACGGTGAACGGCAGCGTGACCGGCTTGTCGCCGTCCATCGTCACGGAGGCCGCGACCCGCTGGGCGATCACCCGGGTCTCGGCGTCCGTGCCGGAGTCGTTGCCGGTCACCCGCACGGTCGCGCGGGCGCCGGGCGCCCATTGCCAGGTGAGGGTGCCCCCGGTGTCCCACGTACTGGGCTTGTCGCCGACCGGCGGGGCCGGGTGGGTCTCCAGCGGCGCCTGCCCCCGCTCGTCCGGCGTGAACCCCGGGGCGTAGGCGGTGACGTTGATGTTCAGCAGTCCGTCGCGGCGCGCGTAGAAGACCGACTGGTGGGTCGTGCCGGTGCCCGTCGTCACGGTCGGCACGTCGTCGGGCGTCCATCCGACCCGCAGCCGCAGCCGCATCGGGTCGAACGCGCTACGGACCACGGACGCGGCGGCGGTCGGCCCGCGCGCGGGGTCCGGCTGGTCGGCCGAGCAGGCGGACACGGCGCCGACCAGGACGAGGAGAGCCGCCGCCAGGTGGGGCCGCCGTCGGCCGGTGGACGCGGTCACTGTGGAGGGTCTCGGGCTGAAAAGGGGATGCACGAGGGCGAATCTACCCGGTGTGACCGCCGCACACCGCCCGCCCGTCGTCACGGTGGCAGCGTGTGCGCGCGGGTCGCCACCGCCTCGGCGACCATCCGGGCGGCGGGGCTGGGCTCGTGCCGCCCCCTACGGTGCAACAGGTCCAACCGGCGGGCGCCCACCAGGGGCAGGGCGACGGTGCGCACCGCCGGGTGCGCCTCTCCCGCGCGGAGCGCCAGCGCCGGCACCACCGCGGCGGCGAGCCCCGCCGCGACGAGGGCCAGCGCGGCCGGGAACTCCATGCACTCGTGCCGCCGGTCCAGCACGAGGCCGTGCCGCGCGGACAGCCGGTCCAGCACCCGGCGCAGCGCCGAGCCCGGCGGGCCGTCCACCCAGGGCCGGCCGCGCAGCACGTCCAGGTCGCCGACCTCGCCCCAGCTCTGCGGGACCACGACCCGGTACGGGTCGTCGAGCAGCTTCACCGTGTGCAGGCCGGCGAGGTCGAGGGGCGGGTCGGCGGCGTCGGACTCCACGACGAGCAGATCCATCTCGCCGGTCCGCAGCGCGGCGCGGCCCGGTTCGAGCTCGACCTGCCGGATGCGCACGGTCACGGCGGGCGCGGTCGTCGCGAGGTCCCGGGCCGCCGGTGCGACGAGGTGCCGGATCGCGGTCGGGAACGCGCCGATCGACACCGGCCCGGTGACCTTCCCGGTGTAGGCGGCCAGGTCGTGTTCCGCCGCGGCGAGCACGTCGGCCAGCCGCGCCGCGTGCCCGGCCAGCATCCGGCCGGCCGGCGTCAACCCGGCGGACCGCCGCCCGCCCAACCGCGAACGGTCCAACAGGGTCACGCCCGTCTCCGACTCCAACCGCGCGATGTGCTGCGACACCGCCGACGGCGTCAGGTGCAGGGTGGCCGCGGCGGCCAGCACGCCGCCGGCCTCGGCCACCGCCCGGAGCACGGCGAGCCTGCGCGGATCGATCTGCATGCAGTCACGCTACATGCATGATGTAGTAATCATCGCTGGTACTGAACGCCGGAGAGCGCGAGGATGCGTACATGACTGAGTACCGGGCGTCCTTCGACGCGGACGTGACCTTCCTCAACGGCGGCGGACTCCAGGTCCAGGGCTTCCGGCTCGACGTGCCCGGCCCCGCCGTCACCGAGGACGACCTGGAGCGCCTGTTCGTGGGCCACCTGGGCCTGCTGATGGTGGACCGGGTGCGGCTGTCCGACGTCGCCGTGGTCGCCGAGCAGCACCGGGGCTCCCGGGGCGGCCCCACCGAGACCGGCGCCGGGGGGAGCACCCGGCTGGTCGACCTGAGCCACGTCATCGAGGCCGGCATGACCACCTACCCCGGGCTGCCCGGGCCCGAGTTCACGCCGTTCCTGACCCGGGCCGACTCGCGCGGCCACTACGCCGAGGGCACCGAGTTCGCCATCGACCGGATCCAGATGGTCGGCAACACCGGCACGTACCTCGACAGCCCCTTCCACCGGTACGAGGGCGGCACCGACCTGGCCGGGCTCCCCCTGGGCTCCGTGGCCGACCTGCCCGTGGTCGTCGTCCGGCTGACCGGGGCGGCCGAACGCGGCATCACGGCCCGCGCGTTGGCCGCCAGCGACGTGGCCGGGAAGGCGGTGCTGCTGCACACCGGCTGGGACCGGCACTGGCGGACCGCCGGCTACGGCGACCCCGCGCCCTACCTGGCCGAGGACGGCGCCCGGTACCTGGTCGAGGCGGGCGCGAAGCTGGTCGGCATCGACAGCGTCAACATCGACGCCACCGACGGCAACGCCCGCCCCGCGCACTCGGTCCTGCTCGGCGCGGAGGTGCCGGTGCTGGAACACCTGACCCGGCTCGGCGACGTGCCCGTGCACGGGGCCCGCCTGCACGCCGTGCCCGCCCCGGTCCGCGACTTCGGCACGTTCCCGGTGCGCGCCTACGCGGTGGTGCCGGCGTGACCGGCGCCCTGCTGGTCGAGGCGGCCGGCTGGCTGGGCGCGGCGGCTCTGCTGCTGGCGTACGGGCTGCTGTCCAGCGGACGGATCACCGCCGGCATCGGGTACCAGGTGCTCAACCTGGCCGGTTCGGTGGCGCTGGCGGTCAACGCGGTCGCGCACAGCGCCCTGCCGTCCGCCGCCGTGAACATCATCTGGCTGGTGATCGGGGCCGTCGCGGTGCGCGGCCTCACCCACGAGGCGCGCCGGCGCCGGAGCGACTCCCGTCCGGTGACGCCCGCCTGAGGCCGGCTCGGCGCTGAGACCGGCTCGGCGCTGAGACCGGCTCGGCGCTGAGGCCGGCGTGGCGCTGAGGCGGCAGCCACGCCGGGCCGGTGGTCAGCGCCGGCCGCCGGGCTCCCAGGGGTGGACCTCGATCGTGTCGTACCGGGCCGCGTCCGGGGCCAGCAGGGCTTCGGCGGCGGCCCGGTCGGGCAGCTCGGCCAGGACCGCCGTGCCCAGCCACTCCGCGCCGTCCTCGGACAGCAGCGGGCCGTAGGCGATCAGCCCGTCGGTGCCGGCGGGCGGGGCCGGCTCGGACTGACCGGCGGCGCCGTGTCCCAGGATCAGGAACCGCTCACCGCCCCCGCCGCCGGTGAACTCCCACATCGTGCGGCCGAGCTCGTTGCGCCAGCGCCGGATCAGCACCTCGTCGAACACCCCGGCCAGCAGGTACGGCTCCTCGTACACGAACCGGTGGGCCGCCGCCGCGTCGGCGAGGTCGGCGAGGTGCACGCTCCCCGTCGAGTGCTCGCGGTCCCCGGTGAGGGTCGGGCCCCGGGCGATCAGCGCGTCGGCGAAACCGTCCATGAACGACCAGTGCGCCTCGGTCGTCCCGGCTTTCAGGGCGCCGGAACCCGAGCGGTCCCGGCAGTACACGAAGAACTCCATGACGAGATCATGCGGGTACGGGGGTCCCGGTCGCGACCCCGGCCTGCCGGCGGGTGGCAGATCCCGCGCGGGCGCTCGACGTGACCACCTCGCTCCCCCGGTGGGCTGGTACCCCCGCGGGGACCGCCCAGGCTCCAGCCTCCAGAAGCCGGGTCGGCTCCCGACTCGTAACCGGATGATGTCCTTCGGGTTGGTCCGTCGTTCGGCCGGTTCGGCGGTTTCGCCCGCGCGACGACCGCCGGGTCGGTTTACTGGGCGGATGAGCGCGGAGATCATCCTCGGGTTCCTGAGCCTGCTGCTGCTGGAGCTGGTACTCGGGATCGACAACGTCGTGTTCATCTCGATCCTGGCCGGGAAGCTGCCCGTCCAGCAGCAGGAGAAGGCGCGCCGGATCGGCCTGGGCCTCGCCCTGATCATGCGGATCGGGCTGCTGTTCGCGCTGTCCTGGGTGATCGGACTGACCGCACCCCTGTTCGACGTCTACGGGCACGAGATCTCCGGCCGGGACCTGATCCTGATCCTCGGCGGGTTGTTCCTGATCGGGAAGGCCAGCCACGAGATCCACGGCGGACTCGAGGGGTCCGAGGGCGGCTCGACCGCGCGGGCGGTCGCGTCGTTCGGCGTGGTCGTGACCCAGATCGTGCTGCTGGACGTCGTGTTCAGCCTCGACTCGGTGATCACCGCCGTGGGCATGGTCGACGAGCTGTCCGTGATGATCGCCGCCGTGGTGGTCGCGATGCTGATCACGCTGGTGCTGTCCGGCCCGCTGTCGCGCTTCGTGCACCGGCATCCGAGCATCAAGATGCTCGCGCTCGCGTTCCTGCTCCTGATCGGCGCGATGCTGCTGGTCGACGGCTTCGACCGCAAGATCCCCAAGGGGTACATCTACTGCGCGATGGCGTTCGCGCTGGCCGTGGAGCTGCTCAACATCCGGGCCCGGGCGGCGCGGAGCCGGCGGCGGGACTTCCCGAGCGGGGCGGAGCTGAGCACCCTGCTCGTCGTCGCCGACCTGGACGCCTCCATCCGGTTCTACCGGGACACCCTCGGCGCGACCCTCGTCCGCGAGTACGGCGGCACGTCCAGCGTGCTGAGCTTCGAGGGCGCGTGGCTGCTCCTGGTCACCGGCGGCGGCCCGACCCCGGACAAACCCGGGGTGACCTTCGCGCCGCCCGCCGACCCGGACCGGGTCGACCACGAGCTGACCCTCAAGGTGCCGGACTGCCGGGCCGCCCACCGGCTGCTCACCGGGCGGGGCGTCGACTTCCTCACGGATCCGGTGGAGTCCGAGTGGGAGGTGCGGTGCTTCTTCCGCGATCCGGACGGCCGGCTGATCGAGATCAGCGAGTCGCGCTAGCCGAACGCGATCCCTCGCGGCGGGCGGCTCCGAACCCGTGCGCGGCCGCCGTCCAGGTCGGCCCGAACGCCCTGCGAGCGGCCCGTGCCTCAGCGGGCGGTGATCCACTCCGTCGCGGGGAAGCCCGGGGGAAATCCGGTCGCCGTACCGCCGGAGGACCGCCAGACTCGGGCCATGGGTGACACACTTCCCGGCGGCCTGCGGCTGCGCGCGGCCCGACCGGCCGACCTGGACCAGATCTCGGCGCTGCTCACCGACCGGGGCGACGCCGACGACGCGGTCGACCTGCGCCTGGTCGTCGAGGACCCGGACGCCGGCTTCGAGGCCTGTGCCGTGGTGGTCGACGGCGACACGGTGGTGTCCACCGTGACCCTGCTGGACGAGACCCTGGTCCTCGACGGGTGCGAGCTGCCCGCCGGGCAGGTGGAGATGGTCGCCACCGCGAGGACCCACGAGGGGCGCGGACTGGTACGGGCGCTGATGGGCTGGGCGCACGACCGGTCCGCCGCGCGGGGGCACGTGCTGCAGGTACTCCACGGGATCCCGTACTTCTACCAGCAGTTCGGCTACGAGTACGCGATTCCGCGGCCGACCGGCCGGCCGGTCGTCGGGGACCTGCCCGGGGGCGGGACGGGGCTGACCGTGCGCGAGGCGGTCGCCGCCGACGTCCCGGAGCTGGCCCGGGTGCAGGAGGCCGACCAGGCCGGGGTCGGCCTGAGTCTGCGGAGGTCGGCGGCCTGCTGGCGGTGGCTGGTGGCGCGGCCCGGCAGTACCCAGTGGGTGGTGCTCTCGGGGGACACGATCGTCGGCGCCGGCCGCGACGACGGCGAGCAGCTCGTGGAGCTGGCCGGGTCGCACGAGGCGAGATTGGCGCTGCTCCGCCATGTCCGGGGGCTGCGGCCGGAGATCGAGGTCACCGGCTGGGACACCGCCGACTATCTCGGCCCCGGGTCGTCGCAGGCCGAGGCCGACATGATCCGGATTCCGGACCCGGTGGCGTTGTTCGAGCGGCTGCGGCCGGTGTTCGGGGCCCGGCTGGCCAGGGCCGGGGTCGCCGACCTCGAGGTCGTGGTGTCGCTGTTCCGGTCGCACCTGCGGTTCGGCTACTCGGGTGGTGCGGCCGGGCCGGTCAGCGGGGGCGGGGTCATGCAGGCGCCGGGGGCCGTCGGCGGGGCGGGGATCGCACCCGACCAGCTCGCCGCCGTGCTGTTCGGCCCGCACGGCATCGCCGGGCTGTCCACCCAACAGCCGGACGTGTACCCGGGGCGCAACCGGGACGTGATGACCGCGCTGTTCCCGCCGGTGGACTCCGACGTCCGGCTGTTCTACCTGCCCTGAGCCGCACCGCACCGCACGTCACCGCCCTGGGAACCTCGGCCCCGGCGCGCACGGCGCCGGACCGAACGCGCGTCCAGGCGTGGGATCAGAGGTCCCCCGGACCGCTGTGTCCACCGCCCCGAACAGTGGTGGCGGTCTCGTCACCCACGACGACGAGACCGCCACGCTGATCCGGAGGCGCGTCAGCTCACCGTGAGCGCCGTGTCGTCCACGACGAACGAGGTCTGCAGCGAACCGTTCTCGACGCCGTTGAACGTGATCGTCACGGTCTGGCCGGCCAACGCGGACACGTCGAACGACCTCAGCGTGTACCCGGCGGCCTTGTTCAGGTTCGAGTAGGTCGCCAGGGTGGTGGAGCCCGCCGTCACGGTCAGCTTGTCGTTGGCCGCCGAGGTGGTGGTCTCCGCCGTGTCGATGTGCAGGTAGAAACTCAGCGTGGCGCGGCAGCCGGCCGGGATGGTCACCGACTGCGACACCGTGTCGGTGTGGCCGGAGCCGTACCCGTCGAGCCAGGCCTTCCGGGTGCCGCCGTGCGCGGGCTGGGAGGACGAGCTGTCGATCACGCCGGACGTGGCGGTCCACGGCGCGGCCGAGGCGGACTCGAAGCCGGGGTTGCCGAGCTTCTGACCGGAGCAGGTGCCCGGGCCGGCGGTCTTCGTGGGGGTCGGGGACGCGGTGCCGCCGGCGCACGTCGGGTCACCGGTCTGGGCCGGCACGCTGACGGCGTCCCACGCGGCCTTGACCGTGTTGAACTCGGTGCAGCCGGTACCCCCGTAGAGGTTCTTCGCGGCCTGCAACGTCCAGGTCCGGTACGTCAGGTAGGACGCGCTGGAGGTCTTCATCAGCATGGCGTTGTACAGGATCGTGATCCACTTCTGGACGCCGATCCCGGTGACGCTGGAGTTGTCGCAGGTCGGGCTCACCGGGCCGCCGGCCGGGTTGCTGCCCTTAGCCACCAGGTAGCTCCAGTGGTTGCCCACACCCGCGCTGGTGTGCGACTCGCCGGTCGGGATGGAGCTGGAGTAGCAGTTCGGGTGGTTGTCGATCAGCGACGGGTTGTACATGTTGCGGATCGGACCCTTGCCCTCCATGTCGACCTCCTCGCCGATGGTCCAGTCCGGAACGTCGTGCGGGCTCGGCTCGTTGGCGAAGTGCTCGGTCGCCGTGCCGAAGGAGTCGGCGATCCACTCCCCCGTGCCGTTGAACGACTGGCCGCCCGGGGTGCTCCCGTCGATGCCGTGGCCCAGTTCGTGGGCGACCACGTCGACGGAGGAGAGCCAGCCGTTGGCGACGTTGCGCCCGATCTGGACCTGGCTGCCGTCGAAGTAGGCGCCGACCCCGTCGAGGCCGACCCGGATCGGCCACGCGCCGCCGGAACCGTCGATCCCGTTGCGGCCCAGCCACTGGGACAGCATCCTCGCCTCGGTCTGCGCGGCGAACAGGGCGTCCACGCAGCCGGTCTCCTTGTTGCTCGCCGAGCCGTTGCCCCAGGAGTCGTCCGGACCGGTGAGGGTGGTGTTGTTCGCCGCGTCCTGGCAGCTCAGGTTCGTGATCGACGGGTCCTTCATCGAGTAGGTGCTGCCCGACTTGCTCGTGTTGAGCGCGACGGCCGGCCCGTTGTAGGCGGAGTTGCCGGTGCCGTGCGCGACGCGGTCCCGGGTGCGCAACACGGCTCCGGTGAGCGCGTCCACGTCCACCGTCAGGCGGCTCGGGCGGCCGGCGGCGCGGCCGGTCACCGTGGACTCCCAGGCCAGCTTCGGCGTGCCGTCCAGCGCGTACACGACGAGCTGGGTGCCCTCCAGGGTCGCCCCGGTGACCGTGCTCCCGGCGGTGGCCTCGGCTGCCGCCCGGCCGATCTTCGGCGTGATCGACAGGTCGCCGATCGGGTGCTCCTGGGCGACCGAGGCGGACTTCAGGTTCCCGAGGCCGTCGGTGGCCAGGACGAAGTCGCCGCCGGTCACCGGGAGACCCTTGTAGGTCCGGTCGTACGCCACGTACTGGGTGCCGTGCGAGGCGACGGCGTCGCGCTGGACGAAGCCGTCGTCCGCGCTGGCCCGCAGGTAGGACGGCCGGCTGGCGACGAGCGAGGCCGCCGACCGCAGCGCGGCCGCGTGGGCCGCCTGCGGGGTGGGCGCGGCCACCGACTCGGCCGGAACCGTGACGGCCGCGGCGGTACCGGCCGCGGCGACCGCGAGTGCCATGGCACCGCCCACGGTCAGGAACCGATGGGGAAGCTTCACGAGTGCTCCTTCTCGCCGGCACGCCGGCCCGCCGCCCGGTGGACGGTGGGCACGGCGGACCGGCCGGGATGAGGGGGGAGAGCAGGACGCCCCGAGGCAATGTCGGCAATTCCAAACAACCCGCCAACACCCGGGCATCGGTGAAGCTATCCGGGGTGATCCGTGGCAGTCAATGCGCTTAAGTCAACGTTAGTGCACCCTTCGGGTACCCTTGAGCCTCGCTCACTCCTGGAAGGAGTGCAGGCTCGCGAGGCGGCCCAGAGTCTGCTCGGCGTCGAACTGTTCGAACGTGCCCACGGGCTGGAATCCCAGCCGGGCCGCGAGCCGCAGCGACCGCGCGTTGGCGGACTGGGTCACGAGGATGACCGGCTGGTCGGGGAGTTCGGCGGCGGCCGCGCGCAGGGCGGCGGCCGACGCCTCGTACGCCAGTCCCGCGCCCCAGGCGTCGCGGCGCAGCAGGTAGCCCAGTTCCAGTTTCCCCACCGTCCTCTGTGACGTGTCCGGGCAGGTCGGCGGAGCGCCGGCTGAGCGTCACCGTGCCGATCAGGTCGTCGGTGGCCCGGTCGGCGATGACGAACGCGCCAGGAGCGGCGGTCGCGCCGGCCGGTCCGATCTCGGCGAGGCGGCGTTCGACGGCCTCCCAGGGCCGCGGGCCGCCGAGGTGGGCCCAGACCTCCGGGTCGGTCTGCAATGCGATGAGCCTGTCCCGGTCGGCGTCGCACGCCTTGCGCAGCAGGAGCCTGTCCGTTGCGATCCGGACGGCGGACAGGATCGGCGGAACGCTCACATGACCTCCTCGCTGGGCGTTGATCCATCAGATCATGGCACCGTCCGGTGGCCGTCCCGCACCGGTGACGGTGGGCTCACCGGCGCGGGACAGCGCGCCGACGCGTCGTCGGGCATCCTGGAACGCGCGGGGCGCGAGAGCCGCGCCGGGCGGGAGCAGGGGGCATGTGATGCGGGACAGCGGCAAGGCGTGGACGTCTCCACCCTGGACGGGCTGGACGGACCTCGCGAATCTGCGCGCCAAGCTGGCCGCCGGCGCGGACCCGGAGTGGATCGAGTACTACCGCGACCGGCCGCTGCGCATGGCGGCTGAGTACGGCACGCCCGACGTGGTGGCCGAGCTCGCCGGCCGGGTGGTCGACGTGGACGCGTCCGACGAGGACCGCTCCGCCCTGTGGGCCGCCGTGCACGCCGGCCGGCACGACAACGCGCTCGCACTGGTCGCCGCCGGGGCCGACCCGTGGCGGACGGTGGTGGCGGGCTGGTCGCCGGGCCGGTTGAACCTCGCCGGAGCGCGACCGGACCTGTTCGGCCCCGCTCCGGACGGGCAGCGACTGACACCGGCCGAGGTGGCGGCGGCAGCGGAGAGCCTGCGGCTGCGGCCCGCGCTGGCGGCGGCCGCGCGGTGGGAGGGCAGCGTGGCCTGCGTGGCCGGCATCGACGCGGCCGAGTGCGCGCACCGGCTGGGGGCCTCGCCGCTGGAGCCCGCGCTGGCCGGGGCGCTGGACGAGGCGGCGGACGGCCAGGGCTGGTTCTCGGTGTTCGACAATCTGGACGCGTCGCTGCCGGTGCTGGGCGTGGCGGACGTGCCGGGCGGGTGCGTCGTCGTGCAGCCCTGGGCGTACACGGCGGCCCTGCCGGAGGTCGTCGAGCCGTTGTCGCGCGGCACGGTGGTGTACGGCCTGAACGTGGGCCCCGGCGACGGCGCGGTGGGCTCGGTGAGCCGCGACGGTGAGATGGTCGCCGGGGATCTGGCTCCCGGCTGCGACGGCTGGGGCGACGAGATGACCACCGGGGAGGTCCTGCTCGGGTACCTCTACCGGGACGACCACGTCGGGCACAGCTACGCCTACGCGGGTCTGCGCCCGGTCGACGCGGGCCCGCTGCTCGGGCGGACGGACCGTTGGGTGCGCCTGCGGAGCTGAGGCTCCGGCACGCCGAACGGGTCCGGACACCGTCGGAAAGGGGTAGGGCGGCCCGCGCGGTCAGCCTGGCGTGCTCCCGGGTGCGGTGACGGTCGGCGGCGCCAGTTCCCGCAGCCCCCACGCCGCCCGGAACCCCCCGATCGTCAACCACGCCAACCGCGAGTTCACCGCGAACAGCTGCCGGGCCCGCGCCAGGGTGTCCAACGATCCCGCCCCCGCCCCGTCCCGGGCCGCCGCGAACCTGTCCGCCGTGAGACCGGCGTCGAACACCTCCAGCACGGTCGCGCAGTGGTACAGGTAGCCCAGCGCCTCGTGTTGCAGGCGGACCAGCCGCGCGTGGTCCTCGGTGGCGAGGTCGACCGGCCGGTCGGTGACGGGCGGGGCCCCGACGGCGGCCAGCAGCACGGCCGGGTCGGGTGTGGCGTGCGCGTCGAGGTGGCGCATCAGCAGGCTGGCGTGCGGCTCGGCGTCGACCTGGCGGGCGATCACCGCGCACGTCGCGTCGATCTTGCGGCGGAGGTCCGCGCCGACGAGTTCGCGGCAGACGTCCCCCAGTTCGGTGGCGCGGGAGCCGGCCAGGGCGCGGGCGACCCGGATCAGGTCGCGGGGCAGTCCACCGGCCAGGCAGTGGCACAGGGCGACGAACGGTTCGGCGATCCCGACGGTCCGGCTGCGCAGCAGGGCGCCGGTGTCGGCCAGGTTCAGGTACCGCACCGTGAAGATGTCCTCGAACGCCGAGTCGAAGGCGTCCCGGATGGGCAGGCCACGGCGCTCGAAGGACGACAGCGCGTCCTCGGAGACCGAGATCAGGAACAGGCAGCCGGGTACGTCGAGCGCGAAGAGCACCTTCACCTCGTTGAGGAACTCCTGGGCCCGCTCCGGCGTCAGGATCTTGTCGAGCTCGTCGAGGATCATCACCACCGGGATGGGCGCGATATTGGGCTGTGCGGCCAGCACCCGCACCGTCACGGCCAGGAACTCCCGCAGGTCCGTGATGATCTCCGGGTACGTCAGGGGCTGCTGGGCGAACTCCACCGAGCCGCTGCGGTGGGCCTCCGCGCCGAAGGGCAACCCCACCTTGCCGGACCAGCCCGCGACGTGCTTCTGCTGGTACCGGATCTGCTCCAGCTTCCCGTCGGCGTACTCGTGCAGGGTCGTCAGGTCGTCGACGTCGGCCGGGCGGAGCGGTCGGCGCGCCCGCAGCCGGTCGTGCCGCGCCACCGACAGCACCACCCCGGCCACCGTCGCCAGCAGGACCGCCTGCCACCACACCCCCACCAGCCAGTCCCAGGCCGGCGGCCGTTGGCCGTGGACCAGCGGCTGCCCCAGGTACGCCGCCGCCAGGCCGACCGCGCCGATCACCGCGGCGAACCGGCAGCGGGCGAGGACACCGGCGAACCGCGCCCAGGACCCGGGCCGCTCGTCGCCCCGGCCGTGCGCCCGGGCCTCCCGGCACAGGCTGGCGTACAGGTGCAGGGCGAACTCGCGCGCGTCGTAGGCCACCGGCACGCTCTCCGACACCGCCAGATGCCGGGTACCGGTGGGCAGGAAGCGCCCCGCCCGGTAGTACTCCAGCAGGGTCGACTTGCCGACGCCCCGGGGCCCGGACAGGCCGAACGCTCCCCCGCCGACCTGGTCGATCCGCCGGCGGAACTCCTCGAACACGCCGGTGATGATCACCCGGTCGGCGGCGTGCATGAGCCGCAGCCCGCTGGCGTCCAGTATCGACAGCCGGGTGGTGAACGGCGGCTTCACGAGGGCGTTCAGCCGGTCGGTGAGGAACGGCAACAGGACCTGCCGGGCCGCGTGGTCCCAGCGCTGCCGGCACAGGGTCAGCTCGTCCAGCAGCGTCCGCTCCGCCGAGCGCCAGCCGAGGCTTCCGGCGAGTGTCGAGTCCCTCGACAGTCGGCGGAGTGCCGGCCGGCGGGCCAGCCAGCGCAGCGCCCGCACCAGGCCGAACGTGACCAGCACCGCGGCCAGGGGCACGGCCGGCGGCAGGAGTGCGGCGGATCCGCCCGCGACCAGCGGGAACCCGTCGAGCCACCAGGCCACCACGCCGCTGGGCAGCAGCACCGCCGGGATCCACCGGGCCGCGCGTTGCAGCAGCGGATCATGCGGGAGCGGGTGCGTCGCGGTCCCCGGGGACAGGAAGTTGATCAGGCCGCCCACCAGCGCGATCAGGAGGAAGAAGGAGAGCGCGGCCGTGGCCACCACCCAGAGGGTCCAGGCCCAGAACGCCCCGAGTCCGTGGACCGTCGCCGGCCACAGCGCGCCGCGTGCGGTGAACCAGCCCCCGACCAGCCCCAGTCCGACGTGCACCAGCCACCAGTCGACGCCGGCGTCCCGTGCGCGGCGGAGGAACTCGGGGTCCACGCGCGCCCGTACCCGTCGAAAGCAGAACCAGGTCAGGAACACCGCCGCCGGCAGGACCAGGGCGAGCCCCGGCAGCAGACCGAGCCGCCTGCCCAGCAGGGGTGCGGCCGTGGCCGCCGACGCCGAGATCCCACCCCAGAAGCACAACGCCCAGAACCGGCCGGCGGGGTCGGTGGCCGGGCCGCCGGACACCTGCCCGGTCTGGTGCCGGGCGATGGCCTCCTCGGCGGTGCGCAGCGCGGTGATCTGCGGGTTGGTCGCCCGCAGCAGCGCGTCCTCCGCACCCTCGGCCTCCTGTGCCAGGCGTTCCGGGCTGATCCGGCTGTCGCGCAGCGCGGGGGCCAGCTCCGGCCCGCGGGCCACGGCGAGCACCAGCTCCGCCAGCCGCTCGCCCAACTCCCCGAGCAGGGGGTCGGGTGCGGGCAGTTCGGGCGTGCTGGCGGCGTCCTCGGAGCCCGCGCTCCCGGTTCGGTGCCCCGAGGGGACGGCCGGCGGATCGGACTCGGTCACGGTGCCTCCGGTCGGGTGAACGCTCGGATGAAGCGCCCAAATTAACACCGAGCGTCAATGTTGATCACTCCATGATGGCCGACCCCTGCCGCCGCCCGTACCCGGCGAGCCTCGGCCGCGGCCCCGACCCCGCCAGGTACAGGCACACCCCCACGATCGGCAGCTCCAGCAGCGCGGCCATCGCGACGGCGACCAGCAGCGGCCAGCCGCCCTCCGCGCCGGTCTCGGCCAGGTCCCAGCACGCGTCGCCGATCAGCAGTCCGGCGATGGCGAACGCGGCCAGCCGGGCGATCGGCAGCCTGCGCCGGGCCCAGTAGGCCAGCAGCAGCAACACGGCGACCTCGACCAGGTCGTAGCAGACCCAGGGGTCGACGAACCACTGGCCGACGACGACGAACGCCTCGCCGACCTCGGTGCCCGCGTCGAGCACCGCGCTCCCGGTGGACTCCGTGCCGGGCCGGAGGTACAACACGTCCTCGCTGGAACCGGTGGCGATCAGGACGGCGATCCAACCGAGCAGCACGACGGCCAGGGCGAGGGCGGCCGGGGCGACCCGGGTGCGGTACCAGAGGGGCATGACCCCACGCTGCCGTAGCGATCTTGAGCCCGCCATCGGGGTTCGCCCGGAGTTGTCCCCTAGGGCGGGGTTCGCCGGCGCGGGCCCGCGGGCTGAACTCCGCGGCACCCGCCACGCGTTGTGGTCCTCGGTCGTGCTGCTCAGCGGGCGCGTGCCGTGGCGGCTGGTCCCGCCCCGGGCGCGCCGGGGCGGGACCAGCCCGGGATCACCGCCGCACCGTCACGACCGGCGACGTCCAGCGCTCCACGTCCTCGGGCCGGCCGAGGTACTTGTCGAACACCAGCCGCAGCCGGTACTCCCCGTTCGGGGCCGCCGAGCCGTCGGCCAGGGTGCCGTCCCAGGAGTAGAACCGCATGCCGGTACCCACGCCCGAGACCCGGACCACGTGTTCCTCGCGCAACGGCACGGCGACGACCGCGCCGGTGGCGTCGAGCACCTCCAGGCGCAGCTCGCGCAGGGTCGGGAAGCCGTGCGAGATCATCACCCAGGCCTGCTTCTCCGGGCCGTCGAGGGTGACCGGCTCGTTGCGGCCGAAGTCGAAGTCGGCGGGCCGCAGCGACGGGTTGTCGATGCCCTCGTTGTACTTGGAGAACGTGGGGTTGACCGCCGAGACCTTGTGCCAGTCCCCCGCGATCCCCAGGTACGCGGTGCGCAGGGTCTGCCCGCCGTGCCGGGGCGTGAAGGTGATCCAGCCGCCGAACACGGTGCCGTCGGGCACGTTCGCCGGGGCCCTGAGCCGGACGGTGACCGTCAGCGACCCGCGGGCCGGTACGGAGACGCTCTTGTCGAGGGTGACCTGGCCGTCGGCGACGACGGTGCCGTAGTCGCCGGTGTACGGCGGTGCCGCGCCCAGCCCCGCCTCGTGGCCGAGGTCGTAGACCATGGCCTTGGTGCGCGTGTTGGTCAGGGTGATCTGGCGGGTGACCTCCCGGCCCTCCAGTTCGCCGAGGGGCAGTTTGCCGGGGCTGAGCGTGACCGGGGCGGCCAGCGCGGCGGGCAGGTCGATCATGCCGGCGCCCTGCTGGGCGACCTGGTGCAGGCCCCTGGCCGGGTCGCCGGACAGCTTGGCCGGGACGGCGGTGGCCTGGAGCAGGTCGCGGACCTGTTCGACGGTCATGGGGCCGCGCCCGGCGAGCAGCACGGCGACCGAGCCGGCGACGTGCGGGGCCGCCATGGAGGTGCCGGACATCACCGCGTAGGAGCCGGAGACCTTCGGGACGCTGGAGAAGACGTACCCGCCGGGTGCGAGCACGTCGGGTTTGAAGTCGAGCTCGTGGCTCGGGCCCCAGGAACTGCCGGGGTCGGGCAGGCCGGCCCACTCGGGCAGCAGCGGGTTGGACCAGTAGTGGCCCCAGGTCGCGCTGACGGTGCCCCGCTCACGGAGCGACTTCGCGGTGTTGGTGCTGACCGTGACCGCCGGGATCGTGCCTTCCCTGCCCCAGAAGCTGCCCTGCGGGACGCTGTCGGGGTCGGTCCACTCGTTGTCCTCGTAGTACAGCGCGGCGACCGCGCCGCCGAGGGTCACGTTGTGGATCACCTCGGTGGGGGTGCACGGGTACCAGTCGCTGGTGACCAGCACGGCCTTGCGGGCGTACGTCCCGGGTGCGGCGGGCTCGCAGACCGCTCCGGCGTGCACGATCTCGATCCGGCCGGCGGTCGGGCTGACCGGCCCGGTGATGACCACGTTGTACGGGATCCGGGTGCCGTCGGACAGGCCCAGCGCCAGGTGGGTCGCCGCGGTGGTGAAGGCGCTGCCGACGCCGATGGCCCGCTTCGCGATGCCCGGGGTGCCCGCGCTGAACGGTCCGGCGTAGCCGTTGCCGATCGAGACGACCGGCACCACCCCGGCCGCCGCGACCAGGTCCAGCGCCCGGGGCACGAGCGCGTCCTGCCGGACCTCGTCCTGGGCCTGGCCGAGGCTGAGGTTGACGACGTCCACGCCGTCGGCCACGGCCCGGGCCAGGGCCTCGATCACCACGTCGTCGGTGGTGGGCCGCTGGTCGCCGAACACCCGGTAGGACCGGATCTTCGCGTCGGGGGCCACGCCGACCAGGGTCTTCCCGTTGCCGGCCGCGATGCCGGCGACGTGGGTGCCGTGCCCGAAGCCGGGGGCGTAGTTCTCCTCCTTCGGGTCGGCGTCACCGTCGACGACGTCGTACCCGCCGACGACCTTGTCGTTCGGGAAGCCGCCGCCGCCCAGGTCGGGGTGCGTGTAGTCGATGCCGCTGTCGATGATCCCGATCGTGGTGCCCTGGCCGGTGGCGCCCTTCTTGTGTGCCTTCGGCACGCCGGTCAGCTCGGTGACGGTGACGTTGGCCCGCTTGGTGTCGGCGGGCGGCTTGGTGCCGGTCACCGGCTTCGGCGGGGCGTAGGTGTTGAGCCGGTGCACGGCCCGGACCCCGGGCAGGCCGGACAGCGCGCCGACGTGCGCGGTGTCGACCTCGACGGTGACGGCGGTGAGCAGGCCGGCGAGCCGGCGCTTCTCGGTGACCGGCACCCGGTGGGCGCGGGCCGCGGCGAGCAGCCCGTCCTGGCGGGCGCGGTCGGCCTGGGCCCGGGCGGCGCGCAGCTGGGGCGCGGCCTGGGCGCCGGCGGGTGGCGGGGCGGGCGCGTCGAGTTCGACGAGTCGGAGGACCTTGTGGCCGGTGGGCGCGGCGGGCAGTGGGTCCGCGTGGGCGGCGCCGGGCAGGGCCACTGCGAGGGTCGCCGCGCCGACGGCGGCGAGGAGGGACAACTTTTTGATCGCGTACTCCCGAGGTAGAGGGGTTGAACTGTCGTGGATCCTCGGCACTTCGGCCACGGCGCTTCCTCGCCGGGCGGATCAGGGTTCAGGGGGCGGGGTAGACGGTGACGGCGATGCCGTAGCGCCGGCCTTCGTCCCCGGAGTCGGGCAGCGCCTCCGGGGTGGTGGCGTCGTGCAGGATCCTGGCGATGGCCTCGACCTGCTCGACCGTCAGCCGGGCGTGCCGCAGGGCGAGCATCCGGGGCGCGGCCCCACTGGCCGCCATCTCGGCGGCCACTCCCGCGATCACGTTCGAGGCGAGCTGCGGGGCCGCCTCGGCGACGGCCAGGGGCACGTGGGTCCGGCTGGCTGTCTTGCCGTAGTACTGCTCGACACCGCCCTGCACCCGGCGGGTGCGGACGACCTCGACCAAGCCGGCCTCCCGCAGGACCCGCAGGTGGTAGGCGATCGTGCCGCGCACCGCGTCCAGCGCCACCGACAGGTCGCGCAGGGTGGACTCCCGCCCGTCCAGGGTCGACAGGATCCGCTGGCGCACCGGGTGCCCGAGCGCCTTGAACTGCGCGGGGCCCGCCACGAGCCGTTCGGTGTCGTCCATGGCCAGAAGTGTTGAGGATTCCCGGCACTCCTGTCAAGATCCGGATCTGGTGTGGAACTCGGATCTCCCGGGTACAGGTCACTCGCGAACGACCACACCCAACACGGAGGAATCATGACGGACTTCAACGCGACCCCGGGCTTCGACGCGTGGAACTACGGTCCGGACAGCGGCTACACGGCCGGTGCCACTGACCTGGTCGGATTCCACGTCGAGGCCACCGACGGCAGCATCGGCAAGATCGACGAGGCGACACACGGGATCGGCGCCAGCTACGTCGTGGTCGACACCGGGCCGTGGATCTTCGGCTCGAAGGTCGTCGTTCCGGCCGGCATCGTCCAGCGCGTGGACACCGCGGCGGAGAAGGTGTACGTGGCGGCGACCAAGGACCAGGTCAAGGACGCGCCGAGCTACGACGCCGCCCAGCGCGACACCGACACCTACCGCGAGGACGTCGGCGGCTACTACGGCCGGCACCGCCCGCTGTAGGACACCACACCACGAGTGAGGGGTACCCGCGACCGGGTGCCCCTCACTCGTGGTGCGTCCCGTCCGGCGCACACCGGGCTCGCACGGCTCCCCCGGACCGTGGCGTCCACCGCGGTCGTCGGCGGCCGCGACCCCAGCTCCAAACCGGTGGCGGTCGCGGTGACCGCGTGTGACGATCACCGGCATGGCTGAGGTGGGGAACGTGGTGGCGGTCAGGCGTCTCGGGGCCGAGGACTGGGAGGTGACCCGGCGGTTGCGGCTGGCCGCGCTGCTGGACGCGCCCGACGCGTTCGGCGGGAGCTACGCCGACACCCTCGCCCGGCCCGAGGAGCAGTGGCGGTCCTGGCCCGGTGGCGGGCCGGTGTTCGTCGCCGAGCTGGACGGGCTCCCGATCGGGCTGGTCTGCGGGTACCCGCACCCCGACGGCCGCGCGGAGCTGATCAGCATGTGGGTCGCCCCCGAGGCGCGGGGCCGACGGGTCGCCGCCCAGCTGATCGACGCCGTGGCCGACTGGGCCCGGCAGAGTGGCGCCGAGGCCCTGGAACTGCACGTCTACCCGCACAACCAGGCCGCGTACCAGGCCTATGCCCGCTACGGGTTCACCGACCACGAGGTCTCCGCCGAGATCCTGATGCGGCTGCCGCTGCGCTGACGGTCGCCCCGATCGGCGCACCGGGCTACCGAACGCGGCACCGTGGGACCCGGGGTCCACGGTGCCGCACGCACCGGGCGGCTACCGGATCCGGTACGCGTTGTGGACCGTCTCGGTCACCCGCGCCCCGCCCGCCCCCGTGGCCGTGGCCCGCAGTGCCACCCCGCCCCCGGCCGCCGGGTGCCGCACCTGCGCGCACCACCCGTCCCCGTCCCGGGCCACCCGTACCGGCAGCCAGGTCGCCCCGCCGTCGTAGGAGGCGTCCAGGGTCAGCGCCGTGGCCCGGGACCCGTCGGCGCCGGACACCGTCATCGGGAGCTGGAACAGCCGGCCGGCGGGCGCGTACCCGTCGGGGTCGAGGTGCGGGGTGAAGCCCACGGCCAGGGCCGGCAGCCGGGTGGGGGCGGCGGTGTGGCCAGAGCGGAACGTCCACTCGGTGGTGATCCGGTCGCTGAGGACGGCGGTCGGGTCGGCCCAGGTCATCACGACGCGGTAGTCGGCGGCGCCCGGCGGGACCGTGGTGGTCATGCCGTTCACGGAGCTGGTCTCGGCGACCTTCGCGCCGTCGCGGTACAGCGTCGTGCCGGCCGTGGTGGTGTCGGTGGCGCGCAGCCCGTACCAGCCGGCGCCGCCCGGACCGCGCAGGGTGCTGATGGTGGACAGTCCGTCGCCGTCGCGGGTCCACAGGCGGGGCACGGCCGCCGGTCCGTACACCGGCCGGTTCAGGTCCTCGGTGTACCGCCGTCCCGCCCGGTAGGTGGCCAGGTCGTCGACGGCGTGGTACTCCATGCCGGTGACCGCGCTCTTGGCCAGGAAGGCGTTCCAGCCGATGTTCCCGCCGCCCAGGTGGTACCCGGTCCGTTCGGTGCCGACCCTGGCCGGCAGCGGGACGCCCGCCGCGGAGTCGAAGCCCAGGGACGGGGCGAACGGGAACACCGCGTGCTCGGCGACCGGGAACGTCGGGTCCACCGGTCCGAGTACCCGGGTCCGCACGGTGGCCAGGTCGCCGGGCGCGATCCGTTGACGTCGGGAGCTGGGCAGGTCGGGGGCCGCCCAGGCGAGGTGGTACGCGTACGGGCTGTCGATCAGGGGGCCGTCGGCCGCGAGGGTGGTGGACACGATCGAGGCGAGCCGGCCGGCGGGCGGCGGCGGACCGAGCCGGGCGAGCCGGAGCTGGTCGAGCCGGTCCGCGCCGATCCAGGTGGTGCTGGCCCCGTGCGGGCCGGCGAGGCGGACGCCGACGGACGCGCCGAGGGGTACGGCGCCGCGGTCGGGCACGGTCACCTCGTACCTCCCGGCCTGCCTGCCGTCCATCTCCACCGTCGCCGGGCCGGTCACGTCCAGCACCGGCCGGATGAGCATGCCCATCCCGTCGGGGCCGATCAGCACGGTCGCCACGGAGTAGCGGCCCGGGGGCACCCGGAGCGTCTCCTCCCCGGTACCCAGGAAGTAGGAACCGTCGCCCGCGTCGGAGGTGAGGCTGGTCGAGTACCGCTCCATCCGCCAGTCGGTCGGGGCCGTGTGGCGGACGGTGACCGGCACGAGCTGGCGCTCCCGGTGCACCGTGAAGGCGTTGACCAGCGCGGTGTCGCCGGTGCCGGTCGCGACCACCCGCCCCGTGTATCTCCCGTCGGCCCCGTCGACCCGGGTGTCCGCCGTGACGGTGACCGTGGCCGTGCCGCCCGCCGGGACCGTCACCGACGGGTCGGCGGTGAACATCCCGGCCGGGGCGGGCCGGCCGTCGGGCGCGGCGCCCTCGACCCGCAGCGCGAGGGTGACCGGTGCGGAACCCTGGTTGCGGTACCCGACCTGGCGGGTGACCGGGGTGTCGTCGCCGTGCGGGTACTCCCGGGTGCCGAAGTCCAGCGTGCCCGACTCCGCGACCACGGCCTGCCGGACCGCCCGGCCCACGTCGACCCGGCCGGCGCCCTGCCCGGGCACGTCCCCGACGGGGCGGGCGCTCCCGGTCAGCGCGTTCTTCACCTGCGCGGCCGTCCAGCCGGGGTGCTGACCGGCCAGCAGCGCGGCGGCGCCGGCGACGTGCGGGGCGGCCATCGACGTGCCACTGAGGCGGGTGTGCAGGTCGTCCACCGGCGTACCGGCGACGCCACGCGCCGCACGGGCCGCCACGATGTCCACGCCCGGGGCGGAGATCTCGGGCTTGACCGCCCCGTTGGCGCCCGGGCCGCGGCTGGAGAACGGGGCCCTCTGGTCGGCGGCGTCCACGGCGGCCACGGACAGTGCCGCTTCGGCGGTACTGGGCGAGTTGACGCTGCCGTCGAGGCCCTCGTTCCCGGCGGCGACGACGAACAGCGCGCCGGTCTGGGCCGTCAGCCCGTCGACCGCCTCCTCCAGCGGGTCGGTCCCCGGGGTGTCCCAGGAGCCGAGGCTCAGGTTGACCACGCGGGCGTGCCGCTCGACCGCCGCCCAGCGCATGCCGGCGAGGACCGCCGACTCCGGGCAGCCGAGGGCGGTGCACACCTTGCCGACCGCGAGCGTCGCGCCGGGCGCCACGCCCCGGTGGACGGGGCCGACGCCGGCGATCGTGGCCGCGACGTGGGTACCGTGCCCGACCAGGTCGTCGGTGTCGGGGTCGTCGGTGAAGTTCGCGGTCGCGCCGATCCGGCCGGCCAGGTCCGGGTGGCCCGCGTCGACGCCGGTGTCCAGGACGGCCACGGTCACGCCCGCCCCGGTGTGGCCGGCCGCCCACGCCTCCGGCGCGCCGATCCGCGGCACGCTCCTGTCCAGCAGCGGCTTGCGGAGCCCGTCCAGCCAGAGCTTGCCCGGTGCGGCCGTCCGGGTGCCGGCCCAGTGCGCGGCGGCGTCCTTCTTCGCCAGTCTGCGCGGGGTCACGCCGGCCGCGAACCCGGTTCCGGTCTGGTCGAGGAGGGGGAGGTCGGGGCGGCGGGCGTCGTCGTACCCGAAGGCGATCAGGGTGGTGACGTCGAACAGGCGGGGGTCGAGTCTCCCGTCGCGCAGCCCGTCGAGGACGTCGGCGGGGGTGACCGTCAGGTGGCCGTCGGCCTTCCTGATGAGGTGGCCGACGTGGGACCGGCCGGGGGCCATCACCACCGAGACCCGCTCGCCGGCCACGGTGACCCGGTCGCCGGTGACCAGGGTGACGGTGTGGGCCGGGCCGGGCGGGGTGCCGGCCGGGGCGGGTGGCGGGGTGGCCCGCGCGGCACCGGGGGCCGCGGCGAGGAGGAGTGCGGTCAGGGCTACGCCGACCGGCCATCGTGGACGCATCGCGGTCCTTCCGGGGAAGTAGATGATCTCTACCGGAAGGACGGAGCCGGGTACTCCGCGCGTTGCCCGCCCGCCGGACTTCCCGGCGGACGGGCCCGTCCCCGTCGGTTCAGCGGCGGCGGCGCAGCAGCAGGAGCAGCGCTCCGGCGCAGGTGAGGAGCAGGAGCGCACCGCCGGCGGCGTACCAGGAGAAGGAGTTTCCCGCCGGCACCGGCTGGGACCGTGGCGTGGGCGTGACCGGCTCCGCCGCCGCGGGGTCCTCCGAGGCCGGGACGGTGGCGCTCGCGGACGGGCTCGGCGTCGCGGACGGCGACGGGCTCGGCGTGGGCGACGGGCTCGGGCTCGGGGCGTCCCCGATCCGCACCTCGACCTCGGCACCCGAGGCCCCGACCGCGCGCACCGTGACCGTCACCTTCGCGGCCGCGTCCGTGAACGGCCTGCCGACCGCGAGCGCGGTGTCGTCGGCCCCCTTGGTGCCCGGGGTGGCGTCCAGCAGCGGGGCGTCGGCGTACTTCGCGTTGTCGACCCGGTAGGCGTACACGCCGGGGGTGGTGGTGTCGATCGTGGCCTTCGCCCGGTACTCGACGACGACCTTGCGCGCGCCCACCGCGATCTCCAGCGCCCGGGGACCCGGCCGGTCGCGCGGCGCGTGCAGGGCGGCCAGGGTCCACCGGCCGGTGCGGGTGACCGCCACCCGCCGGTCTGCCGGCAGCCAGCCGGTGTGGATCAGCTCGGGGGCCGACAGCCCCACCGTGCCGCCGCCGCCCATCGGGGACCGGTTGCTGTAGCCGTCCTCCGTGCACGCGGCCACCGACGCCGGCTCGCAGACCAGCCGCCGCTCGTGCGAGAGGCCCAGGTTGTGGCCGAGTTCGTGGATGGTGCCGGTCAGGCTCAGGTAGTCCATCAACAGCGCGGTGTTGCCGGGTACCGAGGCCAGGCCCGCCCACGGGCACTTGTTCTTCTGGCTCGGGATCACCACCGCGAGCTGGTCGTAGGCGTCGGCGGGCACCCCGTGGCCGGCGAGCGCGGCGCGGCCGGCGCGCTGGATGGCGGTGAAGTCGCAGGTCGCGTCCAGGTCCGCCGTCCACGGGCCGAAGAGTCCGCTGTCGCCCACCGGGGCGTACCGCAGCCGGCCGTCGGAGGCCTCCTCGTAGTAGCTGACCACCGAGGGGGCCGGCCCGAAGAACTGCGCGGCGAAGGTGGCGCGCACCTTGTCCGGCTCCCGCAGCGCGCTGTCGCGGAAGTCGAGCAGGACGACGGCGGTGCGCCGGACGGTCGGGGCAGCGTACGCGGGCGGGGCGGTCGCCACGAGGGTCCCCAGCGCGGCGAACACGGCGAGGAGGCGGGACGGAGATCTCATGTACCTGGGTCGGGAAAACGGCCCCCGGATTACGCCCAGCGCCCCGGAAATCTCGCGGCGCCGGGCCACCGCCCCCGCGGCGAGGACCCGCTCAGGCCGGGGCCCGCGCCGCCGGGACCCGCCTAGGCCACGGCCCGCGCGGCGAGGATCCGGGCCAGCTCGGCCGGCCGGGTGAGCATCGGCCAGTGCCCGGAGTCGATGTCGACGTACTCGACGTGCCGGGCCCGGGCGAGTTCGGGCACGTCCCCGCCGTCGACGCACGCGCGGGCCTCGTCGGGGCCGAACTCGGGACACACCAGCACGACGGGCACGTCGAACCGCCGCTCGTCGGCCAGCCGGACCACGCCCCGGGCGACGCCGGCCGGGACGGGGATGGCGGCGGACGCGAAGGCCCGCCGGGCGTCCTGGTCGAGGTCGGCGGCGTCGGCCCCCTCGAACGGCTCCCAGCCGGGGAAGGGCATCCGGTCGTCGACGAGGTCGAAGAAGTTCGCGTACAGCTCCCCGTCGGCGGACGGGAAGCCGCCGATGAGGGCGACCCCGGCGACGCTCGCGGGGCGGGCGTCGGCGGCCAGCCAGGCGAGAGTGCAGGCGGCGGAGTGCCCGACGACCAGGACCGGTCCGGCCGCGGCGTCCACGGCGGCGACGACGGTGGCCACCTGGTCGTCGAGGGTGGCGGCCGTCGCGCCGTCGCCCTGGCCGGGGAGGGTGACCGGCACGGGGCGGTGGCCCAGTTTGTCCAGTTCGGCGGCGACGTCGGTCCAGGCGGATCCGTCGAGCCACAGGCCGGCGATGAGCAGGATGTCCATGACGGGGTTCTCTCTCTCGTGCGGTCGGTCGGTACCCACCCTAGGGCCGGTTCCGGACGTTCTGCTTCCGGTTTGGCGGGACGGTCGCCTAGGCTGCCCGGGTGGCGAACTCCGACAGCCCCACCGGCCGGGCCCTGCGCACCCTGGAGATCCTCCAGAACCGGCCCGGCACGACCGCCGACCAGCTCGGCGCGCGGCTGGGCGTGACCGAGCGGGCCGCGCGCCGCTACATCGGGATCCTCCGCGAGGCCGGCATCCCCGTGGACTCGACCCGGGGCCCGCACGGCGGGTACCGGCTGCGGCGCGGGACCCGGCTGCCCCCGGTCGTGTTCACCGAGGCGGAGGCGCTCGGTCTGGTGATGGCGGCCCTCGACGGCCAACGCGGCGACCCCGACGGCCTCGTCTCCGAAGCCCTCGGCAAGGTGATCCGGGTCCTGCCGGAGCGGGTGGGGCGGCAGGCCGCGGTGCTCCGGGAGCACGCCGCCGCCGCGCCCGACCGGTCGGCGTCCCGGCCGTCCCCGACGATCCTCAGCGCGCTGGTCTCCGCCGTCGCGGCCCGGTGCCGGGTGCGGGTCGGCTACCAGGGCGGCTCGGGCGACGCGTGGGAGACGGAGGTGGACCCGTGGGCGGTGGTCGTGCGGCACGGCTACTGGTATCTGCTGTGCCACTCGCACCGCGCGGACGCGATCCGCACCTACCGGGTGGACCGGGTCAGCGCCGTCGAGCAGACCGGGCACGGCTTCGAGCCGCCCGCGGACCTCGACCCGGTGGCCGTGCTGGAACGCAACCTCGGCACCGGGTGGGCGTTCGACACCCGGGTCGTGTTCGACGCGCCGCTGGCGGAGGTGGCCCCGTGGGTCCGGCCGCCGATGGGCCGGCTGGAGCCGCACGGCGCGGGATGTGTACTGGTCGGCAGCACCGGCAACCCGGCGATGTACGCCCAGGAGTGGCTGCCGACCATCCCGTTCGACTTCCGGGTCGAGGGCGGTCCGGAGTTGCGGGCCGCCGTCGGGAAGCTCGCGGCCAGGCTGACCGCCGCGGTCCCGGAGTAGCCCCCGGCCCGGTGGTCGAGGGGCCCGTCGCCGGGCCCCTCGTTCCGTCAGGCGCTCGCGTAGCACCGCCGGAGCCAGCGGCTGCGCGTCGGGTCGGTCGGGGTGAACGCGGTCCGCCGGTGCAGGCACCGGTAGTTGTCGAACACGAGCACCTGTCCGGGTTCCAGGACCGGCTCCCACGCGTCCGCACGCCCCAGGGCCGCCTTCCAGCGCTCCAGGACCTCCTCCGACTCCGGTGTGGTGCCCCGGGTGGTGCCGAGGTCGAACCGGACCCGGTACCCGACCCGGTGGCCCTCCAGCACCGGGACCCCGGTCAGGAGCAGCGGCTCGGTCGGGTCGGTCGAGGCGGGCGCGCCGACCTCGAACACGTCCGAGGACAGCAGCCGCCGGTCGGACCCGTCGAGCTGGTCCAGCGCGTCCTCCACGGCCATCAGTTCGGTGGCCACCCGCTCGTCGTTGCGGACCGCGTAGAAGGTCAGGTAGCGCGGCACGCTGACCCGGGGGTCGGTACCCGGCTCGCCGAACCGCAGGTGCGGGTTGTCGGTGTGCCAGAAGAACTCCGTGTCCGCGCCCCAGGAACTCGTGGTGCCGGCGGCGCTCGGGTTCGGGGCCACGTTGCGCATCAGCAGGCCGTCGTTCTCGTAGTCCACCGCGTACGGCATCAGCCCGAGCAGCTGGAGCACCCCGAGGTGCACGGCGTTGACGACCGCCAGGCGGGTCTCGTCGACGAACCCGTCCACGGGCGTCGCCGGGAACTCCTGCTGCGGCAGGTTGTCCACCAGCAGCGCGTGGTGCCCGGTGTGCGGGAACACCGCCAGCGCGCCGAGCAGTTCGCCGGGCAAATGGGTACGCAGCGCGTGCGCGCCGATCCCGGCCAGGATCGCGGTGTGGGTGTCCGGTTCGAGGTCGGTGCCCTCGATCCGGTCGGTGATGGTCTTCTCCAGGATGTCGCGCACCCCGTCGTCGACCCGGTAGGTGACCAGACTCAGTCTCCGCATGCCTTGCTCCTCCCCGTTTAGAACACGTACTTGAACAGCAGCGACCCGAACAGCACCACCAGGGACGCCACCAGCGTCGCCCGGACCACCTTCGCGCCCCCGCGCAGCGCGAACTTGCTGCCGAGGTAGTTCCCGGCGATGTTCGCGAGCAGCATCGGGATGCCGACCAGGTAGAGGATGTTGCCCGTGGCGACGAACGCGACCAGCGCGCCCACATTGGACGCCAGGTTGAACACCTTCGACGTCGCCGAGGCCTCGACGAGCCCGAGCCGGAGCACCAGATGGAAACCCAGGACGAGCATGCTCCCGGTACCGGGGCCGAAGAACCCGTCGTAGAAGCCGATCACCAGGCACAGCAGTGGCGCGCCGATCAGGATCTTGCGACTCTTGAGGTCCACCCCGCCGGTGCCGCGCTCCTTCTTGGGGAGCAGGGTGACGGCCAAGCCGAGGGGTACCAGGAAGGTGATGATCTTTCCGATGGTGTCGGGGTCGAACATCAGGATGACCTTGGCGCCGACGAACGCGCCGACGACGGCGAACAGCACCCCGACCCCGACGAGCGACCAGACCACCATCTTGTTGCGGGCGAAGTTGTACAGCGCGGCGAGGGTGCCGACCGTGCTGACGTACTTCTCGGTGCCCAGGGCCAGCTGCGGCGAGTAGCCGGCGAACAGCAGGGCCGGCACCAGGATCAGCGCGCCGCCGCCCGCGATGCTGTCGATGAATCCGGCGATGAATCCGGCAAGCGTGAGTAGGACGATGTCCATCTTTCCCCCGAATAGGTGGCTTTCAGTGTTGGAAGAGCGCGCCCCGGTGCACCTTGTGCTGGGCGGCCTGCGCCAGTGGTCGCACGACCAGCTGGTCGATGTTCACGTGCGGCGGCAGTCCGACCGCCAGGCTCACGCACGCCGCGACGTCCCCGGCGGTCAGCGGACGGTCCACGTCGGCGTACACGGCGGCGGCGCGCTCGGCGTCCCCGGCGAACCGGTTGAGGGCGAACTCCTCGGTGCGCACCATGCCGGGCAGGATCTCGATCACCCGGACCGGCTGGCCGCACAGCTCCAGCCGGAGCGTCTCGGTCAGCGCGTGTTCGGCGTGCTTCGCGGCGCTGTAGCCGCCGCCGCCCTCGTAGTTGGCCGCCGCGGCCGTCGAGGTGACCGTCACGATCGTGCCGCCCACCCCGGCCCGGAGCAGCGGCAGCAGCGCCTGGGTGACCCGCAGGGTACCGAGCACGTTGACCGCGAACATCCGCTCCCACTCGGCGGGGTCGGACAGGGCCACCGGCTCCGCGCCGAGCGCCCCACCGGCGTTGTTGACCAGCAGGTCGCACCGGTCGAACCCGGCCGCGAAGTCGCGCACCGCGGCCGCGTCGGTCACGTCGAGCTCCACCGCCCGGCCGCCGATCTCCCCCGCCAACCGCCGGAGCCGGTCGATCCTCCGGGCCGCGACCACCACCTCGAATCCGTCCTCGGCCAGCCTCCGAGCGGTCGCCTCACCGATCCCGCTGCTTGCCCCCGTCACCACCGCGACGCCCGTCATGCGCACTCCACTCTGGATACAGCCCGTACTGATCTAGAACGGTAAGGACGGTGTTCGGGAGCCGCAAGCGGCTCAACGTTGAGAAGAATCACGGCGCATTATCGATAGGCGAACACCAATGCCCTAAGGGGCACTCCATTGACGGGTAACGGTCAATGGACGGAACGCTGCGCTGTCGATCCAGCTCAGACCAGGGAAAACATCGGCCATTCGGCAGCGAGCCGTTGGCAGTGCCCTTTCCCCAAAGGGCGACTGGTAACAACAGTTCTAGATGTGCGGTCGAGGTCGGTGGAAATTCCCGTACATCCGCGGATTGTTTCCGGCAGGCGCGTGCCCTAGTCTGCGCGGCGCTCCCCGACCCTGGAGGCGGGACCGGCGGGACTGGCGGGCCCTGGTCATAATCCGGCCATGCCCCGGTTCAGCGCACAGTTCGAACAGCTCGCCGTCCGCCACGTCGCCTTCGCCGCGCACCAGTCACTCGTCTTCGACGCCGAGGTCGGCCCGGGGGCCTGGCGGCACAGCTTCGTGGACCGGACCTTCACGATCGGCGAGCGCACCCTGCCGATGCTGCCGATCGGCACCGCCCTGCCGGAGCACGGGGTGCTGGCCTGGTGCTGGGCGGACAGCTCCCTGGAGCCGTGGCCGTGGACGAAGGACGCCTCCTGGCGACTGCGGATGTACGGGATCACCCACGACATCCCCGAGTTCACCACCAGTGGCGTGCGGCTCGGCGACTGGGACGACCTGAACGAGGCGGCCACCCGGCTCCTGGTGGTCGCGCTCGGCGTGCTCGGCGCCCGGGGCAGCTACGGCTTCCGGATGGCGCACGGCGGCGGCTTCTTCGTGCTCACCGACGACCCCGGGCTGCCCACCCCGGAGGAGCCGGCCCCGGAACTCGTCGAGCAGGTGCTCGGGCTGGCCGCGGCATACTTCCCCGATCTCGACCAGATGGACATCGCGGCACACTACGTCGAGGCGCTCGGCGGCCGGTGGACGCAGATCCCGGGTGGGCTCAGCGTCCGGTTCGCCTCGGCGGGGATGTCCCTGCACTACGCCGGCAACCGCCTCCAGTGGACCGGCCCGAGCATGGCGTGACACCGCACCGGCGCGGCCGCTGACCGGTTAGCGTTCGGTGAATGACTCTCCTACCCGACCTCGCGGACCGGCTGGCCGATGTGGCGCGCCGGGGAGGTGTTCCCGGCGCGGCGGTCGCCGTGCGCCACGGCGACACGCTCGCCGAGGCCGCCACCGGTGTCCTCAACATCTCCACCGGCGTGGAAGCGACCACCGACAGCCTGTTCCACATCGGCTCCGTCACCAAGATGTACACCGCGCTGCTGGTGATGCAGCTCGTCGAGGAGGGCCGGCTCGACCTCGACGAGCCGATCCGGCGCCGCCTGCCGGAGTTCCGGCTCGCCGACGGGCGGGCGGCCGCCGCGGTCACCGCCCGCCATCTCCTCACCCATACAGGGGGGTTCGACGGCGACCTGTTCGACGACACCGGTCGCGGCGACGACTGCCTCGACCGGTACCTCGCCGTCGTCGGCGGCGCGCGCCAGTTCGCCGCCCCGGGTGAGCTCTTCTCCTACTGCAACAGCGGATACGTGGTCCTGGGCGCGCTCGTCGCCCGGCTGCGCGCCGACACGTGGGAAGCCGTCGTCCGTGACCGGCTGCTCGCCCCGATGTCGCTCGACCACACGACGTTGTCCGCCGAGGAGGCGATCGTCTTCCGCGCCGCGCCGCGACGGGGCACTTCGCGGATCCACGGAACCGGCAGCCGAGGCCGAGCGATCGGTGGGCGGCGCCCCGCGCCCTCGGCCCGGCGTTCTCGGCGGTCAGTGCGGCGCCGCGCGACGTGGCCAGGTTCGGTCAGCTGTTCCTCGACGGCGGCCCCGTCGTCTCGGCCATGACCACGCCCGCCGTTCCAGCGGTCAACGGCACCCTGGTGCGTCACTGGGGCCTCGGGGTCATGATCTACGACTTCCCCGGGACGACGGTGTGGGGGCACAGCGGGAGCCATCGCGGCCAGTCCTGCTATCTGCGGATCGTGCCGGAACACGACCTCGTCATCGCGGCCAGCGGCAACGGCGGCAGCGCCCTGCTGCTGTCCGACGAGCTCGTGGACGGTCTGGTCACGGAGCTGACTGGCGCTCGCCCGTCGTCCCTGCCGGTCCCGCCACAGCCACCGTCGTATGTGGACGTCACCGCGCTGGTCGGGTCCTACCGCGGCCCGGTGGTAACCCACCGGGTCGAGGCCGTCGACGGCGGCATCTCCGTCACCCGGTCGCCGTCGCCCGAGGCGGTCCGGCAGGGAGACAGTGAGAGCACGGACCGCTACGTGCACTACGACGGCGACGTTTTCATCACGGCCGAGCCCGTGGGCGGCGACCACCTGACGATCACGTTCGTCGACGGTGGCCGCTTCCTGCACAACGGCCGCGCCCACCCGCGGATCGGCCAGTGAACTCGTGCGCGGTCAGCCTTCGGGCGTGAGGTGGGCGACGTGAGCCCCGCAGGCGGTCGGGGCGTCTCCACCTGGCGCATGCAGGATTGCTGAGCCGACCTAGCCGCGCCTGACGGCCACGGAACCACCACCGAGGGCCGGCGGCGTTCGGCCACCGGTCGGCGGCGTGGCCCTGTCGGACCTGACAGGGCCACGCCGGCTCCGCGGCTACTCGTAGTGGATCGCGGTCAGTACGTCGGTGCGGGCCGCCCGGATGGCCGGCAGGGCGGCGGCGAGTACGCCGACGACGACGGCCAGGCCCAGGTACACGGACATCTGGGTCCACGGCAGGACCAGCACGGTCAGCCCGTCGTCCTCGAGCGCCCGGACGACCGCCGCGCCGAGCCCGACGCCGACCCCGATGCCCAGCAGCGCGCCGAACACCGAGATCACCACCGACTCGACCGTGACCATCCCCATGATCTGCCGGCGGCTCATGCCGATCGCGCGCAGCAGGCCGAGTTCGCGGGTGCGTTCGATCATCGACAGCGCCAGGGTGTTGATCACGCCGAGCACCGCGATGACGATCGCCAGCGCGAGCAGGATCTGGATCATCGCGAGCAGGATGTCCAGGAACGACGTCCGCTGCTGGATGTAGGAGCTGCGGTCGGCGACGGTGACCTCGGGGCTGTCGGCCAGGTACGTGTCGATCTGGTCCCTGACCTCCGACGCCTTCGCCCCGTCGGCGAGCCGGATGTAGGCCAGGACCGGGGTGGGAGTGAGGAAGTCCCCCGCGGCCGCCCGCGGCAGGATGTACCCGTCCACGACCCCGGTCCTCCGGTACACCCCGACGAGCGTGTAGGTGACCGTCTCCCCGCGCGAGGACCGGATCCGGACCTGGTCCCCCACCGCGAGGCCGTCGTGGCGCGCGGTCTCCTCGTCGAGGATCACCTGGGTACCGGACAACGCGTCCACGGAACCGGAGATGGCCCGCAGTCCGAGGATGTCGGCGAGCGCCCGCACTTCGCTGGTGGCGTACGTGCTGGCGCCCTCCCTGCCGTTGACCGTCGCGGTGTCGAGGTAGATGCCGGCGACGGCGCGTACCCCCCGGGTGTCCCTGATCTTGTCCAGCACGGCCGGGTCGAAGGTCGGTGGCGGGCCGCTGAGCTGCTCCCCGGAGATGACCAGCTCGGCGCGCAGGCCGTCGTCGATCGTCCTGGTCACGCTGGCCTTGGTGGACGTGGCCACGACGCTGACCCCGATCACCAGGGCGATGCCGATCATCAGCGCGGCGGCCGTGATCGCGGTCCGGCGCGGGTTGCGGGCCGAGTTGCGCCGGCCGAGCTCGCCCGGCGTCGACCAGGACAGGAGCCGGCCCAGCAGCGACACGACCGGCCGACTGATCAACGGGGTGAGCAGCGCGATCCCCACGAACGACAGCAGGACCCCGCCGAGCACCATGGCCAGGGTGTTGTCGCCCGCGTCGCCCGCGAGCGCCACCCACAGGCCGGCCACGCCGAGCGTCGTGACCGCGCCGCCCACGATCGTGAGCGTCCGCGGCGACCTGGTGGTGTCCGCCGCGTCGCGCATCGCCGCGAGCGGGGCGATCCGGGCGGCCCGCAGCGCCGGGACCAGCGCCGCCAGGACGGTGACGAGGACGCCGATCGAGAACGCGGCGACCACGGCCGCCACCGGGATCACGAGCCCACTGGTCGGGATGACGCTGCCGATGGCCGCGACGAGCGCGGCGCCCACCCCGATCCCTGCCCCGAGGCCGAGGACCGAGGCGACCAGCCCGATGAGGACGGCCTCCGCGATCACCGAACCCACGACCTGTCCGCCGCTGGCGCCCAGGGCCCGCATCAGGGCGAGTTCCCTGGCCCGCTGGGCGACGATGATCGAGAAGGTGTTGACGATCAGGAAGACGCCGACGAGCAGCGCCACGGCCGCGAAGCCCATCAGGATGTCGCGGAGGAAGTCGAACACGCCCTTGACCGCGTCGGCCTGCGCCCTGCCCATCTCCTCGCCGGTCCGGACGACGAACGTGTCGCCGAGCGCCGAGCGCACCGCGTCGCGCAGCTCCTCGTCCGAGGTGCCGGGGGCGGCCGTGACGTCGACCGAGGTGAACAGGCCGTCCCCGCCGAGCAGCAGCCGCTGGGCCACCGGGGTGGTGAACGCGATCGTGTACTCGCCGGCGATCGAGCCCCGGTCGCCGGAGTAGCCGAAGGTCCCGACGATGGTGAACTGCTTCCTCGGCTCCAGGGTCAGCACCCCCACCGCGTCACCGATCCGGTACCCCGAAGCCTCGGCCAGCGCCCCGTTGACGATGATCTCGGAGTCCGCGGCCGGGGCCCGGCCCGACCGCAGCCGCACGATGTCGTTCCCGCCGGTCCAGTTGGTCCCGAACGCCTGCCCGGCGCCGGTGATGACCTTGCCGTTCCGGCCGATGAGGCGCGCGCCGTTGGCGAACACGGTGCCGGTGGTTCCGCCGACTCCCGGGACGGTGGACACCTTGTCGAGCGTGGCGGCCGGGAGCGGGTCCGTCGGTCCGTTGGCGACGGTGGACCTGCCCGTGACGGTGACGTCCGTGCCCTCGTAGATGGAGGCGTACAGTCCGTCGAAGGATTTGCCGAGGGTGTCGGTCAGGACGAACGAGCCGGACACGAACATGACGCCCAGCACCACCGCGAGTGCCGACAGGACGAGTCGGAGCTTGCGGGACAGCAGACTTTTCAGTGTCGCCTTGAGCATCAGTTGTCACCGCTGTGCGCGTGCGGGTCCAGGCTCTTGAGCTTGTCGTGGACCTGGTCGACGGTCGGTTCGAGGAGTTCGTCGACGATCTGCCCGTCAGCCAGGAAGATCACCCGGTCGGCGTACGACGCCGCGGTCGGGTCGTGGGTGACCATCACGATGGTCTGGCCGTAGTCGCGCACCGAGTTGCGCAGGAAGTTGAGGACCTCCGCGCCCGAACGCGAGTCGAGGTTACCGGTCGGCTCGTCGGCGAAGATGACGTCCGGACGCGACACGAGGGCGCGGGCGCAGGCCACCCGCTGCTGCTGACCACCCGACAACTCCGTCGGCTTGTGCTTGAGCCGGTCCTCCAGGCCCACCGTCTTGATCACCGTGTCGTACCAGGCCTGATCGGGCTTGCGCCCCGCGATCGACAGCGGCAACAGGATGTTCTCCTGCGCCGTGAGCGTGGGCAGCAGGTTGAACTGCTGGAAAATGAACCCGATCTTGTCCCGACGAAGCCTCGTCAGACCGCTGTCGGACAGCTTGTTGACCTGGGTGTCACCCACGAACAGATCACCACGCGTGACCGTGTCCAGACCCGCAAGGCAGTGCATCAACGTCGACTTACCCGAACCCGACGGGCCCATGATCGCCGTGAACTGACCCTGGGCCAACTCCACGTTGATGCCCCGCAACGCGATCACCTGCGCCTCGCCCTGCCCGTACACCTTCCACACATCAGACGCGCGCGCCGCGACCGACTTTACTGCAGTAGTCACTGCTGTCCCCTTTTATCCCCGTGGCGGAGGTATCTAAGAGTGACAGTAGGCGGCGTTCCGGCCCGGGGAGTCGTGCTCGGGAATGTTCTCGACTCCCCCTCGGGGACGAGAGGAACTACGCGTTCGGGCGGATGAGGCCCGACTCGTAGGCCAGAACCACGGCCTGGACCCGGTCGCGGAGATTCAGCTTCGTCAGCACATGGCCGACATGCGTCTTGACCGTGGTCTCCGACACCGACAGCTCCTTGGCGATCTCCGCGTTCGACAGCCCCCGGGCCATCAGCCCGAGCACCTCGCGCTCACGTTCGGTGAGGGCGCTGAGGGCCTTCGTCGGGTTCACGTTCGGGTCGGGCAGGTGCTCCACGACCTGGTCGAGGAGCCGGCGCAGCAGCCGCGGGGCCACCACGGCCTCGCCCGCCGCCACGGTGCGGATCGCCGTCACCAGGTCCTCGGCCGGCACGTCCTTGGCCAGGAAGCCGCTGGCCCCGGCGCGCAGCGCGCTCACCACGTACTCGTCGAGGTCGAAGGTCGTCAGGATCAGCACCCGGACCGGCAGCCGGGCGTCCACGATCGCCTTCGTCGCGGCCACCCCGTCCATCCGGGGCATCCGGATGTCCATCAGCACCACGTCGGGCAGCAGCCGGCGGGCCAGGTCCACCGCCTCGGCGCCGTCACCGGCCTCGCCGACGATGTCGAGATCACTCTCCGCGCCCAGGACCATGCGGAACCCGGTGCGCAGCAGGGGCTGGTCGTCGACGAGCAGGACTCGGACCGGGAGCTGACCGCTATTCACGTTCAGTGACGCTACCTGGTCGGTCCATGGGGATGCGGGCCGCTATCCGGAATCCGCCACCCGGACGGGGGCCGAGCCGGAGCTGTCCGCCGTACAGCGCGACCCGTTCGCGGACCCCGACGAGCCCGTGCCCGGCGATGTTGGGCCGCACCGAGGGGCCGCGCCCGTCGTCCGTCGCCTCGACCTCCACGGCGTCGTCCCCGAACGTCAACCGGACCTCGGCGGTGGCCGGCCCGGCGTGCTTGAGCGTGTTCGTCAGCGCCTCCTGCACGATCCGGTAGATCGTCAGCGCCACCCCGGGATCCAGGTCGTAGGGCTCGCCCAGGACCTCCAGCCGCACCGGCAGCCCCGCCTCGCGCAGCTGCTCGATCAGCGCCTCCACCCCGGCCAGGCTCGGCTGGGGCGCCAGGTCCGCCTGGTCGTCGTCGGTGCGCATGATGTTCAGCAGCCGGCGCAGCTCCCGCAGCGTCGTCCGCCCCGTCTCCTCGATCGTGCTCAGCGCCGCGTCGGCCGCCGCCGGGTTCTTCGCCATCGACCGCCGCGCCCCGGTGGCCAGGATGCCCATCACGCTCACGTGGTGCGCCACCACGTCGTGCAGCTCCCGGGCGATCCGGCGGCGCTCGTCGGCCACCGCCTGGTCGGCCAGCGCCTGGCGGGTCGTCTCGGCGATCCGGGTGCGCTCGCGAAGGTCGGATTCCACGATCCGACGGGTACTGGCCAGCCGGCCCACCAGCAGCGTGAACATCAGCACCAGCGAGTTGGAGAACAGCAGCAGCTCCGGGGAACTCAGCCACGCCTGCTGTTCGGCGACCCCGATCCGGGTGAGGGTCACGTACGACACGAAGATGCCGGCCCAGATCGGCACCGCGACGAGCAGGGCCCGGCGCAGTGTCCAGTACGCCGCCATCGTGTACGTCAGGATCATCAGCGCGTAGGACTCGGTGCCCGACATCAGGTGGAACAGCGAGAACACGCACATGGCCACGCAGACAGCCAGGCTGGGCACCAGCCACTGCCGGCGCAGGGCGATCGGCACCGCGGCGACGAGCGACCAGCCGACCAGCAGGGCGACCGGGCCGTCCGACCGGTACTCCGGCGGGGCGAGCACGCCGCCCGCCACGGTGAAGACGACGATCGCGGCCGCCAGGATCGAGTCGGCGGCCAGCGGGTGGTCCCGCAGCCACTTCCCGATCACGGCGACCACCCGGCCGCCGAGCGGGCGCCGACTCCGCCCGGGGCGTGCGCCGTGGCGGGAGCCCGGATCCCGGGCGCGGTCAGGGTTCCGAGGTCCGCTCCCGGCCCGGGGGTGGCGGCCGACCGGGTGACGGTCGCGGTGGGATGCGGCCCGGTCACGGGGTCGGCTCGGGCTGGACGGGCCAGGGCGGCGGGGTGCCGCCGAACTCCGGGCAGTGCGCCTGGTGCCGGCACCAGCCGCACAGCTTGCTCGGCTGCGGCCGGAAGTCCCGGTTGGCGGTGGCGGTGGTGATCGCCCGCCACAGGGCCTCCAGGTTGCGCTCGAACCGCTCCAGCTCCTCCGCGCCGTCGGGGGTGTAGTCCAGCACGGCCCGGTCCCGCAGGTACAGCAGGCGGAGGGCGCGGGGCACCACGCCCCGGGTGCGCAGCAGCATCAGCGCGTAGAACTTCAACTGGAACAGCGCCTTGGCCTCGAACGCCTCCCGGGGCGCGCTGCCCGTCTTGTAGTCGACGACCCGCAGGTCACCGGCGGGGGAGGCGTCCAACCGGTCGATGAACCCGCGCAGCAGCAGGCCCGAGGGTAGCTCCGCCTCGATCATGCTCTCCCGCTCGGCGGGCTCCAGCCGGCTCGGGTCCTCCAGGGTGAAATACCCGCCGAGCAGCTCCTCCGCCGAGGTCAGCCACTCCGCCGGGGCCTCGCCGCCCTCGAACAGGGCCGCCAGGTCCGGGGTCTCCCCGCTCATCCGGGACCACTCCGGGGCCACCATCTCCGCCGCCCGCTCCGGGGTCCGCTCGGCCGGCGGCAGGTCGAACAGGTGCTCCAGCACCGAGTGCACCAGGGTGCCCCGGGCCATCTCCGGGGTGGGCAGCTCGGGCAGCCGGTCGATGGCCCGCAGCCGGTAGAGCAGCGGACACGTCTTGAAGTCGGCCGCCCGGGACGGCGACAGGGCGACCCGTCGTGGCTCCGCGTGCTCGGTCGTCGTCATGCCGTAAAGAGTATGGGACACCCCCGACACGTAGCATCGGTGCGGTGAGTCGACAGCGAAGGACGGCGGCGCTCCGGGTGGGCGCGGTCCTGGGCGTCCCGGTGTACGTGCACGCGTCCTGGCTGCTGTTCGCCGTCGCGGTCACCGTGGGGTACGGCTCCGTGGTCCGGGGCCACCTGCCGCAGCTCACCGGCCCCGCGCCGTACCTGATAGCGCTGCTCTTCGTCGTGGCCCTGCTGCTCTCGGTCCTGCTGCACGAGCTCGGGCACGCCGTGGTGAGCCTGCGCTCGGGGATCGGGGTGCGCGGGATCACCCTCGAACTGCTCGGCGGGTACACGGAAATGGACTCCGAGGCCCCCCGCCCGCGCGCCGAACTCCTCGTCGCCCTCGCCGGCCCGGGCGTGTCGTTGCTGCTCGGCGGCCTGGGCGTCGCCCTGTTCACCCTGACCGAACCGGGCACCGTCGCCCGCGAACTGGCCTTCCAACTGGCCCTGAGCAACCTGCTGATCGCCGTCCTCAACCTCCTGCCCGGCCTGCCGCTGGACGGCGGGCGGGCGCTGCGCGCGGCGGTCTGGTCGGCGACCGGCAACCGGCACACCGGCAGCGTGGTGGCCGGCTGGGTCGGCCGGGTGGTCGCGGTGGCGCTCGGGCTGGCGATGGTGGCCGGCGCGCTGACCGACCGGCTGACCTGGATCGGGGTCGCGTTCACGGCCCTGGTGGTGTCCGTGCTGTGGTCCGGGGCCTCCTCGGCGATCCGGCTGGGCGCGATCCTGCGCCGGGTGCCGGAGATCCGGCTGGGGGAGCTGGTCCGCCCGCTGATCACGGTCACCACCGGCACCCCGATCGCCGAGGCGCTGCGCCGGGCCGACGAGGCCGCCGCGGGCGGGATCATGATCGCCGACGCGCGGGACCGGCCGGTCGCCCTGGTCCGCTGGCCCGCCGCGCACGCCGTCCCCGCGCACCGCAGCCCCTGGATGGCCGTCGACCTCGCCGCCCGCGACATCGCGACCGTACGACGCCTGTCGATCGATCTGGACGGCGAGGCGGTGGCCGAGGAGGTCCGGGCCAACCCGGCCGGTGAGTACCTGGTGACCGCCGGGCAGGATGTTGTCGGGGTCCTGCGTACCGAGGACCTCGCCTTCCTGCTCGAACCGAGGAGACAACGCAAGTGATGCAGCCGCGTGGACCGTTCCGCCCCGGCGACCGGGTGCAGCTCACCGACCCCAAGGGCCGGATGCACACGATCGTGCTGGAACCCGGCAAGGAGTTCCACACCCACCGCGGAGCGCTCAGCCACGACGAGATCCTCGACAGCCCCGAGGGGTCGGTGTTCACGTCGGTCAGCGGCACCGCGTACCTGGCCCTGCGGCCCCTGCTCGCCGACTACGTGCTGAGCATGCCCCGCGGCGCCCAGGTGATCTACCCGAAGGACGCCGCCCAGATCGTCGCGCTCGGCGACATCTTCCCGGGCGCGCGGGTCCTGGAGGCCGGTGCCGGCTCGGGCGCCCTGAGCTGCTCCCTGCTCCGGGCGATCGGCCCCTCCGGCCGGCTGATCTCCTACGAGATGCGTGAGGATTTCCTCGCGATCGCCCGCAAGAACGTGGAAAACTTCCTGGGGGGCGACCAGCCGACCTGGGACCTGCGGCTCGGCGACGTGGCCGGCTTCGACGGCAACGACATCGACCGCGTCATCCTCGACATGCTCACGCCGTGGGAGATGCTCGACATGGTGGAGAAGGCGATCATCCCCGGCGGGGTGCTGATCGGCTACGTCGCGACCACCACCCAGCTGTCCGAGCTGTGCGAGGCGCTCCGGGAGCGCGGCGGCTGGACCGAGCCGCACGCCTGGGAGAGCATGATCCGCGACTGGCACCTCGAAGGCCTGGCCGTGCGCCCGGAGCACCGGATGATCGCGCACACCGCCTTCCTGGTCACGGCCCGCAAGCTCGCCCCCGGGGTCACCGGCCCGGTCCGGCGGCGCAAGCCCAGCAAGGGCATCGAGGCGTACCAGGCCCGCAAGGCCGCCCAGAAGGACGCCGCCGCGCAGGACACCGCCCCACAGGACACCGCTCAGAAGGGTGCCGACGATAGTGAGTGACGACCTGGCGATCTTCCCCGACTGGTCCCCGTACCAGGAGCTGGACGTCGCGGCCCGGGCCTACCTGCGCGACCCGGACGTGGCCCTCGCCGCCGTCGAGCCGCTGCTGGTCGGCGCGACGGTCCTCGGCTTCACCCTGGAGCGGTTCGTCAACGAGTTCAACGCCGTGTGGCAGGAGGCCGCGATCTGCGACGGCCACCGGCTGCTGCTGTGGCACGGCGAGGACCTGCCCGAGGAGGAGGGGCCGCCCGGCTCGATGACGTCGGCGGTCCGGGTGATCCCGCTCGCGGCCGTCACCGAGGTCGGATACCGTCGCCGGCTCTTCCGCGAGCCCAACGGCACGATCCGCCGCGAGGGCGTCGACGTGTACGTGCTGCTCAGCTCGCTCGACGAGGCCGGCGCGGTCGCGGAGGCCGGGGAGGCCACCCCGATCCGGCACGACTCGCTGCGGTTCGGCAAGACCGTCACGGACGGTGGGGCCGGGCAGATGGACAGGTTGGAACAGTTCGCCCACCTGTTGGGACAACTCACCGGTCGGGGGGCTTTCTAGCCTTCCAGCTGGGGAAACGTGGCCCGGCGCGGAGTTTCGACTCCGTGGCCGGGCCGTTTCCGTCGCGGGTCGCGCGGCACCTGTTCCGCCGCGTGCGGCCCGGCTGGCGCCCTACTCCGCCGCGTGCGGCCCGGCCACGACAACGTCGTCAGCCGCCCGGTGCACGTGGATGCAGTCGCCCGGGCACTCCTTGGCGGCGTCGATCACGTCCAACTTCAGGTGATCCGGGACACCTACTCGCACTCCGGGGTCGAGCTGCAACTCTCCGCTGTCATTTTTCACGTAAGCGAGGCCGTCGACGTCGAATTCGAAGACCTCCGGCGCGTACTGCACGCACAGGCCGTCACCCGTGCACAGATCCTGATCGACCCATACCCGCAGCTCTGACATCGCGCATCCTCCCCCTCGGCCAGGCCCCTGGCCATACGGACCCAACCTACCGCGCCGTAACGCGTCGGGAATCGCCGGATCAGGGGGATCGATTTTGCCTCCGCAACCGTTAGTGTGGAGAACACGACGTCAAGCCCGGGGAGGTGGGACGTGGCACGAAACGAAGATGCTGACGCGCGCGCCGAGCGGTGGGAGCAGGAGGCGCAGGACCTCTCCACGCAGGTCGAGTTCCTCCAGGAGGAGCTCGCGCTACTACGGCGCAAGCTGACGGATGGTCCACGGCACCTGAGGCTCCTGGAAGAGCGGCTCGCCGCCACCCAGGCCCAGTTGCAGCGGTCATCGGAGCAGAACGAGCGACTGGTCGCCACGCTCAAGGACGCGCGCGAACAGATCATCACGCTCAAAGAGGAAATCGACCGACTGGCCCAGCCACCCAGTGGATACGGTGTATTCCTGGGTCGATACGACGACGACACGGTGGATGTCTTCACCGGCGGCCGCAAACTCCGGGTCGTGGTCTCACCGTCCATTGAGCTCGACAAACTCCGTCGCGGGCAGGAAGTCCTGCTCAACGACGCCCTCAACGTCGTCGAGGCGCTCGGTTTCGAGCGTGCCGGCGAGGTCGTGTCCCTCAAGGAGATCCTCGAGGGCGGCGACCGTGCGCTCGTCATGTCGCACGCGGACGAGGAGCGGGTGGTCCACCTCGCGGAGACCCTGATCGGTACGCACCTGCGTCCCGGCGACTCCCTGCTGGTGGAACCGCGCGCGGCCTACGCCTACGAGCGGGTGCCCAAGAGCGAGGTCGAGGAGCTCGTCCTCGAAGAGGTCCCCGACATCGACTACAGCGATATCGGAGGCCTCGACCGTCAGATCGAGATGATCCGCGACGCCGTCGAGCTGCCGTTCCTGCACGCCGAGCTGTTCCGGGAGCACCAGCTGCGCCCGCCGAAGGGCGTTCTGCTCTACGGGCCGCCCGGCTGCGGCAAGACCCTGATCGCCAAGGCGGTGGCCAACTCGCTGGCCAAGAAGATCGCCGAGCTGCGTGGGCAGGAGAAGCACACCAGCTTCTTCCTGAACATCAAGGGTCCCGAGCTGCTGAACAAGTACGTGGGCGAGACCGAGCGGCACATCCGGCTCATCTTCCAGCGGGCCCGCGAGAAGGCCAGCGAGGGTACGCCGGTGATCGTGTTCTTCGACGAGATGGACTCCATCTTCCGTACCCGTGGAAGTGGCGTCTCCTCCGACGTGGAGAACACCATCGTCCCGCAGCTGTTGAGCGAGATCGACGGCGTCGAGGGCCTGGAGAACGTGATCGTGATCGGTGCCTCCAACCGCGAGGACATGATCGACCCAGCCATCCTGCGCCCCGGCCGGCTCGACGTGAAGATCAAGATCGAGCGTCCGGACGCCGAGTCGGCCAAGGACATCTTCTCGAAGTACATCCTGGACACGCTGCCGCTGCACGACGAGGACCTCGCCGAGCACGGCAACGCCCGCAACGCCACCGTCGCCGGCATGATCCAGGCCGTCGTCGAGCGGATGTACACCGAAACCGAGGAGAACAGGTTCCTCGAGGTCACCTACGCCAACGGTGACAAGGAGGTCCTGTACTTCAAGGACTTCAACTCCGGCGCGATGATCCAGAACATCGTTGACCGGGGCAAGAAGATGGCCATCAAGAACTTCCTGTCCTCCGGCAAGAAGGGGCTGCGCCTGCAGCACCTGCTCGACGCCTGCGTCGACGAGTTCCGCGAGAACGAGGACCTGCCCAACACCACCAACCCCGACGACTGGGCCCGGATCTCCGGCAAGAAGGGCGAGCGGATCGTCTACATCCGCACGCTCGTCTCCGGCGGCAAGGGCGCCGACGCCGGCCGTTCCATCGAGACGGCCAGCAACACCGGTCAGTACCTGTAGCACTCCCGCGGCGGCCCGGTCACCCAGGTGACCGGGCCGTTCGCCGTTGTTCCCGGGGCCTGGCGGGGCGGATGCGGGTCCCGGCCGGCCAGCCCCGCCCTTCGGGGGCAGGATTCCGCCCCGCCGACACACGGCTTCCGCGACGCGTCGGCTGAGCCGGGCCCCCGTGTGGCCGTACCGGGTCGTGCTGAGCGGCTCCCCGACGCATCGACGGAGCCCCGACGGGGCCCGCGGATCTGTGGACACGGCGGGCCGGCGCCCCGGCGATCCCGGCCATCCGGCAGCATGAGCCTCATGTCCGCCATTGACCCCGTCGAGATCGTCGCCGGGAACATCCAGCTCAGGCCGCCGCACGCGCCGGAGGGGCCCGCCGCCTGGCGGATGCTCCAGGACCCGGGGGTCGAGCCGGCCCCCGGCGTCACCGACGAGGCCACCGCCACCGCCTGGTGCCAGGGGCTGGGGGACTGGTCCGCCGGACATCAGGTCACCTTCTCGATCCTGGAGATCACCGAGGGGAACCTGCTCGGCATGGTGCACCTCAACCGCATAGACCAGACGTGGGGTACCGCCAAACTGGGCTTCCGGATCGCCCCCTGGGCCCGCGACCAGGGCATCGAGGTCGACGCGATCGGGGCCGTCTCCCGCTGGGCGTTCGGAGCCCTCGGCCTGGAACGGATCGAGTTCCTGCACCTCGCCGGCCGTGCGGCCGACTGCCGGGTGGCGGACCGCGCCGGCTACGTCCTGGAGGGCACCCGCCGGGGCGGCTCCCGCGACGACGGCGGGGTCCGGCACGACGACCACCTGCACGCCCGCCTCGCCACCGACTGACCTGCCCGGAGACGCCACCGAGGGCCGAGCGGCGGCCTGCGCCCCGGGCCGGCAGCCCGACCTCGGGGCCATTCGCCAAGCCGCGCCCCCGGCGCCCGGGCCCGTGGACCTCTCCGGACAGGTCCACCCGACCTGAGCCGTCCACCAGGGGCCGCACCCCGACCTCCCCGGCGACCCGGTCTCAGGGGAAACCCCGATCCGTGTCCGACCTAGGTCGTACCCCGCGGAGTGGGTGTGGTCCGACCTGGGCCTGATGCCGGACGGCCCGTACCGCGCCACCCTGGAGGTACCAGAGACAAAGGGGTGCGTGATGAGCGACCTGCGACAGATGTTCCGAGCGGTGGGCACGGCACTGGCCGGGGTGGTGGCGACCGACACCACGGCGGCCCCGCCGGCCGACCCCGACGTCGTGCACGAGATGTTGGCCGAACTCGGCCTCCCCGGTGATGACGACGCGGCCCTGCGCCGGTTCCAGGCAGAGGCCGGGCTGACCGTCGACGGTTTCGCCGGCCCCGTCACCACCCACGCCCTGGTCACGGCCGTCCGGGACCGGCATCACTGGGACCTCGCGGCCTGACCCGCGCTAGTGTTGCCGGCATGACGACCACGCCGGGCCACGACCGTGGGTCCGAGGCCGCCCGGATCGCGTCCCCGGACCAGCGGGAAACGAGTTCTGTGTCGGCGCGGCAGGGTAAGGCCCAAAAGCCCTACGCTGTGAAGCTTGTCCGCCACTACGAGCTTATGGAATCTCCTAAATCCCCGTAGGCTTCAGCGTAGAGTCGGCCGATTGAGGGGCGGGGTGTGCGGATGAGTGTGCGTCGCGTGATGGGTACCGAAGTGGAGTACGGCATCTCGGTGCCGGGACAGCCGGGGGCCAACCCCATGGTGACCTCCTCCCAGATCGTCAACGCCTACGGAGCCCGACCCGAGCTGACCCGCGGTGGCCGCGCCCGCTGGGACTACGAGGAGGAGTCGCCGCTCCGCGACGCCCGCGGCTTCAGCTACTCCGGCGCCCTCTACGACCCGGCCGAGGCGCTCGCCGACGAGGATCTGGGCCTGGCCAACGTCATCCTCACCAACGGCGCCCGGCTCTACGTCGACCACGCCCACCCGGAGTACTCGACCCCCGAGGTCACCGGCCCGCGCGCCATCGTGCTGTGGGACAAGGCCGGTGAGCGGGTGATGGCCGAGGCCGCGCGCCGGGCCGCCACGATCCCGGGCGCGCCGCCGATCAACCTGTACAAGAACAACACCGACAACAAGGGTGCCAGCTACGGCTCCCACGAGAACTACCTGATGAAGCGGTCCACGCCGTTCGCCGACATCGTGGCGTACCTGACGCCGTTCTTCGTCACCCGCCAGATCTACTGCGGCGCCGGCCGGGTCGGCATCGGCCAGGACGGCTCGGGCACCGGTTTCCAGATCACCCAGCGCGCGGACTTCTTCGAGGTCGAGGTCGGGCTGGAGACCACGCTCAAGCGGCCCATCATCAACACCCGGGACGAGCCGCACGCCGACGCGGACAAGTACCGGCGGCTGCACGTCATCATCGGCGACGCGAACCTGGCCGAGATCGCCACGTACCTCAAGGTGGGCGTCACCTCCCTGGTGCTGGCCATGATCGAGGACAAGGCGCTCGCGGGCGACCTCGCCATCGCCGACCCCGTGGGCGAGCTGAAGGCGATCAGCCACGACCCGACCCTCACGCACCGGGTGCGCCTGCGCGACGGCCGCCGCCTCACCGCCCTCGACATCCAGTGGGCCTATTACGAGCGGGTCCGCAACTATGTGGACGCCAAGGGCACCGACGAGGAGACCGAGGACGTCCTCATGCACTGGGAGGACATCCTCTCCCGGCTCGGTTCCGACCTGATGAGCTGCGCGGACACCCTCGACTGGGTGGCCAAACTGCGACTCCTCGAGGGGTACCGGGAACGGGAGGACCTCACCTGGGCCTCCCCGAAACTCCAGCTCGTCGACCTGCAGTACTCCGACGTGCGCCTGGAGAAGGGTCTCTACCACCGCCTGGTGGCCCGTGGCTCGATGAAGCGGCTGTTCACCGACGAGGAGGTGGCCCGCGCGGTCACCGAGCCCCCGGAGGACACCCGGGCGTACTTCCGGGGCCGCTGCCTCGCGCAGTACTACTCCGAGGTCGTCGCCGCCAGCTGGGACTCCGTCATCTTCGACGTGGGCCGCGAGGCGCTGGTCCGGGTGCCGATGCTGGAGCCGGAACGGGGCACCAAGAAGCACGTCGGTGCGTTGTTCGACCGGTGTGCGAGCGCCAAGGATCTCCTGGAGGCGCTGACCGGTAAGGGTTCGGCGTAACAGTTCAAGTCTGAACGTGCCGGGGGACTGTTTTGTCACACCGGCGCGTTAGGGTGAGTGACGCTTCTCAGGAGGGAGATCACCGATGGCTACACGTGACACCGGTGGGCAGTCGCAGTCGGGGAAGAACCGCAAGGACGACGAGGTCGACACCCCGCCACCAGCCGTCAACCCGGAGGCCGCCGAGCGCCGGGAGAAGATGGGCGAGGACGTCGACGACCTGCTGGACGAGATCGACTCGGTCCTGGAAGAAAACGCGGAAGAGTTCATCAGAGGATACGTGCAAAAAGGCGGACAGTAGACGCATATGTCCGATTCCGTATCGGACGGGAACGGTCCGGGCCCCGCTCGCGGTCGTTCCATGCGGAACTCCTGTGCCGACCTCTGCGTGAGCGGTCATCGCCCATCCGGCGGGGCCGGCCACGGCGGGTCCCGTGACGACGGGCACGCCACGGCCGGCCGTGTGGAATCGCCGGAGCGACAGGGCGCGTCATCCGGCGGCCCGAGCGGCCGCCGACCCGTTCCCCCAACGACTTCCGCGAGCGACCGCGCCCTGCCGGTGGAGCAGGGTGGACGGTCCGCGACCCGCGGTGTGCCGGCCCCCGAGCACGTTGACCACGATCATGAATTCGGTAACGTACGTGGCAACCTTTGTTTCCAGTGCAGTGGTGGGCTCGGCCAGTTCCAAGACAACGTCGGCAGCCTTCGCAAGGCGATCGAGTATCTGAAGGAGACCACGTGGCATCGGGATTTGATTCACCCGGGCGTCTTCCAGCTTTCTTCACCACTCCGGGGTCCTCGTCGTTCACCGAGTTCCTGAGCGCCGCCGCCCCGGAGATGCTCCCGGGCGGGCGCGCGCTCCCGCCGGGCAGCGCGGCCGACATGGCCCCGCACGCGACCACGATCGTCGCGGTCGCGGCGGCCGGCGGGGTCGTGCTCGCCGGTGACCGCCGCGCGACCATGGGCAACCTCATAGCCAGCCGTGACATCGAGAAGGTCTACCCGGCGGACGCGTACTCGCTGATCGGCATCGCCGGTACCGCGGGCGTCGGCCTGGAAATGATCAAGTTGTTCCAGGTCGAGCTGGAACACTACGAGAAGATCGAGGGCACCCCCCTCACCCTGGACGGCAAGGCCAACCGGCTCGCGACGATGATCCGGGGCAACCTGGGCGCCGCGATGCAGGGCCTCGTCGTCGTGCCGTTGTTCGCGGGCTTCGACCTCGACGCGGTGGACCCGGCGAAGGCCGGCCGGATCTTCAGCTACGACGTCGCGGGCGGCATCTACGCCGAGCGCGACTACCACGCGATCGGCTCCGGCTCGCTGTTCGCCAAGTCCTCCCTGAAGAAGCGGTACACGCCGGGGGTGAGCATCGCCGACGCGCAGGCGATGGCCATCGAGGCGCTGTACGACGCGGCGGACGACGACACCGCCACCGGTGGGCCGGACCTGTCCCGCCGGATCTTCCCGATCGTCATGACGGCCACCGCCGAGGGCACCCACCGCCTGGGCGACGCCGAGACCGCCGCGCTGGCCGAGGCGATCGTCGCCCAGCGTTCCGTCTGACCCCTGACTCACTGAGAGGAGCCCAGCCGTGGCTATGCAGTTCTATGCCTCACCCGAGCAGATCATGCGGGACCGCTCGGAGTACGCCCGCAAGGGCATCTCCCGGGGGCGCAGCGTCGTCGTCCTGACGTACGAGGGCGGGGTGCTGTTCGTCGCGGAGAACCCGTCGACGGCCCTGCACAAGATCAGCGAGATCTACGACCGGATCGGCTTCGCGGCCGTGGGCCGGTACAACGAGTTCGAGAACCTGCGCGCCGCCGGGGTGCGGATGGCCGACCTGCGCGGCTACTCCTACGACCGCCGCGACGTGAACGCCCGGGGCCTGGCGAACGGGTACGCGCAGACCCTCGGCGCCATCTTCACCGACTCCTCGAAGCCGTACGAAGTGGAGGTCTGCGTCGCGCAGGTCGGGGCGACCCCGCAGACGGACGAGCTCTACCGCCTGACGTACGACGGCTCCGTGGGCGACGAGGCCGGCTTCATCGCGATGGGCGGCTCGACCGAGGCCATCTCGAACAAGCTGCGCCAGAGCCACAACCCGGAGGCGGCCCTGGGCGACGCGCTGAAGCTGGCGATCGCCGCGTTGGCCAGCGTGGGCGGCGAGGGTGGCAAGCCGCGCGTGCTGGAGGGGCCCCAGTTGGAGGTGGCGGTGCTGGACCGTCGCCGGCCGGGGCGCAAGTTCCGCCGGATCACCGGTGCGGCACTCGGGCACCTGCTGGACGGCACGGGTGGGCCGTCCGAGGCGGAGTCCGCCCCGGAGAAGCAGCCGACCCCGACGGACACGGCCATGACCGCCGGTCCGGCCACCTCGATCGACCCGCCCGCCTCGGTGGAGGCGGAGACGCCGGCGCCGCGGAAGCGGGCGAAGCCGGCCGCCGCGACCCCGCCCGAGGACTCCGGGACCGCCACGGAGTCGACGGACAGCTGACGTTCGGCACGGGGTGGGAGTGCCGGTAGGCGTTCCCACCCCGTGCCGTGTCACCACGGGGTGGGAGTGCCGGCAGGCGTTCCCGCCTCGCACCGTTTCACCCCGCACCGACCGGCTTCGCGCCGACCGCACGGTGCCGCACCGTCCAGTTTCGCGCCGACCGCGAGGTGCCGCACCGACCGGCTCCGCACGGTGCCGCACCGACCAGCTCCGCGCCATGAGGCGGTGTCGCGTTCGGCGGCAGAAGGCCGGCATTTCGTGCGAGTGGCCCGTCGCCCTCCGGGGTGGCGGGCCTTCGTCCTGTCTGGAGGGTGTTGTGGGTCGGGTCACGGGTGACAGCGCGCCGGCAACACGTTAGCCTGCCCTAAGTTAGGTAATGCTAACTTGAAGGGGTGGTGGGGTGGCGTGCGGGTCTCCGACGGCCGGACCGCGCTGGTCGACAGCGTGGTCGCCGCGCGGCACCGGTACGCCGTCGAGGCCGTTCTCGGCGGGGAGGACGACCGGCTGTTCGTCGTCGTCACGCGACCGTCGCTGTCAGGACCCGTGCCCGGGGTGCCCGGGTCGACCGCTGGACCCCTGGCGGGTCCCGTGCCCGACCTCGTGGCCGGCTTCGCGTCCGGATCGGTGTCGGAGTCGACGTTCAGCCTGGCTCGCCGGTGGGAGAAGGACCTGCTCATCGCTGTGGAGGTGGGCGCCGGACTCCCGGGTGCCGGGGTCGGAGCCCGGCGCCCGGGGCCACGCTCCCGGCTGATCGACAGCCGGCAGGGGACCGCACCCGCCGGTGCCGTTCCTCCACCCGTGGACAGCGCGCCCCCACGGACGGGCGCGCCGGGGTTCCGTACCCGTCTCGGGTCTGTCGCTCTGCAGGAATTCCACCCCGGTCGGGCCGCGACCCCGGACCCGACCGGCGTGCCGGGAGCGGCCGGAGTCCGGGACTGGGGCGTTCCGGGTGAGCTCGTGCTGCCCGCCGACTCGCCCGGCCGGGTCGCCGCCGCACTGGCGACGCTGCGAGCTGAGGGCCGGCCGGCGCGGCTGGTCGTGGACACCACCGGCGCGGACCGCAGGGTCGTCGGGGAGTGGGCGTGGCGGATCGCGGAGGGGGAGCGGGGCGTGGCCGGGCTGGTGCTGGACTCCGGGGAGTGGGGAGCGGCGCGGCTGGCAGGGGTGCTGCGGGTGCTCGCGGCAGCGGTCCGGGAGCGACGGCATGGCTGACGGGTCAGGTGGGCTGGCCTCGGCGATCCGCGCGCGTGACGCCGGCCCGGGCCGGCAGCTGAGTGGGGCGTTGGCGTGGGTGGCGTCGGGGTTCGGGGCACGCGCGACAGGGAGTGGCGGCATGGCTGACGGAGTATGTGGGCGGACCCCGGCGATGCCCGGAGCCCGCGCGGTGGCGGTCGGGGAGTGGCGGCATGGCTGAACGGATGGGCGGGTCGGCGGGGGCGTGCGTGGTCGCGGTCAGGGCGGACGGCCCGACGGAACGGCGTGTCGGGGCCGACAGTCCGGTGCGGAGAACCTCGCCCGGCGTGTTGGACGGATTTGACGCCCAGGTGACGAGAAATCGGCAGAAAATAGCCGTGCGTCACGGCGACCACGTCCTGACGTACGCCGAGCTCGACGCCGCAGCCAGGTCCCAGGCGCGCAATTACGGGTTCGGATCCGGGACTGTGGTCGCCGTGGCGCGCCCGCGCGGGGTACGCGACCTGGCCATCGTGCTGGCCGTGGCCCGGGTGGGCGGCGAGGTGGCGGGGCTGGAGCCGCCGGCCCCGGACCTGGAGCTGGACCTTGAGGTCGCGCACGTCCTGCACCGCCTGGCGGGCGCTCCACAGCCGACGGCCGCCGGGCGCTGAGGCGGAACCCGGAACTCGGGACGAAGAGCCTTCATCGGGTACCGGGGGAGCCGGCGTCCGTTCGGAGTTCCGCCAGGAGTCGGATGCCGTCGGTCAGCTCGCCCGGGCTGGTTGCCGCGTACCCGATCACCAGGCCCGGGGGCCCCGCCGCCGCCAACCGCAGGCTGCTCAGCGGGGTCGGGGCCAGTCCGTGCTGCAGGGCCCGGGCGCACAGGTCCACATCGTCCACTCCGGACGGCAGGCTCACGACGGCGTGCAGCCCGGCGGCGATGCCCTCGACGGTGGCGTCGGGCAGGTACGTGGCGACGGCGGCGGCGAGCGCGTCGCGGCGGGTGCGGTACGCGCGGCGGGCCCGGCGCAGGTGCCGGTCGTAGCCGCCGCCGGTGAGGAGTTCGGCGAGGGCGAGCTGTTCGAGGGTGGGGCCGCCCCGGTCGGCGGCGGTCTTGGCCCGGGTGACGGCCCCGCACAGGCCCGGCGGGACGAGGAGCCAGCCGAGCCGGACGGCCGGCGCGAGGGCCTTGCTGACGGAGCCGAGCAGGGCGGTCACGTCGGGGGCGACGCCCTGCACGCAGCCCACGGGGTCGCGGTCGTAGCGGAACTCGGCGTCGTAGTCGTCCTCGATGATCAGGGCGCCGGTGTCGCGCGCCCAGGCGACGAGGGCGGCCCGGCGGGCGGGGGACAGCACGACACCGGTGGGGTACTGATGTGCCGGCGTGACCAGCACCGCCGCTAGTCCGGGCGGGGGCACCGTGATCCCGGAGCAGTCGACGGGCACGGGCACGGGTTCGAGGCCGTTGGCGAGCAGGTGGTCGCGGACGCCGGCGCTGCCCGGGTCCTCCACGCCGATCCGCCGGCCGGGCAGGACGGTGGCGAGCAGGGCGAGGGCCTGGGCGGTGGCCGTGGTGACCAGGAGGTGCGCGGGGTCGGCCCGGGCGGCGCGGACCCGGCCGAGGTGTTCGGCGAGGGCGGCGCGCAGCCGGGGGGAGCCGGCGGGGTCGGGGTAGTCGAGGTCGACGTCGACCATCGTGGCCAGGGCGTGTTCGTAGGCGCGCCGCCAGCCCGCCCGGGGGAACAGGGCCAGGTCGGGGACGCCGGGGCGCAGGGGCACGGGGAGGGGCGGCTCGTCGCGTACCCGGAAAGGGTCCTGGGTCGGGGTGGGGGCCAGCGCGACGACCGTGCCGGCGCCGCGCCGGGCCGACAGCCAGCCCTCGGCGGTGAGCTGTTCGTAGGCGGTGACGACGAGGCCCCGGGAGACCCGCAGGTCGGCGGCGAGGTCGCGGCTGGAGGGCAGCCGGGTGCCGGGGGCGAGGGTGCCGTCGCGCACGGCGGAGCGGAGCGCGTCGACGAGCTGGTCGCCGCGCGCCGGCCCGGTGAGGGAGAGCCCGAGCATTGGTCCCCTTTTTCACTGATCAATTGGCCCTATAAGGCGGACCAACGCGGTACTAGCGTACCCGGCATGAAGGTTCTCGGCACCGCGTTGTGCACGTCCGCGATGGTCATCCTCGGCAGTTCCGTCCCGATCAGCCGGGCGCTGCTGTCCTACCCGACGCTGGCCGGGCAGGTGCTGCGCTACACCCTCGCGGTCGTGATCCTGCTGGTCATCGCCCGCCGGCTGCCCCGGCTCCGGCTCCGGTCCGGCGTCCGGCTGGTCGTGCTGGCCGCCGTGGGCCTGGTCGGCTTCAACGTCTGCCTGCTCGCCGCCCTGCGCGAGGCCGAGCCGGCGGTCGTGGGCACGGTCGTGGGGGGTACGCCCGTCGTGCTCGCCCTGATCGGCCCGCTGCTCGCCCGCCGCCGGCCCGCCCTGCGGATCACGGTCGGCGCGGCCGTCATCGTGGCCGGGGTGGCGCTGGTGCAGGGCGCGGGGCACGCGAGTACCGCCGGGCTGCTGTGGTCCGCCGGCACCCTCGCCGGGGAGGTCGGCTTCTCGCTGCTCGCCGCGCCCCTGCTCGCGGAGCTGACCCCGATCGCCATCGCGACGTACGCGTGCCTGTTCGCCGTGCCGTTGCTGCTCGTCGCGTCGGTGGCGGCAGGGGAGACCTGGCGGGTGCCGACGTGGCCGGAGACCGGGGCGCTGCTGTACCTGGCCGTGGTGCTCACCGCGCTCGCGTTCGTCCTCTGGTACGGCGGGCTCGCCCGGCTCGGGGTGGAGAAGGCGGGCATGTTCGCCGGGCTGCTGCCGGTGGCCGCGTTGGCGGCGACGGCCGTGCTGGACGGGACGGTGCCGTCGGCGGGCGCGATGGCCGGAACGGTGCTGGTCGCGGCCGGCCTGGCCTTCGGCCTCTCGGCCCCCGCCACCGGTCGTGCGGCCCACGCGGAACCCGCCGACCGCGCGGCGCATCCGGAGCTGGCCCCGGACAGCGCGGGTCACTCGGGAGCGGCCCCGACACCGGTGGCCGACCGCGCCGTCCCGGTCGCAGCCGCCACCCGGGCCCAGGGCGACGAGGTCGGGGTGGTGCGCGGCGGCGCCGTACCCGTCGAGGTCTCTTGTCCTGGATGATTCCGTGCCGCACCGGACACCGGGCCGCGCGCCCGCTAGCATCGGCGACCATGGCCACAGTGAACGTTGAGCGGACCGACGACGGCGGGTTCTTCGCCACGAACGACCGGGGCGCGCGGGTCGCGATCGGCGGCGCGGACGACGAGGGTGTGTTCTCGCCCGTGGAGCTGCTGCTGGCGGCGCTCGGCGGCTGCGAGATCGTCACGGTCGAGCCGCTGACCGCCAAGCGCGGGCACCGCCTGGTCCGGCTCGCCGTCCGGGTCGACGCGGAGAAGGTCGAGCCGACGAAGCTCGGGCCGGTGACGGCGACCTACGAGATCGAGCTGCCGCCCGGCGACGAGGAGGCGGCCGGGGTGTTCGAGGCGGTCGCGCACCGGGTGCACGAGAAGTACTGCACCGTCGGCCGGGCTCTTCGCGAACCCACCGAAACCATCCAAATTCTCCCCTAGATTTCGGGAGTTTCCGCCCCCGGGCCGGCCGGCGTCTTGCACAGTATTGGGCATGGCGACTTGCGAGGTATGTGGGAACGACTACTGGATGTCGTTCGAGGTGCACACGGTCGGCGGGCACGTGCACGTGTTCGACTCCATGGAGTGCGCGGCCCACCGGCTGGCCCCGATCTGCGAGCACTGCCGGTGCCGGGTCCTCGGGCACGGCGTCGAGGTCGACGGCCGGTTCTTCTGCTGCGGGCACTGCGCCCGGTCCAGCGGGATGGCGCACGGCACGGAGATCCGCGACGCGGTCGGCGCGCACCCGGGCTGACCGGCCGCACGGGGCAGCGCACCCCCGGGCCGCCGGGCATGATGGCCCGATGGCCGTTTCCCTGGTGTACGAGACCCACGCCCAGACCGAGGACAACGAGGCCGGCATCGCGACCGGCTGGCTGCCCGGCCGGCTGTCGGCGTTCGGCCGCGACGGCGCCCGGGCCCTCGGGGAGCGGCACCGCGCCGCCGACGCGGTCTTCACCTCCGACCTGGGCCGGGCCGTCGAGACCGCGACGCTGGCGTTCACGGACCGACCCGTCCCGGTGTACCTCGACAGCCGGCTCCGCGAGTGCGACTACGGCACGCTCAACGGCGCGCCTGTCGCCGAGCTGGGCCCGCGCCTGTCCCGGATCGACGAGCCGTTCCCGGGCGGGCAGAGCTACCGGCAGGTCGTCGCGGCCACCGCCACGTTCCTCGGGGACCTGGCCGCGCGCTGGGACGGCCGGCGGGTCGTGGTCATCGCGCACTCGGCGAACCGGTGGGCGCTGCGGCACCTGCTGTCGGGTGTCCCGCTGGAGGAGCTGGTCGACGCGCCGTTCGTGTGGCAGCCGGGCTGGGAGTACACGGTCCCGACCGGCTGGGCGGCCCGCTGATCAGCGGAACCCGTACCACCGCGCCAGCGGCCCGCCCCGCGCCACCGCCCGCAGCCGGTCCTCCACGGCGGGCCGGTTGTCCGCCCCGGTGACGACGAGCAGCTCGTCCCCGATCCGCAGCCGGGTCCGCCGCTCGGGCACGAACGCCTCCCCGCGCCGCACCACGAGGGTGATCGCGGCCGGGGCGGGCAGCCGGAGTTCGAAGATCTCGCAGCCGTGCAGCCGGGACGTGGGCGTGACGGTCAGGTAGAGCAGGTCGGCGGCGAGCGCGTCGAGGGGCGCGGACTCGACCTCCATGTCCCGGATCGGGTCGGCCGCGGTCACCCGCAGCACCCGGCCCAGCCACGGCAGCGTCGGGCCCTGGACCAGGGTGAACGCGACGACGAGGACGAACACGATGTTGAACAGCTGTTCGCTGCCGGGCACCCCGGCGACCACGGGGATGGTGGCGAGCACGATGGGTACCGCGCCGCGCAGGCCTGCCCAGGACAGGAACGCCTGTTCCCGCCACGGCAGCCGGAACGGCAGCAGGGACACGAACACCGACACCGGGCGGGCGACGAGCAGCAGGACGGCGCCGACGATCAGGGCGGGCAGGATGGCCGAGCCCAGCTCGTGCGGGGTGACGAGCAGGCCCAGCATGACGAACAGGCCGATCTGGGCGACCCAGCCGAGGCCCTCGGCGACGGACTGCACGGCGCGGCGGTGCGGCAGCTTGGCGTTGCCGAGCACGATGCCGGCCAGGTACGCGGCGAGGAAGCCGCTCGCCTCCAGGGCGCCGGCGGCGGCGAACGCGATGATGCCGGTGCCGAACGCGGCGATCGGGTACAGGCCGGAGGAGGGCAGGGACAGCCGGCGCAGCAGCCACGCGCCACCGCCGCCGATCAGGAGACCGAGGGCGGCGCCGGCGGCCAGCTGGTACAGCATGATGAGGGGTGCGTTCCACTCCAGCCCGGTGGCGCTGAGCATGACGACGAGGATGACGGTGGGCGCGTCGTTGAAGCCGGACTCGGCCTCCAGCAGCCCGCCGAGCCGGCCCGGCAGCGGCAGGTTGCGCAGCACGGAGAACACGGCCGCCGCGTCGGTGGAGGCGACGACCGCCCCCAGCATCAGGGCCAGTTGCCAGTCGACGCCGATGAACAGCCACGCGCCGAGGGCCGTGACCAGCACGCTGATGCCGACGCCGACGGTGGCGAGCACGCCGGCGGGCAGGAGGGCGGGGCGCAGGGTGCGCCAGTGGCTGGCGAGGCCGCCCTCGACGAGGATGACGGCGAGCGCGGCGTTGCCGACGTTGTGCGCGAGGTGGGAGTCGTCGAATGTCAGGCCGAGGCCGTCCTCGCCGAGGAGGAGGCCGACGCCCAGGTAGGCGAGCAGGACGGGAAGACCGGCGCCGCTGGCCAGGCGGGCGGCCCCGACGCTGGCGAGGACCGCGAGTCCGGCGATGAGAAGGATCACGTAGAGGTTGTCCGAATGCACCCGGTCCCTTTCGTCGGCGGTGTGTGTGATCTTTTCACAGCGCTGAGAAAGCCTATTATCTTTCAGATATGACCCAGGCCCAGTGGTGGCGTCCCGACCGCTACGCCCCGGACTGGCTGGTGTTGTCCCTGCGGCCGGTGTCCGCGCCCATCCCGTGGGGCCCGACCCTGCGCCTGACCATCGCCGTCGTCGTGGTGCTCGCCGTGGGCCTGGCGACCGGCCACCTGCCGTTGGTGGTGCCCGCCGCGCTGGCGATGCTGCTGTCCTCGGCGAACGACCGCTCGGAGGCGTACCGGACCCGGCTGCTGCGGATCGCGGTCCCCGCCCTGGCCGGCGCGCTCGGCATGGTGGTCGGGATCGAGCTGCGCCACCACGTGTACGCGCTGCCCGTCCTCGTCGCGCTGTTCTTCGTCAGCGGGGCGGCGGCCGCGGCCGGCCCGGTGAGCTCCCTGGCCGGGTTGCAGTTCGTGGTGACCGGGGTCCTGGGCTACTCGATGCCGCTGTCCGGGCCACTGTGGGCCCCGCCGCTGCTGTACCTGGCCGGCGCGGCCCTCCTGCTGCTCCTCGCGCTCGCCGAGTGGCCCCTGGCCCGGCAGCGGCCCCAGCGCGCGGCCGTGGCGGCGGCGTTCGACGCGCTCGTCAACCAGCTGGCGGTGACCGGCACCCCGGCGGCGGTCCCGGCCCGGCGGTTCGTGACCGCCGCGTTCAACAACGCCTACGACAACCTGCTCGGGTACCGGCTGCGCACCGGCCCGCGCACCGACGAGGAACGCCAGCTCCTCGAACTCCTCAACGCCGGCACCCTGCTGGGCGAGTCCACCTCGGCCCTGGTGTGGGAGAACGAGCCGGTGCCGGACCGGATGGTCGCCGCCGTGTTCGAGCTGGCCGACGCGATCCGCGAGGACCGCCCGCCCCGGCTGCCGGAGAAGCTGCCCGGCGACACCCCGGGCCTGCGCTCGCTGCGGGTGGCGCTGCGCGCGGTCTCCGAGTCCGGCCAGGACCACCTCACCGGGCACGGCACTCCCGGCGCGGCCCGGCCGGACCGGATCCGGCAGGCGTACGCGAGGGTGCTGTCGCCGGCGGCGCTGATGTTCGGTACCCGGCTGGCGCTGTGCATGGGGATCGCCCTGGTCGCGGCGGACCTGCTGCACCAGGACCGGTCGTACTGGCTGCCCACCACCGTCGCGTTCGTCCTCAAGCCCGACTTCGGTTCGGTGTTCGCCCGGGCCGCCCAGCGCGCCGCCGGCACGGTCCTCGGGGTCGCCGTCGCCGGCACGGTGCTCGCGCTGGTGCCGCCCGGCTGGCCGATGGTCCCGTTCGTGGTGCTCGCCATGGCCCTGGTGCCGATCAGCCGGGTCCGGGGCTACGGCGTGATGACCGTCGCCACCACGCCCGCGTTCCTGTTCCTGATCGACCTGACCAGCCACGCCGGCTCGCGGCTGCTGGGGCTGCGGATCGTGGACACCGTGCTCGGCTGCCTGATCGTGCTGGTCGCCGGCTACCTGCTGTGGCCGGAGACCTGGCACGCCCGGATCGGGCCCCGGTTCGCCACGGCGGTGCGCGGGGTGGCCGCGTACCTCGACGGGGCGCTGCGGCCGGCCGCCACGACCGACCGGGTGCGGCTGCGCCGGCAGGCGTACCGGGGGCTGGCCGACGCGCGGACCGCCGTCGAGCAGGCGCTCGCGGAGCCGCCCCCGGCGAGTACCCGGGCGGCGGCGTGGTGGCCCGCCGTGGTCGCGCTGGAGAACGTCACCGACGCGGTCACCGGCTACGCGGTCCGGCTCGACACCGGCGCGCCCCCGCCGGACGCCACCCAGACCGCCCAGCTGTCGGCGGCCCTCAACGACCTGGCCGCGTCCGTGGTGCTGCACCACCCGCCGGCCGACCTGCCGCTGCCGGAGGTCGACGACGAGGCCGACGACGCGCTCGCCGACATCGTGGAGCACGTCCGCGCGGCCCGGCTGCTGGTGGCCGGCCCCACCCCGGAGGAAGAGCCCTAGACGGGTACTGACCTGGGCGGATCTTCCCCCGCCATCCGGCCGTTACTCGACTGTGACCTATGCCCCGCCGGGATGCGGACGGCCGGAGTCGCTGGCTAGGGTAGCGGGAAGGAAGGTTAAAAGAGGAGGTGCTGGGTGACCTGGCGGCCGTGGTGGCAGACCATCGCGCTGCTCGGCGTCTTCGGCCTCTTCCTCACGGTCAGCGTCGCCTCCCTCGCCCGGAGCCGCGACCTCGACGTCATGCTCGTCTACGTCCCCCTCGGCCTGGCCGCGCTCGCCGGCATCGTCCGGGCCCCGATGCGCGGGGTCACCCTCACGGCGGAACACCTCGTGCTGCGCCGGCTGACCAGCACCCAGACCGTGCCGTGGGCCGAGGTCGACCGGGTGGAGTGCGCGACCGTACAGGACCGGCCGTTCCTGTCGATCCACGCGCCCGTCGTGCACCGCGCGCCCGGCCGGGACCCGGTCGACACGACGGTGCTGGCCAGCTACTCCCGGGCCCTGTGCGAACGCCGGACCCGGGCCCTGCGCGCGTACCTCCACTCTGGACTCCGCTGAGCGACGGGTGGCGTCGATCCGGTGCGGGGCGTAGCCTGTGCGGCACGCCCAGCGCCACGGGAGGCGCGGACACCGCCAGGAGGTCACCGTGAACCGTGCCCGCACCGCCCTGCGCACCGCCCTCGTCGGCGCGGCCGCCCTCGCGGGACTCACCGTGGTCTCGGTCCCGGTGACCGTCGTGGCCCCAGCGCCCGTGCAGGCCGCCGCCCCGGCCGGGACGCACTGCTACTTCGTCGGCCACGCCTACGACGTCGGCGACGAGATCGACGTCGACGGCGTGTGGATGCTGTGCACCAGCCGCGGTTGGGTCCGCGAGGACTAGCCGCCCGCCCGGCTCGGCTGGGCGACCGGCACGGTGCCGGAGGTGCGGCTGGCCATACGAGCCCTGGTCGTGGCCCGGACGGCTACCGTCCCGGCGGAGATCCCGGACGGCCGGCGGCCCGGCGGCGAATCCGGACGGCCACCGTCCCGGCGGAGATCCCGGATGGCCGGCGGCCCGGCGGCCGGGGTTGGACCCGCCGCCGGGCGGCCCGTCACTCCAGCGGCACCTCTTCGCCCGTCGCGAGGTCCACCAGGCCGATCGCCTCGACGGGGCAGGAGACCGCCGCGTCCAGTACCCGCTCATCGGGGTCGATCTTCTCGTGCAGCGCCCGGGACCTGCCGCGGCCGTCGAGGTCGAAGAAGTCCGGGGCCGAGGCCGCGCACATCCCCGACCCGATGCAGGCGAAGCCATCGACGCTGACCTGCCACTGCGCCGTCATGACCACGCCACCGGCAGGGAGTGCAGGCTGCGCACGATCATCGTGGGCTTGAAGACCAGGTCCGCGTCGTCGGCGACGATCCGCAGGTCGGGCAGGCCGTGCAGCAGGCCGCGCAGGGCCTCCTGGAGTTCCATCCGGGCGAGCTGGGCGCCGAGGCAGTGGTGCGCGCCGGCGCCGAAACCGATGTGCGGGTTGTCCGCGCGGGTCACGTCGAGCCGGTCGGGGTCGGCGAACACGGCCGGGTCGCGGTTGGCCACGCCGAGGGCCGGCATCACGGGCGAGCCCGCCGGGATGGTGACCCCGCTGAGCTGCACGTCCTCGGTGGTCACCCGGATCATGCTGGACACGGAGTTGCCGAGCTGGGTGAACCGCATCAGCTCCTCGACCCCGGTCTCCAGCAGCGCCGGGTCGGACCGCAGCAGCGCCAGCTGGTCGGGGTGCTCGCGCAGGGTCAGCAGGAACATGTTGATCTGGTTGGCGGTGGTCTCGTGCCCGCCGATCAGCAGCCCGATGCCGAGGGTGACCAGCTCCTCCTCGGTGAGCTTGTCGTGCTCGTCGCGGGCCGCGATCAGGCCGGTCATCAGGTCGTCGCCGGGGTGGGCGCGCTTCTCGGCGATCAGCTCCGCGAAGTACCGGCCGAGTTCGGTGAAGCCGCCGACCATGATCGCCTGGTCCCGCTCCCAGTTGCCCATCACGGCGTCCGACCAGCCGTGGAACCGGTCGCGGTCGCCGGCCGGCACGCCGAGCAGGTCGCAGATCACCTGCACCGGCAGCGGCAGGGAGAAGTTCTCCACCAGGTCGGCGGGCTCGGGCTGTTTGCGCAGGTCGGCGATCAGGTCGGCGACGACCTCCGCGACCCGGGGGCGCAGCTCCTCGACCCGGCGGTGGGTGAACGCGCGGGCGACGAGGCGGCGCAGCCGGGTGTGCTCGGGCGGGTCCTTGGCGATCAGGGACTCGCTGGCCAGGATGCCCAGGCCCATCTGCGGCTGGTCGGGGGAGCTCGCGGTGGCGCGGCTGAACCGGGCGTCCATCATCACGGTGCGGACGTCGGCGTACCGGGTGACGAGCCAGGCGCGCTTGCCGTCGGGGAACTCCACCTGGGTGACCGGGTCGTTCGCCCGCAGCTCGGCGAGCAGGGGATTCGGGTGGTAGAGCGTGGGCGGGTCCGGCAACGGAAACGGAATGGGCATGAGAACCCCTCACATTATCGACGGTGGTTTATATATACCCCAATCGTGCCCCCTTCGGGAAGAATGAAGACATGAGTACCCCGGAGGAGTACGTCGCGGGGCTCGAACAGCCACGCAGGACGGAACTCGGCGAGCTGCACGACCTGATCCGGCGCACCGTGCCCGCGCTGGAGCCGACCATGGAGTTCGGCATGCCGGGCTACGGGAAGTTCCACTACCGGTACGCCAGCGGGCGCGAGGGCGACACCGTGCTGATCTCGATGGCGAGCCGGAAGAACCACATCTCCGTGTACGTCACGGCGCTCGCCCCCGACGGCGGCTACCTCCCCGAGTCCTACCAGGACCGGTTGCCGAAGGCGGACATCGGCAAGAGCTGCATCCGGTTCAGGCGGCTGTCGGACGTCGACCAGGCGGTGCTGGCGGAGATCTTCCTGGCGGCCGCCGAGCAGGGCGGCGCGGCGGCGGCGGGTTCGGGCGCGAGCTGATCGCGGCCCTGGTCGGAGGCGGTCCGGGCCGGGGCGGCACGGGACAGCGGGCCGGCGGCCGGCGGCATATGATCTTGCGGTGAGTCACTCCCTCGAACGCATCGCCCTGATCTCCGACGTGCACGGCAACCTGACCGCGCTCGACGCCGTCCTCGCCGACATCGACGCCCGCGGCATCACCCGGATCTTCAACCTCGGCGACTACGTCGGCAAGGGCCCGCGCGGCAGGGAGGTCATCGACCTGTGCCGGGACCGGTGCGAGGTCAACATCCTCGGCAACTGGGACGACTTCCTGCCCGACCCCGACCGGGAGTACGACAGCGAGGCCCTGGCCTGGTGGCTGGCGCAGTTGTCCGAGGGGCAGGGCGCGTGGCTGCGGGCCCTGCCGTTCAGCCACGACTTCACGATGAGCGGGCGGCGGATCCGGCTGTTCCACGCCTCGGCGGGCACCGTGCACAAGCGGGTGCGGTTCGACCACGACGAGGCGGAGTTCCTCGGGATGTTCGCCAACACCCCGGCGACCGGGGACGGCCCGGAGCCCACCGTCGTCGGGTACGGCGACACCCACGACCCGTACTACGAGGTGGACCGGCAGCGGCGCACCCTGTTCAACACGGGCAGCGTCGGCAACTGCATGGACGACCCGACCCCGGTGTACGTGATCCTGGAGGGCGTCTACGGCTCCGCCGCGGAGGCGCCGTTCTCGATCCAGTTCGTCCGGGTGCCCTACGACGTGGCCGCCGAGCTGGCCGTGGCGGAGGAGATGGGGATGCCGGAGCTGGCCGCGTACACGTCGGAGCTGCGGGACGGGATCTACCGCGGCGAGATGAACGACCCGGCCGGACCGGGCTACCACCGCCGGCCGCGCGCGTAGCGGGCCGGCGCGGGTCCCGACCCCGGCCCGTGACGGCCGGGCGGTTCAACGGCCCAGGCGCGCCGGCCCCGGCTCAGCGCGGCGCCAGCCCCGTCTCCGCCGTGATGAACGGCGACAGCAACCGTTCGACCGCCGCCGCCGTCAGCTCCGGCGCTGCGCTCGGCAGGATCGCGTGGCTGATCGCCAGCCGGGTCACCGCCTCCGACAGCAGCCCGGCGGCCTCCGGGTCCACGTGCGGCCAGGTCCGGGTGATCAGCTCGGTGAGGAACGCCGTCGCCGTGTGCAGCACGGGCTCCCCGCCGGTGGTGATCAGCGCCGTCAGCTCGGCGTTGCCGTCGTTGGTGACCAGGCTTTTGATCAGCGGGTGTTCGGCGGCGGTCGACAGGAACACCCCGAAGGCCGCCGTGACCGCCGCGTGCGGGTCGTCGGCGTGCGCGAGGACGGCCCGCTCGACGCCGTCGAGGAACCGGGCGACCTCGCGCATCACGTAGGCCTGGGCGAGCGCGGGGCGGGAGCCGAACTCGTTGTACAACGTCTGCCGGCTGACCCCGGCCACGGACGCGACCCCGGCCATCGTGATCTCACCGAACGCCCGGCCCGTGAGCAGCTCGGCGACCGCGTCGAGCAGGGTGTCGCGCAGCAGGGCGCGCGCGGCGTGGGCATACGTCATGCGCCGATCCTATTGCGGCCCCCGGTTGGTCCGGCTCAGATCCCCGCCGTAGTGGGCGAGGACCCGGGGGTCCATGACGCGGCGCCAGAGCGGGGTCACCCAGGCCAGGACGATCATCAGGGGGTACCCGGACGGGAGCTGCGGGGCCTCGTCGAAGTGCCGGAGCGACTGGTACCGCCGGGTCGGGTACGTGTGGTGGTCGCTGTGCCGCTGGAGGTGGAAGAGCAGTAGGTTGCTCGGCACCTGGTTGGAGTTCCAGGAGTGCGAGGGGCGGACCTTCTCGTACCGGCCGGTGGTCTCGCGCTGCCGGGACAGCCCGTAGTGCTCCAGGTAGTTGACGACCTCCAGGAGCGAGAAGCCGAACACGGCCTGGATCAGCAGGTACGGCCAGATGCCCGGTCCGAAGGCGGCCAGGAGCGCGGCGAACAGCACCAGGGTCATCGCCCACGAGGTGAGCACGTCGTTGCGCCAGGTCCACGGGTTGCCGCCGCCGCGCCGGAGCCGGGCGAACTCCAGCTTCCACGCCGACCGGGCGCTGCCGACGACCGAGCGGGGCAGGAACGCCCAGAAGCTCTCGCCGAGCCGGGAGCTGGCCGGGTCCTCGGGAGTGGCGACCCGGACGTGGTGGCCCCGGTTGTGTTCGACGTAGAAGTGGCCGTAGCCGGTCTGGGCGAGCGCGATCCGGCTGAGCCAGCGCTCCACGTTCTCGCGCTTGTGACCGAGTTCGTGGGCGGTGTTGATCGCGATCCCGCTGACGCAGCCGACGCTGACGGCGAGCCCGATCCGGTCGACGACGCCCAGTTCGGGGCGGGTCCACAGCCAGCAGGCGAGCACCAGGGACACGTACTGGACGGGCAGGTAGAGGTAGGTGCACCACCGGTAGTACCTGTCCGCCTCCAGGCCCGGGATCTCCGCCTCGGGCGGGTTCTCGGTGTCCTGGCCGACGATCGTGTCCACCAGGGGGAACACGACGAACACCAGGATCGGCCCGACCCACCAGAACACCGGGGAGCCGGTGAGGAGCACGCCGAGCCAGGCGCCGAACGGGATCAGGGGCACCAGCAGACCCAGGGGCCACAGGTAGCGCTTGCCGTCCTGCCAGTCGGGAGCGGTCATCGACGGACCTCTTTTCGCGAGCGGTTTACAGCAAGCTAGTACGTGTAAAGATCAAAGACAAGAGGAGATTCTCTGTCTATGTCTGGCGGTATATGCCGACGGACGGTATATTGGGCCCATGGCCCAGTCCATTCAGGAACCGACGTTTCTCATCCTCACCGCGCTCGCCGGTGGCCCCCTGCACGGCTACGGCGTGATCACCGAGGTCACCGCCCTGTCCGCCGGCCGGCTCACCCTGCGCGCCGGCACCCTCTACGCGGCCCTCGACCGGCTCACCACCGCCGGCCAGGTCGCCCCCGACCGCGAGGAGGTCGTCGACGGCCGCCTCCGGAGGTACTACCGGCTGACCGACTCCGGCGCCGCGACCCTCGCCGAGGAGGCCGAGAGGCTCGCCCGCAACGCCGCCGAGGCCACCGCCCGGCTGAGCGTCCGGACCAGCCCCGCCCCCCGACTCGCCACCACCTAGGAGACAGAGCCATGCTGGAGCGTCGTTACCGCGCGCTGCTGCGCGCGTACCCCTCTGATTTCCGTGCCGAACACGGCGACCAGGTCGTCGCCACCCTCCTCGACGGGGCCCGGCCCGGCCAGACCCGCCCGACCCTGGGCGACGCCGCCGACCTGATCGGCAGCGGCCTGCGCCGCCGGCTCGGCCTGGACCGGCACACCGGGGTGGAGACCGGGCTGCGGCTCGCCACGCCGATCGCGTTGTTCCTGATCACCTGCCTGTCGGGCGTCGAGCTGATGCGCCGGGCGTGGGAGCTGCGCGCCGGGTTCCCGGTCACCTGGTGGTTCTACTTCGTCGCCGGCACCGCGGTGGTCTGGCTCGTCGCCGCCCTCGGCTGGGCGGTGCTGCCCCGGTCGGTCGGCCGGGTGCTGACGGGCGTGGCCCTGGCGGGCACCGTCGCCGGCCAGTTCGTGTCCGGGCTGACGTCCACCACCCTGTTCACGAACGACCCGAACCAGGGCCGGAGCATGTCCCCGGCGACCTTCGGCGCGTACGTGCTGCTGGGCGCGGTCGCCTTCCTGGGCACCCGGGACTCGGTCACGCGGGTCCCCGTGCGCCTGGTCGCGGTCGCGGGCGGCCTCGGCTGGGCGGCCCTGTCGATCACGGACGTGACCGGCCGGGGCGGGATCGCCGGCGGGGTGTTCCGGTGGGACGCGGGCGACGGCAGCTACGGGTACGTCAAACTGGTCGGCTACCCCCTGCTGCCCGCGCTCTGCGCGCTCGCGGCCATGGTCGCCGCCGGGCTGCTCGCCCACCGCCGTCGGGGCGCCAGCGGGTGGTTGTGGGCGGTGGCGGTGCTCCTGCTGCCGGCGACCTGGCTCGCCATGCCCTGGTTCCTGACGTTGGACGACTGGGGGGTCGAGGGGGGCACCTTCTTCCTGAGCGGTCACGCCACGGCCCCGCTGCAGCTGCTCGCCGCGGTCGGGGTGCTGTTCCTGGCGGTGCGGTCCGGGGCGGCCCGGGCGCTCGGCGCGGGCGCGGTCACCACCGTCGCGCTCGGGGTGGGGGCGGCGGTCTCGGCGGTGCTGCTGCCGTTCCAGGTCGCGAACGGGGACCTCACGCCGATGCTCGCCGGCCACGCGCTGGTGCTGCTGGCGGCGGCGGCGTGGCGGTGGTGGCCTGTGGCGGTGCCGTACCTCGCGGTGCCGGCCTCGGCCGCGTTCCTCGCGATGGTGTGGTGGGAGCCGTCCAGGACGGGGATGGCGCTCGCGGGTGTGCTGCTCGCACCCGTGGCGCTGGCCGGACTGCGGGAACGTCCGGCCCGCCCGCCGGTGTGGTCGGTGGCCGCGGCGGCACTGCTCCTGGCGCCGCTCCTGTTCACCGTTCCCGAGATGGTGTTCACGGATCCGGCGGCGGGAGCGGCGGGCGGGGCCGAGGCGTTCGCGACCCTGTGGGGCTACCTCGCCGTCACGGTGCCGGCCCTGGTGATCGTGCCCTTCGCGCTGGCCGTGCTCGTCGGGGCGGACCGGGTGCTGCGCGCGGACCGGGGCATGCTCTGGGCGTTGGTCGGGCTGTTCGGCGGCGGGACCTGGTTCCTGCTGGTCACCCTGCACGGCGAGGTCGTGCCCACGGTGGTGCTGATCGTCGCGGCCGGGGCGGGGGTGCTGCTCGCCCGGCGACTGCGGGCCCGGGCTGTCGTGAGTGCGACGGACACGGGGACCGTCCTGTGAGGTGTCCGAGATGGCAAGATGCTGGCCTATGTCGCATCCCCTGCTGGACATCGCCGCCGTAGACGCCGTCGCGCCGTACCTGCACCGGGTCGGGGAGGTGTTCCGCACCTTCGACCAGCAGGGTTCGGGCTGTGTCGCCTACGGGGTCGAGGTCGACGCCCGGCGCTGGTTCGTGAAGACCGCCCTCACCCGGTCGGCCGACGCGTCCCTGCGCCGGGCGGTCGCGTTCCACGCCATGGTCCGGCACCCGGCGATCGTGCCGCTCCGGCACGCGATCACGGTCGGGGAGACCCTGGCCCTGGTGTACTCGTGGCAGCGCGGCGAGGTGCTGCACCAGCCCGGCTGGTCCAGAAGGGACCCGGCCGGCGCGCTGTCGCGGTTCCGCCAGCGCCCCGTCCGCGAGGTGGAACGGGCCCTCGGCCGGCTCCTCGACGCGCACCTGGCCGTCGAACGGGCGGGGCTGGTGGCCGTGGACCTCAACGAGGGCGCGCTGCTCTACGACTTCGGCACGGGCACCCTGGCGCTGTGCGACCTCGACGAGTACCGGCCGGGTCCGTTCACGCCCACCGAGCAGGTCTCGGGGGCCGTGCGGCTGATGGCTCCGGAGGAGTACCCCTTCGCACCGGATAAAGTGATCGACATCCGGACCACGGTGTACACCCTGGGTCGGATTCTCCGCACCCTCCTCGACAGCGAGGACGACGAGTCGGCGTGGCGGGGCACGGCGGACCAGTTGGACGTGGTCGGCGTCGCCTGCCAGCCGGATCCGGAGCGGCGGTTCGACAGCGTGCGGTCCCTCGTGGCCGCCTGGCGAAAGGCGACTCTGTGACCATCGAGCAGCTCCAGTTGGAGCCGCACCCCGTCGGCGGCTGGTACCGGCGGACCTGGACCTCCCCTGACCAGGGCGTTCGCCCCGCGGCGACGTGCATCCACTACCTGCTGCGGTCCGGCGAGGAGGCGCTGTGGCACTCCTCGGGCTCCGACGAGCTGTGGCTGTGGCACCTGGGCGGGCCGCTGCTCCTGCGCACCGGCGGCACCGGCGACGAGCCCGGCGACGTGACCGAGACGGTGCTCGGCCCCGACCTGGAGGCCGGTGAGGTGCTGCAACTGGTGGTCCCCGGCGGCACCTGGCAGTCGGCGCGACCGTTGTGGGACAAGGAGGTCCTGCTGTCCTGCGTCGTGACCCCGGGCTTCGAGCAGGCCGACCTCCGGGTGCACGGCTCATGAACTTCGAACGACGTTTTCCGGTACTGCACGCGCCGGCCCGCTGGGAGTGGGGCGGCCTCGACATGGTCTTCTCCACGGCCGAACCGCCCGACGCGCTCGTGACCAACATCCACGTGGTCTGCTTCGTCGGCGCGCCCGACGACGAGCGGATCGTGGTCTGCCGCGACAAGCGCGACGTGTGGTTCCTGCCGGGCGGCACCCGGGAGGAGAACGAGTCCATTGTCGACTGTGTGGCGCGGGAGCTGCGCGAGGAGGCCGGGGCGGTCCTCGCCGGGCCGCTCGGTCTGATCGGGGCGCACCGGGGGGTCAGCGACCTGCCCGAGCCGTACAAGCCGTGGCAGCCGCACCCGGAGCGGGCGTGGCTGTGGGTGTACGCCGACGTGACCCTCGACGGGGCGCCGACGAACCCCGAGGACGGGGAACAGATCCTGGAGGTACGGGCCGTGCCGGCGGCCGAGGCCCGGGAGCTGCTGACGTCCGACGGGGCGGAGTTCGCGGAGATGATCGACCTCGTGGTGGAGCTGCGGGCGCGGGACGCCGGGGCCAGCCGCGGCTGAGGTCACGAGGCAGGGGTCACTACCTGGCCGGTGGCCCCCGAGTGGCAGTTCGCGCCACTGAAGGCCTGGACGAGGCCTGTCCATAAAGCGACATACCCCGCTTTGCTGCTGCCATTGGTCTTAATATCGACTTCTCTTGACCATGGCCGCATGGCCTGGATACTGAACGGGGAGTTTCCTTGGAGATCACAGATCTCGCTGTGGCGGCATCGGCAGTGCTCGCGACTAAAGCGTGGGAATCGGTGTCATCTCGGGCCGGAGACTCCACGTGGAACACCTTGACGAGCCTGGTGCAGCGCATCCGGTTGCGCTTCAACGGAAAACAGCTCCAGGTCCTTGACGCCGCTCAGGTCTCACCTGCCGATGGCGTATCGCGAGAGACGCTGTCGAAGCTGCTTGAGGAGATGGTCACAGCCGACCAGCGTCTTCGTCGGGACCTTGAGGCGTTACTTGACCGCCTGCATGCCGAAGGCGCAGCCACGCTGGGGATCAACATCGGGCCAGGTTCCACCGTCCACAAGGCCGTATCGATCGGAACCGTCAACGGCAATGTCACGATCTAGCTGAGGGCGGCCAGTGAACGACGGTAGCCTTCAGGTAGGCGCATATGGCCCCCACTCTGTCAGGGTGAAGATGTCCTCCGCGGCAACGGCCGATGTGCCACCCAGCTTCGCGGCCCCTGGTGACATCTACATTGACAACAGCCAGGTGAAGATTATCCAGATCTCGTCGGTCAATGCGGCTCTGGCTGGACTCTCGAATCGACTGCCACGCGATGAACCGGTACTAATCGGACGGGATGAGGCGATCCGGCTCGGTGTGGACGCCCTCGATCCGTTAGATGAGCGATCCGCTGGTCTCAGTCTCATCATCACCGGAGCTGCAGGGGTGGGGAAGACGACGCTGGCCATCCGGATCGCCCACCTTCTAATTGACAAGTTCGCCGATGGCCAACTGATGCTCCGTCTGGGCGAGCGGACGACAAGCGCCCGTGGGACCGCCAGCCCCACGTTTGCCGCGCTACTGGATTTGATCGACACCGATCCGCCGAGTGCGACGGTGTCACGATCTGGCCAGCTCAGTCGAATCCATGCACTGCTGGGCCACAGGCGGATTCTCCTCGTTGCCGACGATGTGACGGACGAACAGCAAGTTCGCGACCTTGAAGAAGTTGGCTCCAGCGTCACCTTGGTCTGCACGAGCCGATCACGCCTCAGCGGCCTCGTCGAGGGAGAGCGGCGATGGCTTCGCCTCGGCCCGTTGCCGGATTTCGACGCTGCCTGCCTACTCATGGCCACAGCGGGACCAGGGCGCGTCACTGAGGATCAAGCCTATGAAATCGCCAGGCTGGCCGGTGGCCTTCCACTCGCTATCCGTATCGCGGCCGGGCGACTGCGCTCACGGCGTCACATTGCCGTTGTGACCTACATCGACCAATTGAGGCATCCATCGAAAGGACTGAAACACTGGTCGGCGGGTGACGCCTCGGTTGATGCGATCATTCGAGATTCTTTTGAGGCGCTCCCGAGTCCCATGTCTGAACTGATGCAGATGTTCGGCGCCCTTCCCGCCGCGCCGATCAATGTCCTCGCGCTCGCCGCCGCAAGTTCTGGCTCGCTGGATCAGGTGAATGACGAGTCGATCGAAACAACCGTCGAACTGCTGGACGGGCTGTTCGAACGAAATCTCATTGAGCAGTACGGACCTCGCCATTTTGGGCTTCACGGCATACTGCATCGGTTCTGCCGCCACCAATCCGATTCGGCGACGGACTTCCGCCAGCGGGTCATCGGTATAGTTTGTCTCGCGTATGCAGCAGCTGCCCAATTAGCCTTTCAGGCCGTCGATAGCGAAGACCATAACCGTCTAGAGGCGCTCAGTCCTGAGGTTGTTGCCGAAATCGATCTTGACCGGCGCGCCGTCCTCGGCTGTATCCAACTCGCCTGCGAACGCGCAATGATGCAGGAGTCACTGACTCTCGCCCACCACGCGACGTTCATCTTCCGTCATCGAGGCTTTTGGGGCGACATCTGGGAAATGCACCACACGACGCTAGGGGTCGCCCGGCAGATCGAGCATATCGGTTGGGAGATCTTCGCCCTGCGCACGCTCGCGGAGTCCGCATCGCACATAGGCGAAACGCGTGAAGCAGTTGAGCTTCTGGAACGCGCCTACCGAATAGCGAATAGCAACAACCACAGCCGCAGTGCTTGCCTGTCACTCACGGCCTTGGCTACACTCATGCTGAATCTAGGCTACCCGAGTGAAGCAATCGAACGGCTCAAGCTGGTACTGGCTGGGTGGGATCTCAATGGGGACCCTCAACTTCACGTCGAAACGCTCACGAACCTCGGCGTAGCCTACATGACAATCGCAGAATGGCGTATTGCGAAGCGATATCTGGACAATGCGGTGCGCCTTGCCGACAAGAGATCCGTGACAGTTCCCGAGGTTGCGCGGCGGGCTCTAGCCAGACTGTATAGCGCTACAGGGCATCCGAATCTTGCGCGACAAGAGGCTGCTGAAACACTTCGAATTGCTCAACTGGCTGGAAATCGCGGTGCCGAAGGTCTAGCGCTGATTACCGTGGGCCAGTACGAGGACGAGAGCGGTAACACCCTAGCTGCCCGAGACTACATGGTCCAGGCTGCAGAGATATTTCGGGCAATAGGCGACATTCCATTCCTCTGCCGGAGCCTCGAACACCTTGGCGAATACAGCCAAAAGCTTGGCGAGTCCCCTGCGGCGATCGAATGCTTTATTGAATGTCGTGACCTCGCCCGGAGTATCGGCGATGCTATGCGCGATACGATGTCCTCGCTCAACCTGGCCGGCATCTTCAGTGGTATTGGGCAAGTGGGCCGTGTGGAGGAGTTCCTTTCCGAGGCCAAGGAGTCAGCTGATAGTTCCAAGAGTTTTGTCCTGGTAATGCGAGTCAAAGCCTCCCAGGCCGACTATCTCTTGGAGAACGGCAACGCGCATGAGGCGGAGCCTTTGCTTCGCGAGATCCTCGACTCTCCGGAGCTCTTTTTACACCGCGAGGAAGAGTGTCTGTACCTAATTCATCTCGCGGAGGCGCTTCTACGCCAAAATCAATTGGCGGAAGCGGAGAATGAGATTCAACGTGCACTGCGGGCTGTAACGGTGACTGACGCACCCCGAGTGCACATGCTGGGTCATCGCAGCCTGGCCACCATACTCTCCCGAAGTGACCTGTTCGACGAGGCGCTCGAAAGCGCGCGCATCAGCGTCGCTCTCGCCAATGATGTCGCCAGTGACGGCGACCGAATGGAATGCCATGCCGCCTTGGCGACCACCCTGGCTCGTATGGGCAATTGGGTGGAAGCGTTGGCGGAGTACGAAGTTGCGATACCGATTGCCGGCAAACTGAAAAGCTTCCGACGCTTGACCGCTTATAAGGCCAATGCCGCCAGTTGTCGGAACTTCCTGGGTGATTCAGCGGCCTCCATCGACGAACTAAAGAGCTTGCTTGAAAACGCCAAGTTGCTCAACATGCCCGAGCTTGAAGCGGTGTCCCACAGTAACATCGGAGCATGGCTCGCCGAAAACAACAGGGCTGATGAGGCTGTTCCTCATTTCGAACAAGCCTTGCGGCTCGCCCGGTCGGGCAAGGATGTCCATCTGCAGGCGACGTGTCTGAAGCATCTTGCAAAAGTCTCCGGAGCGCCATACGCTCAATCCGCCGTGGGTCTTGCGCGCCAGGCACGAGAAGCATTCGAATCATTGCGCGATTGGAAGTCTGCCGCTCAAGTTCTGCCCCTCGAACTCCCTGTCAATCTCGCACTCGAAGACCCCTTTGGGCAATTCTGGAGCAGCCTAGAGGCGCTCGGTGCTCGGAAGGGAACAATTGCGGCCTTCCGATCTCTATTCCTTGTGGATGACACGGCCGATGTGAATGCGAAATCCTCCAGGCGTCGGCGAATTCAGGTGTCCGAAGAAGTTCGGGGCGCGATGAACCTGCCTGAAATAGGCGAGATCATTGATCGAATGGAGACATCGCGACAATCGTGTTTCGCCTGCCACCTGCCTGTATCCCTGGTCGGCACAGCAAACTTAATCCTTCAGCTGTCACCCTGTGACGACGGCCTCGTTCTGCGCTTGGCCCATAACCGCTGTGCTCAGTCGATGGTCATTGTTGACCCTGAGCTTGAGATCGACAAGTCGGTCCGGATGGAAATTGAATGTGCTATCCAAGGGGACGACCCGTCGCTTGCTCAGATAGTTGTGGACAGTTATGGAGGATTTGGTGCGGTCGAGGGTCAAGGTGTCACGGACGTGTGGCTTGATTCACTCAAAAGCGCTGGATTTTTCGATGTTCGAGACTTCGGATCGTTAGGGCAGAGACAGTTCAGGATAGATGAAACTCTTATTCATAGCGCGGCAAACGGACTCTCGGCCATCCTGAACGGCGACAAAGTCACTGTTGCAGCGAAAGGCCTGGAATTCATCTCGAATGCACCTCTGAGTTTTATCTCCGATTGGTATCAGGCTTGCCGTACGGGAATTCTTATCATAATGATCGGGCGAAATCTGACAGGTATGTCCTGGGAGGACCCCGCCAATCTTCTTCGCGCTGCAGAAAAAGGAAAGTTGGTAATGTCGGTTGTTCCGCTCAAGGTGGTGCCGCCGCCGCAGAACAGTACATGTGTGTGCACTCCCAGCTATGGAACAAAGTTCAAGCACTGTTGCGGGCGGACGCGCTGAGGGGGTACCGCTGACTGCTGCACGACTGCTCGATAGTGATGTGGCCGCTGAGACTGGCTGCTGTGCAGAACGCGCTCTTCCAGCTCAATATGGCGGTGAGTAGCTTTATGCGGGAGCGGACCTGGGGCCAGCGGCCTGAGTCACCGCGGACGGCGGCCGGGTCGACCTGGTGGCCCTGGAGGCGCCGCCCGCCGTGCTCCGGGCCCGCAACCGCGCCCGACCGGCCCCGGTGCCCGACGCGGTGATCGGCCGGCTCGCCGCGAAGTGGGAGACTCCGGACGTCACGGAGGCGCACAGCGTGACCTGGATCGACAACGCTTGACGTCCGCGACCGGGGCTCCCATCCTGGGGTTCTCGCCGTCGATCACCCGGGGGACACGTGCGCCGAGTCGCGACCATCGCCACGACCGTCTATTTCAGCCTGATCATCCTGCCCGCCACGGCCTTCGCGAAGGGTGGCGGCAGCGGGGGTCGGGGCGGCGGCGGCAGCAAGAGCGGCGGCCGGTCGGGCGGCTACCGGTCCGGCGGCGGATCCGGCGGCCACGGCGTCAGCGGCTCCTCGTCCAGCTACCCGAGCTTCATGACCTGGCTGTGCCTGGGCCTGGTGTCCGCCGTGATCCTCGGCGTGGTGGTCTGGGGCATCAGGAAGAAGAACGCCATTCGCTAGCCAGCACCGCGTAGACCATCTCGTCGGTCCACTCGCCCTTGACGAACTCGTTCTGCACGAGGTGGGCCTCGCGGCGCATCCCGAGCCGTTCCAGCAGCTTCGCCGAGGCGGTGTTGCGGCCGTCGATCCGCCCGTACATCCGGTGCAGGCCCAGGCCCTCGAAACCGAGCCGGAGCAGCGGGGTCGCCGCCTCCAGAGCGAGACCCTTCCCGTGGTACGCCGGGTGCAGGGCGTAGCCGATCTCGCCCTGGCGGTGCTCGGCGCTCGCCCACTTGAGGACGACGGTACCGATCACGGTGCCGGTCTCCCTCAGCTCCACGACCAGGCCGACGAAGTCGCCCTCGGCGGTCAGGGCGGTCCGGCCGGCGCGTTCGGTGATCATCGTGGCGACCTGGTCGCGGGTGCGGGGGACCGAGTAGACGTAGCGGTGCATCTCGGGCAGGGACTCGAAGGCGTACAGGTCGTCGACGTCGCCCGGGGCGTACGCCCGCAGGAGCAGTCGGTCCGTCTCGATGGGCAGGTCGGGGATCATGGGGCAACCCTAGACGCCGACCGCGACGACGGCATGGGACTTTTGTCGGCGTTCGCCGGCCGGGGCACGCGACCGTGGACGCGCCCTCACCCGCCCGCCGGGACCAGGACCCGGGTCCTTCCGCGTACCCCCAGGGAGAACGCGGTGGCGGCGAAGCACAGCGCCCCGGCGACGTACCAGGCCGCGTCGTAGTGGCCGAACGAGTCGCGGATCAGGCCGGCGCCCACGGCCGCGACCGCCGCGCCGATCTGGTGGGCCGCGAACACCCAGCCGAACACCACGGGGCCGGCCTCGCCGAACACCTCCCGGCACAGCGCCACGGTCGGCGGCACGGTCGCCACCCAGTCCAGGCCGTAGAACACGATGAAGATCAGCATGTTCGGCCTCGTGGTGGCGGCGAACAGGCTGGGCAGGACGAGCAGGGACAGGCCGCGCAGCAGGTAGTACCAGGCGAGGAGTTTGCGGGAGTCCATCCGGTCCGACAGCCAGCCGGCCACGATCGTGCCGACGATGTCGAACACGCCGACGAGGGCCAGCAGCCCGGACGCGGTGGTCTCGGCCATGCCGTGGTCGTGCGCGGCCGGGATGAAGTGCGTGCCGACCAGGCCGTTCGTGCTGGCCCCGCAGATCGCGAAACCCCCGGCGAGGAACCAGAAGGAGCGGGTCCGCGCCGCCGTGCGCAGCGCTCCCACCGCACGCCGGGCCGCTCCGCCCGGAGCCAGCGGCACGACCGGCGGTTCCTCGGTCGCCCCGTACGGCAGCACGCCCACGTCGCGCGGCCGGTCCCGGACGAAGAACCAGACCAGGGGTGCGACCGCGAGCGCGGACCCGGCGACGCTGAGCGCGGCGACCCGCCAGCCGTTCTCCTGGGCCAGGAACGCCAGCAGCGGCAGGAAGATCAACTGTCCGGTGGCCCCGCCGGCCGTCAGCACGCCCGTGACCACGCCCCGGTGCTTCGTGAACCACCGGCCGGTGATCGTGGCGACGAGCGCGAGCGCCATCGAGCCGGTACCGAGCCCGACCAGCACGCCCCAGCACAGGATCAGCTGCCAGCTCGACGTCATGAACACGGTCAGCCCGCTGCCGGTCGCCACCAGCACCAGCGCCCCGGCGACCACCCGCCGGACCCCGAGCTTCTCCATCAGGGCCGCCGCGAACGGCGCGGTCAGGCCGAACAGCAGCAGGTTGACGGAGACGGCCGCCGAGATGGTGCTCCGGGACCAGCCGAACTCCTCCTGCAACGGGGTGATCAGGACGCCGGGGGTGGCGCGGAAGCCGGCCGCCCCGACGATGGCCACGAGGATGACGGCGGCGATGACCCAGGCGCGGTGGAGTGTTCTCACCCGGTCATCCTCCGTGCCCGGGGCCCGGCGGGGGAGTGGCCCGAAAGCCAATGTGTGAAAGAATCGGGCCATGAGACCGCACCGGGTGGCCGTCGTCGCCCTCGACCTGTTCGTGGCGTTCGACCTGGGGACGCCGGCCCAGGTGTTCGGCGCGGCCCGCGAGCGCCCTCCGGTGGGCGGGCCGGTCGGGGACGGCGCCGCCGGTGACCGTGCCCGGGACCGACCGGAGCCGGGTCACGCCGACCTGGCCACCCGGGGGAGGCCTGACGCTGGCCACGTCGGAGATGCCGTCCGCCCGGGCTCCGGGCGCGGGCGGAGCGCGGACCCGGTGTCGAACCCGTGGGGTGTCGGCCAGGTCTCCCGGGGCGCCGACAGTGGGGAACGGTCCGGTTGGGACACCCCGGGCGGACGGTCGGGAAGCCGCTGGGAGAGCCGGCGCGGGGACGGCGTCGAGGGCCCGGGTCGCGACGGAGGGCGGGGCACGGGTCGCGGGGACGGGCGGGCCGCGGGCCGCGACGGCGGTCGGGGCGCGGGTCGCGGGGACGGGCGGGCCGCGGGGCGCGGGGACGGGCCGGTCGCGGGGCGCGGCGGCGGCCCGGGAGCCCTGGAAGGAGGCCCGGGCCGGCGGGAGGCCCCGGGTGGTCGGGGTCGGTGGTCGCCGGCGGAGGACCGCGCGGAGGAGGCCGCTGAGCTCGCGGCGAGCGGGGTGTGGGTGCCCGGGGCCGACGGGTGGTCCGATGTCGACCCCATGGGGCTGGGCGCGCCCTACTACGAGGTGGTCACCGTCGGGCTCGGCCCGGTGCGTGCCGCCGGGGGCGGGTTCACCGTCGTGCCCGACCTCGGGCTGGAGGCGCTGGCCACGGCCGACACCGTGATCGTGCCCGGGGTGCACGGCCGGTCGCAGCTCGTCCGGGACGGCGGGACGCCCGGGCCGGTGCTGCGGGCGCTGCGGGAGTTCCCCGGGCGGATCATGTCCATCTGTACCGGGGCGTTCGTGCTGGCCGAGGCGGGGCTGCTCGACGGGCTGCGGGCCACCACGCACTGGGACTACGCGGAGCTGTTCCGGGCCCGGTACCCACATGTGGATCTTGATCCTGATGTGTTGTTCGTCGACGGCGGGCGGGTGCTGACCTCCGCCGGGGTGGCCGCCGGCATCGACCTGTGCCTGCACGTGATCCGGTCCGACCACGGCAGCGAGGTCGCCAACCGGGCCGCCCGGCGGTGCGTGGTGCCGTCGTGGCGGGACGGCGGGCAGTCCCAGTTCATCGAGCGGCCCGTGCCCGAGACCGGGGACGCCAGCACCGGGCCGACCCGGGGCTGGGCGCTGACCCGCCTGGAGGACGACCTCGACCTGCGGGCCATGGCCGCGCACGCCCGGATGAGCGTGCGCACGTTCACCCGGCGGTTCCGGGAGGAGACCGGACTCAGCCCCGCCCGGTGGCTCGCCGCCCAGCGCGTCGAACGGGCCCGCCAGCTCCTGGAGACCACCGACCTGTCCGTCGACCGGATCGCCGAACGGGCCGGGTTCGGCACCGCCACCTCGCTGCGCCAGCACCTGCACGGTGTCGTCGGGGTGTCCCCGGCCGCGTATCGGAGCGCGTTCCGGCGGTAGCCCCCCGGCCGGTTTTTCGGGTGCGGCGCGGCAGGCGGGCTGCGACGATGCGGGCATGACCTACTGGCCCGTCTCCGACCTCCGACTCTCCGTGGGCGAGGTCGTGCTCACCCCGACCGTCGACGCCGACCTGCTGACCCTGGCCGACCTGATGCCCCCGGACGTCGAACTCGACCCGGGACTGCCGACGTTCGGGCTCGCCGAGGGGCGCTCGGGCCGGGCCGTGCACCAGTACTACTGGCGCCACCTCGGCACCTGGCGGCCCGAGAGCTGGTGCCTGGACCTGACCGTCCGGGTCGGAGGGCGGATCGCCGGGGCGCAGAACCTGGAGGCCGCCGACTTCGCGACCCTGCGGACCGTGGAGACCGCGTCCTGGCTGGGGACGGAGTTCCGGGGGCTGGGGATCGGGAAGGCCATGCGGGTGGCGGCGTTGGCGCTGGCGTTCGACGGGCTCGGGGCGCTGGTCGCCGAGACCGAGGCGTGGCACGACAACGCGGCGTCGCTCGGGGTGTCGCGGGCCGTGGGGTACGTGGACAACGGGCTCGGACGGCACGCGCGCGACGGGGTCGGGGCCGATGACATGGTGCGGATGCGCATGACGCGGGAGGTGTGGGAGGCACGGCACGCCGGGACCGTGGACGTGGTGCTGCCCGAGGGGGCGCGGGCGTTCTTCGGGGTGTGACGGGGCGGGGGCGCGTCGCCCGGCGGGCGTGGCGTGCCCGGTCCGCGCGGCCTGCCCGGAGTCTGCGGCCTGCCCGGTCCGCGCGGCCTGCCCGGAGTCTGCGGCCTGCCCGGTCCGCGCGGCCTGCCCGGAGTGCGCGGCGGGAGGCGGCCCCCACCGGCCGCCGCCCGCCGCCCCCGATCACGTTGTCCGCGTCATCATCCAGAAGTCGCGCGACAGCGTGGAGTCGGTCAGATACGGGTACGGCATCGTGAAGTAGCCCCGGTCGCCCCAGCGCTCGCCCCACGAGTTGCGCACCAGGAACCGCATCGTCTCGTCGTCGTAGCCCACGCACAGCACCGCGTGCCCGCCGAGCATCTGCTCGGAGTCGACGTCCGGCATGGGTACCGTGCCGGTGCCGCTGACCTCGGGGGACTCGAAGCTCTCGTACACCGCGAATCCGAAGACGATCGGGTAGCCCTGCGCGAGGCAGCTCTTCAGCTGGCGCAGGGTCTGGGGCACCCGCTTGTAGGCGGTCACCCGGTGGTCGAGCGCGGTCTCGTAGCAGCTGGCAGGGGGCCGCTCCGTGAACCGGGCGATGTCGTAGGGCCAGTCGGGCTCCGGGCAGACGCCCTGCTTGGCCACGGACTTGATGCCGTCGCGGATCATGGCGCCGCTGTCGCTGTCGACGGTGCCGAGGATGACCCGCTCGTTGTAGTAGACGAACAGCCGGGACGGGGTGAAGATCTCCAACCCGTGCTTGATCAGGGTGTACTCGAACCCGGTGCCGATCGCGTTCGCCGTACAGCTGCCCAGGGCGCCCTGGTCGTAGATCGCGGGTGGACACTGACCACGGAGGTCGACCTTCGCGGGCAGCGGGGTGGTGGTCGGGGCCGCCGAGAACAGGTGGTCCCGCTGATCGGGCAGGTCAGGGACCCAACCGTAGATCGCATTGCGGGGAGTGGTCATGAGATCACGATCCGCTTCGGATCTCGATCGCGCCAGTCCCCTGTGCAGGAGCCGACACAGTCCTTACCCGACGGGCGGCCGGGACCACGCGAATGCCGCGGATCGGGCCGAGTTCGCCACGCGTGCCCGCACCCGGCGCCTAGGTGAACGGCGTCATCTCCCACGCCGCGCGGATCGCCCGCCCCACCGCCACGGCCCCGGGCGTGTCCCCGTGCACGCACAGGGACCGGGCCGCCACCTCGACCACCTCGCCCGTGACCGCCGTGACCCGCCCGTCCCGCGCGATCCCCAGCGCCTGCGCCACGGCCGCCTCCGCCCCGAGCACCGCGCCCGGCGTGCCGCGCGGCACCAGCGTCCCCCGCGCCGTGTACCCCCGGTCCGCGAACGCCTCCGCGACCGTCGGCAGCCCGGCGGCCCGGGCGGCGGCGTGCAGCTCCGAGCCCGGCAGCCCGAGCACCGGCAGCCCGCCCCCGGCCCGGACGATCCCGGCGACCACCGCCGCGGCCTGCGCCGGGTCGTCGACCACCCGGTTGTAGAGCGCGCCGTGCGGCTTGACGTAGCTGACCGTGCTGCCGGCGGCCTCGGCGAAGACCCGCAGGGCCCCGATCTGGTACGTGACCTCGTCGGCCAGTTCGTCCGCCGGGACGTCCATCGCGCGGCGGCCGAAGCCGGCCAGATCGCGGTAGGACACCTGGGCGCCGATCCGCACCCCGCGCGCGGCGGCGGCCCCGCACACCCGGCGCATCGTGGCCGGGTCGCCGGCGTGGAAGCCGCAGGCCACGTTCGCGCTGGTCACGACGTCGAGGAGCGCGTCGTCGTCGGTCAGGTGCCAGCGGCCGAAACCCTCGCCGAGGTCCGCGTTGAGATCCATCGGCCCATTCTGCACGCCCGGCGGGTACCGGCAAGTCGGGCATATCCGAGTAACCCACTGTGATGGAACTTCGGGGAATCGGCCGGCAAAAGCAGGTCAGGGTCCTGTAATGTCCGTGTTCGTCACTTGACCATCGACACAGAATGTGACCACCATCGCGGATGGTCGATCGCAGGTTCTGGGCCGGACTCACCTCCGCCGTACTCGTCGCGTCCGTCGCCGCCGGCTGTGGCGGCCCCGCGACGCCCGAGCGCGGCGCCGTGACCCTCGAGGGCGAGGTCGTCGTCGGGGCCGTCCTGGAACTCACCGGGCCCGGCCTCCCGATCGGCACCGTGCACCGCAACGCCCTCAAGGTCACGGTCGACCAGATCAACGAGGGCGGGGTACTGGTCGACGGCAAGCGGCGCACACTGCGGCTCGTCGTCAAGGACAGCGCCAGCGACCCGGCGAGGGGCGCCGCCGCCGCCCGCGAACTCGTCACCAACGACCACGTGGCCGCCATCGTCGGCGCGAGCACCACCGCCGTGACCATGGCCATGGTGCCCGTCGCCGAGGAACTGGGCGTGCCGCTCGTGTCCCTGGCCGCCAGCGACGCCATCGTCACCCCGGTCGCGGCCCGGAAGTTCTGCTTCAAGGTGTCCCCGAACGGCGGCGACATCGCGGCCGCCATCGCCGACAACGCGCTGCGGATGGGCGCGAAGAAGATCGGCCTGTTGACCGCCAAGGGCACCTACGGGGACATCGTCACCCAGGTCATGACCGGCGCGCTCGCGATCCGGTCCAGCGACGGGCTGAGCCTGGTGAAGGGCGAACGGTTCGCCGAGGACGGCTCCGACGTGACCGACCGGCTGGCCGCGCTCCTGGAGGCCAAACCCGACGCGATCCTGCTCGGCGCGCTCATGCCCGGGGCGGCGCGCGCCGTGTCGGCGATCAAGGCGTCCGGGTACACCGGGAAGATCTTCCTCGACCCCTCTGCGGGGGCCGACCAGTTCCTGTCCGGCCCGACGGCCGCCGACGCCGAGGGCATGTTCATGGTGCACCCGGCCGTGCTCGACCCGAACAGCATCGCGACCACCCCGGCGGGGCTGGCCCAGCAGGAGTTCCGGCGGCGGTACATCCAGGAGTACAACACGTACTCCGGGGTGGCGCCGAGCGCGTACGACGCCCTGCGCATGATCACCGAGGCGATGACGAGCACGAAGGGCACCGAGCGGGGTCCGCTCCGCGACGCCCTGGAGAACACGCACTACGACGGGGTGGCCGGCAACTACGTGTTCGGGCCGGACCACCACGGCGGGGTGGACAAGGGGACGCTGACGACGTTCGTGGTGCGGCTCGGCGGCTGGCAGCTCCTGTACTGACCCGGCCCGGGTGGGCCACGCGACCGGCTCCGGCGGGGCCGCGCGCGGGGCACCGGCCGGGCGACAATGGGGGATGCGTGTTCACTCCGAACCCTCCGTCGAGGCCTTCGCCCAGCAGGTGCTGCCCTGGCTGGGCCGCGACCCGGTCCGCCACAACATCGCCGCGAACCTCATCGCCACCCGCGCGGCCGGCGAGGTCCCGGTCGAGGAGGGCGCCGTGTGGCTCGGCGTCCACGACGGCGACGACCTCGTGGGCGTGGCCCTGCGCACCCCGCCGCACCCCCTGCTCCTGACCACCGTCGACCCCGACGTGGTGGCCGCCCTGGTCGACTGGTGCGCGGAGCATCAGCCCGCGCTCCCGGCCGTGGGCGGCCCGGCGACGGCCTCGGACGAGTTCGCCCGGCTGTGGGCGGAGCGCACCGGGGTGAGGGCGGCGGCGACGAGGGGTACCCGGCTGTTCCGGCTCGACGCGGTCGTCCCGCCGGTCGGGGTCCCGGGCACGCTCCGCCAGGCTGTGGCCGGTGACCGCGAGCTGGTGCTGACCTGGGTGGCCGCGTTCATCCGGGAGGCGGTTCCGGACGAGGACGTGTCCCACGTGGCGGCCACGGTGGACCGGCACCTCGACGCCGGGGAGGTCTGGCTGTGGGAGGACGGCGGGCCGGTCTCGATGCTGTGGGTCAGCCCGCCGGTGGCGGGGGTCGCCAAGGTCAGCGGGGTCTACACGGCGCCGGGGTCGCGGGGCCGCGGCTACGCCAGCGGGTGCGTCGCGGCCGTCAGCCAGCGGATCCTGGACGACGGCGCGGTGTGCAGCCTCTACACGGACGTGGCGAACCCGACGAGCAACAAGATCTACCAGGCCATCGGGTACGTGCCGGTGCACGACCTGCGGGTCTGGCGGTTCGGCGGGGCGCCGGTGGGCTGAGGGATCCCGGCTGGGAGGCGGGCCGGCGCGGCCAGGGGGACCGTGGCGCGGGGCGGCCCTGCGATCCCGGCTGGGAGGCGGGCCGGCGCGGCTGAGGTCGACCGTGGTCCGGTGGGCGGCGGCGGGCCGGCGCGGTCGGGTGGGGCTAGCGGTCGGCCAGGAGGCGGGCTTCCTCCTCGGGGGTGATGCCCCAGTCGATCGGTTGCTCGCCGGTCGCGCGGTCCCAGGCGAGCACGTCGCGGATCGTCGTCTCAAGGGGCGTGACCGGCATCCCGGCGGCCCGGGCCCGCGCGGCGCTCCGCTGCTGCCCCGCCCACACCTCCACCGGCCGGACCAGCGGGTACATCGGCCCGACCGCGTCCTCGGGCACCGGCACGACCTCGATGTCGACCCCGGCCACCCGGGCGCACAGCGCGATCACCTCGCCGAGGGCGACGGTGGGCCCGACGGCCGTGTACGCGCCGCCCCGGTCGTCCCGGAGCAGCCGCACGACGAGGGCCGCCAGGTCGCGCGCGTCGATGATCTGCACCGGCTGCTCGGGCCGCCCCGGCAGCGCCACCCGGCCGCCGCGCGCGACCCGGCGGACCCAGTACGTGAGGGTGTTCTGGTTGTCGTTCGGGCCGGCCACCTTGCCGGGGCGCACGATCGTGGCCCGCTCCCCGTACCGCGCGACGACGTCCTCCTCGCAGGCCACCTTGTTCGGCCCGTACGTCGCCTCGTCCAGGTGCTCGGTGTGCCGGACGGCCGGGCGCAGGGGAGTGTCCTCGTCGTTTCCGGGGGCCAGGCCGGTGAGGGTGTAGACGGCGTGGCTGGAGACGAACAGGTACCGCCCGACCCGGTCGCCGAGCGCGTCCATCGCCTGGTCGACGTGCCGGGGCACGTACCCGCTGGAGTCCACGACCGCGTCCCAGCTGCCGTCGGCGAGGGCCGCGTAGTCGCCGGTGTCGCGGTCGCCGATCAGCCGGGGGACCTCGGGGAACAGGTCCGTGCCCGTCTTCCCCCGGCCGAAGACCGCCACCTCCGCGCCGGTCCGCAGGGCTTCCTCCACGATGGCGCGTCCGACGAAGGACGTCCCGCCCAGTACCAGGATCCGCATGGGTGGAATCTAGCCCTCGCGCATCCGGGCGTGCAGGGACTTCGGGGCCACCATGAGGTACGCCTCCGTCACCACGTCGCGGATCTCGTCCCAGTTGACGGGCACGTCGAGGTACACGCCCAGCCAGCCGCGCCCGCCGACGTAGGGCGGGCGGAAGTACAGGGCCGGGTCCTCGGTGACCAGCGCCTCCTGCGTGCCGGGCGGGGCCGCGCACCAGAACCCCAGCCGGTTGTCGTGGTGGTGGTCGGCGAGGGTCACGAACACCTTCCTGCCCCGGATGAACCAGGTCGGCTCGCCGTGGGACAACCGCTCCGTCGTCTCGGGCAGGGCCAGGCAGAGTTCGCGCAGTCTGTCGACGGGATCCATGCCCTCATTGTGTACTCCGGTGAATAGTCGCACTCGGTGATCAATGGTTAACTGGTCTGATGCAGATCACCACCCGTCGTCGGGTGCTCGGCGCGGGGTTGCGCGGCATCCGCGAGCAGGCCGGGTTGAGTGCGGAGCGCGCGGCCGAGCTGTCGGGGTACACGCCGGTGCGGGTCGGGGCGGCTGAAGAGGGCTCCGATCCGGCCATCCGCAGCTCAGCGGCAAAACTCCTCGATGTGTACGCGGTCCCGGAGCCCACCAGAGCGCGCATCCTGGAGCTGGCCCAGGAAGCCAACGTCTCCGGCTGGTGGAACCGAGCCGGCGATAGCGAGTTGCCCCCAGGATTCGCGGCATATCTGGCGCTTGAGTCGACAGCTGACAGCATCAAGCTCTATGAGAACCGGATCATGCCGGGGCTGTTCCAGACGGCCGAGTATGCCCGGACACTGATGCGTTCCTTCAGGCCCGCCCACGATCCGCGCCGGATCGAGAACCTCATCCAGGTGCGCATGGGCCGCAGGGCCATCTTTGACCGACCGAATGCGCCCTACGTTCACGTGATCCTCTGTGAGGACGCGCTCTGGCGGGGAGTCGGTGGCGCGGATGTGTCCAGGCGGCAGCTAGAGGCCCTGGCTGACTGGATAGACGCCGGAGCGGTCACCGTGCAGCTCCTGCCGGCCATGGTTCCCGACGCGGGCCACAACGCGCCGTTCCATCTATTCGGATTTGATCGGCCGCGAGGGCAGGTCGTCGCAGTCGAGAGCGTTGTCGGAGTCCTCTACCTCGATAGCCCGGAAGAAGTGCTCCCGCACCGTGCCGAGTTCGATCACCTGACAGCGTGTGCCTTGTCGCCGAGCACCACGCGCCGCATGATCGGGGAGACGATCGAATCCCTGGAGAGCCGGGAGCCCTAGTTATGACGGACCTTCACCCCTCAACCTGGCGAAAATCCAACCGGAGCAACGGTTCCGGAGGCGCCTGCGTCGAAGTCTCGCTGGGCAATCCTCTGGTAGGTGTGCGCGATTCCAAGGCTCCGTTGGACGGCATCGTGACCGTGCCGTCCACTGACTGGGCCGTGTTTCTCGGGGCCGTGCGGTCCGGGGAGTTTGGGGCGGCCTAGGTGCCGGGCCCGAGCTGATGCGCGACGGGTCGGGGCCCCACTCGTAACCATCAAGGATTTTGTGGTTTGTCTCTTCCGGGGGGCGTCTGTGTTTGCGAGACGGATGACGCCCCCCGGAAGGACGGGTGGGTGGGCTGCGTCGGCCCACCACTGCCGGGGATGGGTGCCCCGACACCGAGAAAGCTACGCCGGGCCGCATGAATTTTTCATGACGCGGACTGCATTTTCGGCTCCGGGGCCGTCTGACCTGGCAAAACTGTCGCAAACTATGGCCACTGTGGACTGATCGACCGCATCGTTCGTCGGGTGCCGCGGTCCTCGGCCGTGGAAATGTCGGTGGCCGCTGTTACGGTCCGCGGGCTGACGTGCCGAGAGGGGACAGGCCATGGGGGCCTCGATGTGGAACTACTACGTGCCGTTTCAGGCGGATGTCCCGGCTGCGCTGGAGGCTCTGCGACACCGGGTCTTCGCGGAGCACGACTACTACTGGTGGCCTGACACCCGTCCCGACAGCATCGCCGAGCTGTGGGCGCACGAGCACTTCGAGGCGGCCGGCACGCACTCGATTCTCGACATCGAGGAGATCGGGGCCGCCGGTGCGCGCGACGAACGCGGGCGCCTCCTCCCGCTGTCCGCCGAGGAGGCCGCGCCCGTCTTCGGCACCGGGGAGCTGACCCGGGCCGCCTTCGACGAGGTCTTCGAGCGCGACGCCGTGATAGACGTCGAATTCCCCCGCTGGAGCGGAAGGTACGCGGTGCTGTACCGCGACGGCCACCCCCACGAACTCGTCTTCTGGGGCTACTCGGGCGACTGAGCTCGTCCTTCGCGCACCCGGTGTGTGCCGTCGACCAGCTGCGAATGTCGTGGCGGCGCCGGTCCGGCGGACGTACAGTGCCCGGATGGTGGCCTTCGACGACAGTGCCCGGGGTATGCATCCGGAGGACTTCACGCTGCTACATTACGGCCATCTCCACCTGTTTCGTAACACCTGGGCGCTCAGTCGCCTCACGACAGACCTCGCCGAGCTGGGGTACGAGATCGCCGAGGTCGACGCGGCGGTGTGCGCTGACGCCGACGACCTCCGCGAAGCGGTCATCGCCGCGATCGCGGACTGGCCGACAGGCTACGGGCGGGAAACGTGGCCGGGCTTCAACGACGGGCTCATGGACCACCTGCTCACCGCAGAACGACCGTATCTCGTACTCGTCCTGAAGGGCCTTGACCAGGCACGAGCCAGAGACGCAGCCGCGGTGGCGGGCCTGCTGGACCGCCTCGCCTCGATCGCTCGCTGGCATCTGCTCTTCGGCCGGCGACTGATCTGCCTGATCCACACCGACGACATGGACCTCGAGATCCACGGATTCGGCGGCGAACACGTCAGATGGAGCCGGCACGAGTTCCTGATCCGGTACCGCGCCGGCCGCCTGCCACCCTGGATCACGGCAGCTGCGGAAGCGGGCCCGGCCGTTCAGTGATGTACGGTCCACGACCGGCGTGATGCCGTCCCGGCACGGCCGGTCGTGTCGTACCCCCGGCCTAGGGTGGCGGCCGTGAAGCTGACGATCGAACGTGCCGACCTGCTCGACGCCGTGGCCTGGGCGGCCGGTGGGCTCGCGGCCCGGCCCGTGCTGCCCGTCCTCGCCGGCCTGGTGCTGCGCGCCGGCGACGGGCTCACCGTCTCCGCGTTCGACTACGAGGTCTCGACCGCCGCCACCGCGCCGGCGACCGTCGCCGAGCCGGGGGAGCTGTTGGTGTCCGGGCGGCTGCTCGCCCAGATCGTCAAGAGCCTGCCGGCCGGGCCCGTGGTGCTGACCGCCGAGGGGGCCGGGCTCGTGGTGGGCTGCGCCGTGGCCACGTTCACGCTGGCCGCGCTGCCGATCGAGGACTACCCGGCGCCGCCGGTCCCGCCGCCCGTGGCCGGCACGGTCGATCCGGTGCTGTTCGCGGAGGCCGTCACCCAGGTGGTGCTCGCGGCGAGCCGGGACGACACGGTGCCGGCGTTCACGGGCGCGCGGCTGCGGCTCGACGGGGAGACGCTGACGCTGTCGTGCATCGACCGGTACCGGATGGCGGTCCGGCACCTGCCCTGGGCGCCCGTCCGGCCCGGACTGGAGGCCACGGCCCTGGTGCCGGCCCGGACCCTGGCGGCGGTCGTCCGGCAGCTGACCCCGGGGACGCCGTTGACCCTGCGACTGGTCACGGAAGGCGGCCGGCCGGGGGCGGACGGCTCGCCGGGTGCTGCCGGGGCCGGGCGGTCGGGTGCGGACGGCGGAGGGCAGCCTGGTTCGGAGAGCGACAGCCGGTCGGGTGCGGACCGCCGGCCGGGCTCGGACGGTGACGGGTTGCTCGGGCTGGAGAGCGGGGCCCGGCACACCGTGGCCCGGCTGCTCGACAACCCGCTCGCCGACTACGTGGCCCAGTTCCCGGCCAGCGGCGCGATCCACGCCCGGGTCGCGACCGGCGCGCTGCTCGACGCGTTGAAGCGGGTCGCCCTGGTCGCGGCCCCGCAGACGCCCGTGCACCTGGCCCTGAGCCCCGGGCTGCTGCGGCTGGCGGCCCGGACCGGCAGCGAGGCGCGGGCCACGGCGAGCGTGCCGGCCGAGTACGACGGGGAGGAGCTGAGCATCGGGTTCAACCCGCGGTTCCTGCTCGACGGGCTGGCGGTGCTGTCCGGGGAGACGGTGCGGATGACGTTCAGCGGGCCGGGGAAGCCGGCGACCCTGACCGACGGCACGGACTTCCGGTACCTCCTCGCGGCGGTCCGGCTCCCCGCCGGTTACACGGAGGTCGGGTGAGGCTGGTCCGACGGCGCGTCAGCCGGCGCGCGCCACCCGGCCGAGGGGCGGCGGGGTTGCCTGGTGTGAGCGGGTTCCCGGTCGTGACAGTGGCCGTGGGGGCCCGGGGCGGGGCTTGTTAGGGTCCGGCGGTGAGACTGGGATTGCTGGGTCCGGTGGAGTACTGGCACGACGACCGGCCGCTCCCCCTCGGGCCCCCGATGCAACGCGCCGTGCTGGCCGTCCTCGCCCTCGACGCCGGCCGCCCGGTGTCCGTGGACCGGCTGGTCGACGGCCTGTGGGGCGAGGACTCCCCGGCCCGGCCGCAGGGCATGATCCAGACGTACGTGTCCCGGCTGCGCGCCCTGCTGCGCCCCGTGGGGACGACGATCACCCGCCGGGGCGCCGGGTACGCGCTCGACCTGCCGCCCGACCAGGTGGACCTGCACGTGTTCCGCCAGCGCGCCGCCGAGGCCCGCGCGGCCGGGGACCGGGCCGGCCTGCGCGCGGCGCTGGACCTGTGGCGGGGCGAGCCCCTCGCGGACCTGCCCGGCAGCGACCTGGTCGACCGGGTCCGGGCCGGGCTGACCGAGGAGCGGCTGACCGCGCTGGAGACCTGTCTCGACCGGGAACTCGATGCCGGCCTGCACCGCGAGGTCCTGGCCGAACTCTCCACCCTGACCGGGGCGTACCCGCTCCGGGAGGAGCCGCTGCGCCTGCTGATGCTGGCCCTGTACCGGGGCGGGCGGCAGGCCGAGGCCCTCGAACGGTACGACGAGGGGCGGCGGCTGCTGGCCGACGAGCTGGGGCTGGAGCCCTCGCCGGAGCTGGCCGCGCTCCAGGGCCGGATCCTGCGCGGCGACCCGACCCTGACGTCCACGCCGCCCGCGCCGGTCGTCGTCGCGGCCCGGCCGGTGCCCCGGCTGCTGCCGTACGACGTGCCGGACTTCACCGGGCGCGGCGCCGAGGTGGCCCGGCTGGCCGCGCTCGCCGCCCGGGCGGCCACCACCGTGGTGATCTCCGCGCTCGACGGGATGGGCGGGGTCGGCAAGACCGCGACGGCCGTGCACGTCGCGCACAGCCTGGCGGGCCAGTTCCCGGACGGGCAGCTGTTCGTGGACCTGCACGGGTTCACCTCCGGCCGCGCGCCGCTGGAGCCCCGGGCCGCGCTCGGCTCGCTGCTGCGCGCCCTCGGGATACCCGACGGGGCCATCCCGCACGAGCTGGACGAACGCGCGGCCCTGTGGCGGGGCGAGCTGGCCGACCGGCGGGTGCTCGTCGTGCTGGACAACGCGGCGAACGCGGCGCAGGTCCGGCCGCTGATCCCCGGTACCCGCGGCTCGTTGGTCCTGATCACCAGCCGGCGCCGGCTCGCCACCGTCAGCGGCGCGGTCCCGGTGTCCCTCGACGTGCTGTCGGACGCGGACGCGCGGGCGCTGTTCACGGGCATCGTGGGGGACCGGGCGCTGGCCGAGCCCGACGCGACCGGGGAGGTGCTGGAACTGTGCGGGCACCTGCCGCTCGCGCTGCGGATCGCCGCCGCCCGGCTCGCGCACCGCGACCGGTGGACGGTCGCCCAGCTGGCCGACCGGCTGCGCGCCGAACGGTGCCGGCTCGCCGAGCTGGCCGTCGACGACCAGGACGTCAGCGCCGCCTTCCGGCTGTCCTACGCCGACCTGGCCCCGGCGGAGCAGACCCTGTTCCGGCTGCTCGGGGCACACCCGGGACCCGACGTCGACGTGTACGCCGCCGCCGCGCTCGCCGGGGTCCCGTACCGGGCGGCCGAGGACCTGCTCGACGGGCTGGTCGACGCGCACCTGCTGACCCAGGGCGCGGCGGGCCGGTACACCCTGCACGACCTGTTGCGGTTCTTCGCCGCCGACCTGGCCGGCCCCGCCGAGCGGCACGACGCCCTGACCCGGCTGTTCGACCACTTCCGCTACACGGCGTCGCGGGCCATGGACCGCTACGACACCCAGGACGCGCACCTGCGGCCCGCCGTGGCGCCGAGCGGGTCCCCGACGCCGGACCTGGTCGACGGGGCCGCCGCCATGGCCTGGCTGGACGCCGAGCGGGTCAACCTGCTGTCCGCCGCCGACCACGCCGCGCACCACGGCTGGCTGGAGCACACCGTGGACCTGTCGCTGATCCTGACCCGGTACCTCGACACCGGCTCGCACAACCGGGAGGCCGAGGCCCTGCACCGCCTGGCGCTGCGGGGTACGGACCCGGCCAAGCGCGGCCGGTCGCTCAGCTTCCTGGGGGTCACCTGCTGGCGGCAGGGCCGGTACGGCGAGGCCCACGAGCACTTCCGGGCGGCCGTGGCGCTCGCCCGGGACGCCGGGGACCGGGCGACGGAGGGCAACATCCTGAACAACCTGGGCGTGGTCCTCGTGCGCCTGGGCCGGTACGGGGAGGCCGTCGACCACCACGAGCGGGCCGCCGTCATCGCCCGGGAGACCGGGGACCTGATCGCCGAGGCCCGGGCCCTGAGCAACCTCGCGATCGTGCACAAGCGCCTGGGCCGGTACCCGTCGGCGCTGCGGGAACAGGCGGCGGCGCTGGACATCTTCCGCCGGGCCGGCAGCCGGACCGCCGAGGGCATCACCCTGCAGAACATGGCCACCCTGTACCGGATCCTCAAGCGCTACGCCGAGTCCCTGGAGCACTACGCGCAGGCACTGGTGATCGCCGAGGAGTACGGCGACCGGGGCAGCCAGGCCAACGCGCACGACGGCATCGGCATGGTGCACCAGGAACAGGGCCGCCACGACCTCGCCCGGGACAGCTACGTCCGGGGCCTGGAGCTGGCCCGCGAGACCGGCGAACGGTACTTCGAGACGAACATCCTCAACGCGCTCGGCGAGAACCTGACCGCCACCGGCGAGCCCCGCCAGGCCCTGCTCCGGCACGGCGAGGCCCTCGTCGTGGCCTCCGAGCTGGGCGAACGCGCCGAGCAGGGCCGCGCGCACCAGGGCTCCGGGCACGCCCACCGCGCCCTCGGCGACACCGGGGAGGCCCGCCGGCACCTGAGGGCGGCGCTGGAGATCTTCACGGACCTCGGAGTACCGGAGGCGCAGGCGGTGCGGGACACGCTCCGGGATCTCTAGGATCACCGCATGGCCACCACCGCTCCGGACATCGTCCGCCGCCGATTGTCCCCGCTCCTCGCGCCGGATCCGGTGTCCTGGGTGTGGACGGCGGCCGTGGCCCTGGTGGCCGCCGTGCTCCGGGTGCTCGGCCTCGCCACGCCCCGGGGCCAGCAGTTCGACGAGCAGCACTACGTCAAGCACGCGCAGACGATGCTCGACCGGGGCATCGAGTGGAACACCGAGAACGACTACCCCGACTTCGTGGTGCACCCGCCGCTGGGCAAATGGTGCATCGCGGCAGGGGAGGCGCTGTTCGGGCGCAACGAGTTCGGCTGGCGGTTCGCCGGGGTGGTCGCCGGGGTCGCCGCCGTCGTGGTGATCACCCGGCTGGCCCGGCGGATGTTCGGCTCCACGGTGCTCGGCTGCGCGGCCGGGCTGCTGATGGCCCTCGACGGCTTCCAGTTCGTGCTGTCCCGGTTCGCGCTGCTCGACATCTTCCTGCTCGCGTTCCTGGTCGGGTCGTTCGCCTGCCTCGTCGCCGACCGCGACCACCGCCGGGCCCGGCTGCTCGTGGCGCTGGAGACCGACGCCCGGCCCCGGTTCCACTGGTGGTGGCGGCTCGGCAGCGCGGCGCTGCTCGGCTGCGCGCTGGGCGTGAAGTGGAGCGCGGTGTTCCACGCGGTCGCGTTCGTGGTCCTGATCGTCGTCTGGGAGTACCGGGGCCGGTGGTCCGCGACCCTGCCCCGCCCCCGGATCCTGGGCCTGCTCGGCGGCGTGTCCGCCTACGTCGGCGCGACGGTCACCGTCTACCTGGCCACCTGGGCCGGCTGGTTCGCCAGCGACAACGCGTGGGACCGGCACTGGCTGCGCGACCAGGGCCGGGGGGAGTGGCCGGTGCTCGGGGCGCTGTACAACCTGTACCGGTACCACGTCGACTCGCTGACCTTCCACACCGGACTCGACAGCGGGCACCCGTACCAGTCCTGGCCGATGCAGTGGCTGCTGCTCAGCCGGCCGGTGCTGTTCGCCAGCGGGTCGGCGTCCGGCTGCGGGGCCGACCAGTGCTCCTCGGTGGTGCTGCTGCTCGGTACCCCGATCCTGTGGTGGTCCTTCCTGCCCGCCCTGGCGGCGCTCACCTGGCTGGCGATCAGCCGCCGGGACTGGCGCGCCTGGACGATCCTCGTCGGCGCGCTGGTCGGGATCGTGCCGTGGTTCGCCTTCACCACCCGCACCATGTACTACTTCTACGCCGCCCCCAGCGAGCCGTTCCTCATCCTGGCCGTCGTGTTCGTCCTCGGCGCCGTCGCCCGGCGGTGGCGGTCGGTGGGGGCGGCCGCCGTCGGCGCGTACCTGGGCCTGGTCGCCGTCTGCTTCGCGTACTTCTATCCCGTCCTGACCGGGACGCCGATCAGCAACGCCGCGTGGTGGGCCCGGATGTGGCTGGGCAGCCACTGGGTGTGACGGCCTGTCCGGTCCTTTCGGGAATGTGCCGGGCCTTGATCACCGGCCGGCCACGGTCGTGGCACAGCTTGCCCCGAGGGCCTCGAACGCCTGGTCGGGAGCCGTAGCCTTCGGCGCATGTTGCTGGTCACCGGAGCTAACGGTCAACTGGGCCGACGGGTCGTCGCCCACCTCCTCACGCGGATCCCCGCCGCCGAACTCGCCGTCAGCGTGCGCGAACCCGCCGACGCCGCCGACCTGGCGGCCCTCGGGGTCTCGGTGCGCCGGGGCGACTTCGACGAGCCCGACACCCTGCCGGCCGCGTTCGCCGGGGCGCACCGGATGCTGCTGATCTCGTCCGGCGCGAACCCGCACGCGCTGCGGTTCGCCCACCACGAGGCCGCCACGGCGGGGGCGGTCGCCGCAGGTGTGGGCAGCCTGGTCTATACGAGTCTGAGCACCGCCAGCCCGGCGAGCATCGGGGAGGTGCACCGCAGGACCGAGGCCATGATCATCGCGTCGGGGCTGCGGCACACGTTCCTGCGGCACCCGCTCTACACGGACAACTTCCTCAACGGGGTCCTCGACGAGCCCGGCCTCGTCACCGCCACCGGGGACGGCCGGGTCGCCAGCGCGCTCCGCGACGACCTCGCCGAGGCGGCGGCCGTCGTGCTCACCGACGAGAACCACGACCGCGACGGGTACGACCTCACCGGCCCCACCGCCTGGACCCAGGCCGAGCTGGCCGCCGAACTGGCCGCGGTCACCGGCCGGGAGTTCGCGCACGAGGCGGTCGCGCCGGAGGAGTACGCCCGGCTGTTGCGCGCCGAGGAGGTCCCCGAGGGGCTGGTGGGCGTGCTGCTGGACATCCACGCGACGATCGCCGGCGGCGGGTTCGCGGAGGTGACCGGGGATCTGGAGAAGCTGCTCGGGCGGGCGCCGCGGACGATGGCGGAGGCGGTGCGGGCACTGGCCTGATCAGGGGTCACCGGCCGGCACGGGGCACGGAGATGGACCGGGGGTTCGGTCACGGTGCCGGCCGGAGTCCCGGTGTGCCGGTCGGGTCACGGCCCCGGCCGGTACCAGAGGAGCGGCAGTTCCCGGACCTCGGCCCGTTCCGGGAACCGGGCCAGCACGGTGTCGGTGGCCGACACGAGGACCAGTTCGTTGTGCGCCGGGCCGGCGATCCGCAGCAGCATGCCCCCGTCGGGCTGGAAGAACGCGTTCAGCAGCCGGCCGGGCACGGGCAACGCGACCACGCCACCGGTCCGGGTGTCGAGGACCGCGTTGCTCCACAGGTCCCGCAGGTCCCCGCGGCCGGCCCGCGGGTCGTCGACGGTGACCGCGACCCGGCCGGCGTCCCGGGAGACGCCCTGGACGTCGGAGACCTTGTGGACGGTCGCCCGGGGCTCGGACCCCGGCGGGTGCACCTGGACCTGCGGCACCGGCCGCGACAGCTGGGTATCCAGGTCCACCAACGACATGCCGTCGAGTTCGGGTCCGACGCGGGCCAGGGTCCGGCCGTCACCGGACCAGTGGTACTGGCAGCCGCCCCGGAACGTCCGCGGGACCACGGTGCCGTCGCCGAGGGTGAGGACCGCGAGCTTGTCCGCCACCCCCGTCGACCCGCCCGTCGCCGGATCGAGCTGCCGCAACGTGATCAGCAGCCGGGTCGAGTCCGGCGACCAGGCGGGCTGCGAGCAGATCGGGAACACGCCACCGCGCACCGTGGTCCGGGTCCCGCTCTCCAGGTCAGCCAGCAGCAGCCGGTCCTCCTCGACCCAGGCCGCGCGGGTCCCGTCCGGCGACACGGTGAGCGACCAGCCTGCGTGCATGCCGGCCGCCGACGGCCGGTCGACGGTCAGGAGCTGACGCGGGACGTCCCCGCGCACCGACCACAGCACCGCGGGCCGGTCGGCGCGGGTCGCGGCCTGGTCGAAGTAGAACAGCGTCCCGAGAACGGGTGCGACCGCGACCGGGGTGGGCCGGGGCGTGGGCGGGCCGGCGCAGCCCGCGAGCAGCACCGCCAGGACCAGCACACGGATCCGCATCGCAGCCCCCTGTCCACAGGGGTCACACACTACGGCGGCGTGGCGGATCCGGCTGCCCCGCGACACGGGCCCACCGGCCGGCACGCGGCCCGTCCGTCGGCACCGGGTCTCCGCGCCCGTCCGTCGGCGCCGGCCCGCTGTGCCGTGACGGGGCGCTAGCCGTCCAGCCCGTCGAGGTACTCCGCCACCCGCCGCACCGTCTCCTCCTCGGGGATGAGGGGGCAGGTGGTGCAGTACTCGCCGGTCCACCGGGGCGTCTGGTACGTCAGGCAGCAGGTGCCGCGCCGCTTCCAGGTGACCCGGCCGCACCCGGCGGTCACGTCGATCCAGCTCACGGAGAGGCGCAGGACGGGCGGGGCGACGGCGAGGACGGCGTCGACCTCGGAGCGCAGGTCGGCAGGGTCGGGGCCGAGGTCCGGGGCGCCCGGTGCTCCCGGCGCCGTGCCGCGGGCCCGCCGGGCCGCCTCCGCCCGGGACGCCACGAGCGCCGCCCCCGCGAACCGGTCGGCGGCCTCCATCCACAGTGCCCTGCGGCTGCGCCGGGTCAGGGCCGAGATCCCCTCGACGACGGGCGTGAGCAGGTCCGCGTAGGACGCCCCGAGTCGCGCGTGCAGCTCCGGGAGCGTGCCGACCGCCTCGGTGCCCGGGTGCCCGAACGCCGGATCGCCGGGCAGGACGAGCAGGGTGCCGGTACCCGTCAGAGCGTCGAAGCCCTCGCCGTCGGACCGGAGCGCCACGCTGTCGGGGGCCAGGAGCAGGCCGCGCCGGTCGGCGAAGAGCAGGCCCGCGTACCCGGCGGCCAGGATCGAGAAGAACTCGCTGGCCAGCATGATGGCGGCGGCGGTGCGCGCGGGGCGGGTCCGGCAGCCGCCGCACGCGGTCCGGGCCCGGTCGAGCAGCTCGGCCAGGGACTCCGGGGTGAGCAGCGTGCCGAGCGGGACCAGGTCGGGGGCGTCGGGCGGCAGGGTCCGGTAGAAGCCGCTGAGGGCCCAGGCGCGGGTGAGCGCGTCGGCCACGTCGAGCCGGGGCGCACCCATCACGACGGTCACGGCCACCTCCTTAAGGTGAGGCTACCCTAATGATCCCCGTCGGCGGGAGAGTGTGAACGGCCACGTGACCCGTTTCTGTGGCCCGGCCCGCCCTCAGGCCCGGGCCGGGCGGGCGCGCGGGGGCGCACGCGGCATCGGGCCCGTGCCGGACGAGGGCGGCGGGGGTCGTGCGCCCCAGGCCCGTGCCGGCGCCGACCCGTGGGCGTTCAGCCGCGCGGCGACGGCCGTGACCGGCGTGCGGGTCCGGTGCGCCGTGGCCGGGGCGTGCCTGGACTGGTAGGAAAGTGTTCCAATCCGGCACCGTGCCTGTTCGGGCCACGTCCGTAGCCCCGGATTCCGCCGGGAAACGGTTGTGCGACCGGGGACGGTCGGGCCACAGTGGGACGTGATCACCGTCCGCAGGTTCCGCCCGGCCGACGCGCCGACCGTCTGGGCGTTGAACAACGTGCACAATCTCGGGGCGACGGCCGACGACTCCGTCCCCCTGGCGCTGCCGCCCGAGAGCGCCCCGCCGGCCGCGTTCCCCGACCTCGGCGACATCGCCGGCTCCTTCCTGGAGTTCCTCGTGGTCGAGACCGACGGCCACCTCGTCGGGATGGGCGGCCTCAAACCCAGGAGCGACACCCACGCGGAGGTACTGCGGGTCCGCGTCCACCCGGCCGTCCGCCGCCGCGGGGTCGGCCGGGCGCTGCTGGCCGCGCTGGAGGACCGCGCCGCCGAACTGGGCTTCCGGGGGATGTTCCTCGACACGACGACCAACCAGCCCGAGGTCGTCGCGTTCTACCGGGGCCTGGGCTACACCGAGGCCGGCCGTTCGACGTTCCCGCACTGGACCCTCGTCTACTTCACGAAGGAACTCTGACCGGAAGCTGCCCCGCGTCCGCGGGCTGGGGCGGATCCGGGACCCCGGGGCGGCCCGGCTGGGAGAATGGAGCCGGCGTCGCGTACCCGGATCGGGGAGGTTGTCGTGGGTGAGCGGGAGAACCGGCGGATCCTGGAACGGCTGTTCGGCGGCGACGGGATCATGGCCCTGTCCGCCGAGGACGAGTACGCGGTCCGCGCCGAGGACTACGTGATGGACATGCCGCAGTCCGGCGAGCGGATCGTGGGCCGGGACGCGATGCGGGAGATGCAGGAGGCGTACCCGGCCCCGCCGAGCATCCGGGTCCGCCGGATCGTCGGCGACGGGGACCTCTTCGTCATGGAGGCGGTCAGCGACTACGGCGGCGACATCTACCACGTGTCGAACATCGTGGAGTTCCGCGACGGCCGGATCGTCCGCGAGACCCGCTACTACGCGGCCCCGTTCCCGGCCCCGGACTGGCGGTCGCGCTGGACCACCCGGATGGACGCGCCCGGCACCTGACCGGCCAGGGTGCCGGAGGTGTTCTCCCGTGCCGGGCCGGCGGGCGGCGGGCCCGGCACGGGAGTGGTCGAAGCCCCGGACGTCGGGGGCGGAGCGAGCCTGCGGGGTTACAGGACCGTGTCGAGGGCCGTGGCCAGGTCGGCGATGACGTCGGCCGGGTCCTCCAGCCCCACGGACACCCGCAGCAGCGACGGATGCGGCCGGGCGTCGGCGGCCACCGGCCGGTGGGTGAGCGCCGCCGGGTGCTGGATCAGGGTGTCCACCCCGCCCAGGGACACGGCGTGCGTGATCATCGAGCAGGCGGAGGCGACCCGGACGGCGGCGTCGTAGCCGCCCTGGACGGAGAACGCGAGAACCCCGCCCGGGCCGGACATCTGGCGGCCGACGAGGGCCTGCGGGTCGCGGAGGCCCGGGTAGTACACCTCGGAGACCGCGCGGTGCGCCGTCAGCGCGTCGGCGAGCTTGATCGCGGCGTCCTGCTGGGCGCGGACCCGGATCGGCAGCGTCTGGAGCCCCCGGTGCAGGAGGTACCCGGCGAGGGGGTGCAGCAGCCCGCCGGTCAGCGCGCGCACCGACCGCAGCCGGGCCGCCCACTCGGCGGAGCAGGCCACCACGCCGCCGATCACGTCGCCGTGCCCGCCGAGGTACTTGGTCGCCGAGTGCAGCACCAGCGTCGCCCCGTGCAGGACGGGCCGCTGGAGCATCGGGGTCGCGAACGTGTTGTCGACCAGCACCGGGACGTCCCCGGCGGCCTCGACGACCCGGGCGATGTCGATCAGGTCGAGGGTCGGGTTCCCGGGGGTCTCCAGGATCACCAGGCCGGTGTCGGGGCCGATCGCGCCGGCCACCTCGTGCGGGAGCGCCCAGGTCACCGTGGTGCCGAGCATGCCGAGGGCGAGGACGTGGTCGGTGCCGCCGTACAGGGGGCGGACGGCGACGATGTTGCGCTTCCCCTCGGCGGCGGTGGCCAGCAGGCACGCGGTGAGCCCGGCCATCCCGGAGCCGAACGCGACCGCCTCGGCGGTGCCCTCCATGCCGGCGAGGGCGTCCTCGAACCGGGCGACGGTCGGGTTCCACAGCCGCTGGTAGACCAGGCTGCCGCCGTCGACGGGCCGGCCGCCGGTCGCGAGGGCCTCGTACGAGTCGCCGCCGAGTTCGACGTCCGGCAGCGGGTACGTGGTGCTCAGGTCGATCGGCGGCACGTGCACGCCGAGGGCGGCGAGGTCCGCGCGGCCGCCGTGCACGGCCAGGGTGTCGAGGCTGGTCATACCCCGAAGAATGAAGAATCCAAGGAAGAAGCGCAATCCGTTGGTACTTAATTCTGAGGGTTGCGTGTCTTCGCTTGTGATCTGCGGAATCGGGGGTGCATGATGGGGCCATGCCGAAGGATCTTCGCCTCGACGACACCGACCGGAAGATCGTCACCCTGCTCGCCCAGGACGGCAGGATGTCCAACGCCGCCCTCGCCGAGGCGTGCGGGATCGCCCAGTCCACCTGCCTGACCCGGCTGCGCGCGCTCCGCGACTCGGGGGTGATCCGGGGCTTCCACGCCGAGGTCGACCTGGCCGCCCTGGGCTACGCGCTCCAGGCCCTCGTGTCCGTCCGGCTCGCCGGGCACGGCCGCGACCAGGTGGACCGGTTCCGGGCGCTGGCCACGGAGCTGCCGGGCGTGCTCGCGGTCTACCACGTGACCGGGCAGACCGACTACCTGCTGCACGTCGCGGTGCCGGACGCCGACGCGCTGCGCGACTTCGTGCTCGACCACCTGGTGACCCGGTCGTCGATCGCGCACGCCGAGACGAGCCTGATCTTCGAACACATCCGGGGCGTGGGGATCACGGCCGGCTGACCGGCGCGTGGGCGGCGGCTCTACAGGGTGCCGGCCGCCAGCGCCCGCAGCGTGTCCATGGAACGTTGTGCCTGGTCGTAGGGCACGAACAGGTGGTCGTGGTAGTAGCCGGCGACCACGTTGCACGGGATGCTCTCGGCGGCCAGGGCCGTGGCGACGGCGGCGGTCAGCCCGATCGCGTCCAGCGCCGAGTGCACGGTGAGCGTGATCCACGCGGTGACGAGGTCGTACTCCAGGTGGTGGGTGTCGGCCTCCGCCCGGGTCAGCACGAGGGTCGTGCCGTCGTCCTCGGTGACCGTGACGACCGGGTGCACGTCGGCGGGCGCCTTGCCGGGCACGCTGACGAACACGTAGCGGCCCGGGTGCAGCTCCGGCTCCAGCTCGCTGAGCAGGCGGGACAGGTCGCGTTCTCCGATCATCCGGTCAGAATAGGACCGGCCCCGCCGCAGGGCGAAGAAGATCGCGGGGCCGTGTGCGATCGGTCACGGACGACGGGCCGGACGGGCCGGCCGCGAATCGGAGTCCCGGTCGGAAAACAGTCACCGCGGGCGGGCCGGTGCCGCCGCGACGCCCGGCCCGGCCGGCGCCACCACCGTGCCCTGCCCGGCGGGTGCCGCGGCGACGCCAGGCTCCACCGGTCCCGCCGGGCCGCCCGGCCCGGGCGGTCCCGCCGCGCGGAACACCCACCCGCGCAGCAGCACGAACCGCACGACCGTGGCCGTGAGGTTCGCGGCGACCAGGACACCCAGCTCGACCGCCCGCGGCGGCGTCCCGGTGGCGGCGTGCAGCCCGGCCAGCGCGCCGCCGGTCAGCGCCAGGCACACCAGGAACACCGCGAACCCCTGCGCCTGGTGCCGCGCCGCGTTCCGCAGCCCCGAGATCCCGAACGTCAGCCGCCGGTTCGCGGCCGTGTTCGCCACGGCGGTCACGCCCAGGGCCACCAGGTTCGCGGCCTGCGCGCCGAGCCCGACCCGCAGCAGCGCGTACAGCGCCAGGTACGCGCACGTGCTGGCCACGCCGACGGCCGCGAACCGGACCAGCTGCCGGGTCAGCCCCACCGGCAACGCGGGCCCGAGCGGCGCCCTGCCCAGCCGGGCCCGCAGCTCCCCGAGCGGCAGCGCGCCCCGGTGCCGGACCATCCGCACGATGCCCGCCAGGTCGGCCCGCGCGGTGGCCACGACGTCCACCCGGCTGTCGGGATCGTCGACCCAGTCGACCGGTACCTCGTGGATCCGCAGGTCGGAGCGTTCCGCCAGCACCAGCAGTTCCGTGTCGAAGAACCAGCCGGTGTCCTCGACCAGCGGCAGCAGCTCCCGGGCCGCGTCGCGCCGGATGGCCTTGAACCCGCACTGCGCGTCGGAGAACCCGGCCGCGAGGGTCCCGCGCAACAGCAGGTTGTACGCCCGCGACAGGAACTCCCGCTTCGGCCCCCGGACCACCCGCGCGCCCCGGGACAGCCGGCTGCCGACCGCCAGGTCCGAGTGCCCCGACAGCAGCGGCGCGACCAGCGGCGGCAGGGCGGCCAGGTCGGTGGACAGGTCGACGTCCATGTAGACGAGCACCGGGGCCTCGGCCGCGAGCCAGACCTGCTTGAGCGCCCGGCCCCGCCCCTTGGCCTCGATCCGGACGTAGTGGACGCCCAGCTCGGCGCGGAGGGCGGCGGCCACGTCCGGGGTGCGGTCGGTGCTCGCGTTGTCGGCGACCGTGATCCGGCACGGGTAGGGGAACGTGGCCGCCAGGAAGGCGTGCAGGCGGCGGACGCACGGGCCGAGGTCGTCCTCCTCGTTGTACACCGGGATCACGACGTCGAGAACGGCGGCAGCGGTGAGCATCGTCATCCGTCGACGGTCCCGTCCGCGACTGTGCCGGGATTGTGCCGACCCTGTGCGGGACCTGTGAAACCCCTTCTCCGGGTACTCCCTGGGCCGCTGGTCGTGCTCCGGGCGCGCGGAGGGGAGGTGCCGGGGCCCGGGCGGGCGCTGGCACCTCCCCTGGAGGGTGGGGCGTCGTCAGTGGACGGCGGTCAGGTCGTACACCTGGGTGCCGTCCACTGTGGTCGGGGTGAACGTCGCCGCGACCCAGGCCGCGATCTCCCGGGACGCGCTGCTGCCGCCCATCGAACCGCCCATGCCGCCGCCCGCGCCCGCGCCGAGGAAGTAGTGGATCCGGCCGGCGGCGACGTACGCCTGGAACCGCGCCAGGGTCGGGGCCGGGTCGCTGCCGTTGAAGCCGCCGACCGCCATCACGGGCCGCCGCGTCGCCAGCTGGTACGACGCGGCGTTGTTGGCCCCCACGGCGGCGGCCGTCCAGGTGTACCGGTCCGCGTCCGCTTCGAGGAGCCTCACCAGGGCAGCGCCCGGCTCGCGCGCGCCGAGCAGGCCGCCCGTGCCGCCCCGCCCGTCGGGTCCGGCCGCGCCCGCTCCACCGGGAACGCCGTCACTCGGGCCGGCGCCCCCGGTGCCCCCGGGTTGCCCGGTGCCGCGCCGACCCGAGCCAGGCTGACCCGTGCCTCCCGTGCCGTCTCCGGGGACGCCGCCCGGTAGGCCCGGGCCGCCGGGACCGTCGCCGGTGTCGCGCGTGCCCGGCCCACCGGTTCCGCCCGGACCACCGCCGGGAAGACCACCCGGTCCGCCCCGGCCCCCGGCCACCGCCGGCCCGGCCGTCACGATCGCGCCGGTGTGCGGGGTCGCGACGGTGTCGAGCGCGTACGCGGCCGGCCCGGCGAGGACCGCGACCAGCCCCGCGACAGCCGCGGGCAGCACGAGCCGGGCCCCGATCCGCGCGCCCCGGCCCCGCGCGAGTCGTTCAGCCATCGAATCATTCCGATCCTGAAGGGTCGCGCCGTCGCGGACGACATACCCGTCTGGTGCTTGTGGTGGTGGGACGGTCCCGGTGTCCGGGATGGGCAGGACGCGGATGTCGCTGTCTGGGTCGGGGGCCGGTGCGGTGCGGGGGCGGAGCGGGCCGGCGGTCAGGGCGGCGGAGGCGGCCAGGGCCAGGGCGGAGACGACGCCCAGGGCCAGGACGGCCGGCCGGAGCCAGGGCAGGAACGTGGCGCTGCGGCCCAGCAGGACGGACGCCCACCAGGCCGTGCCCGCCACGCCCACGGCGGCCACCGCCAGCGCCCACCACGAGGACCTGCGCGCCCAGAGCACCGCCGCGCCCATCCCGACCAGCGCGCCGACGGCCGGCGCGAGAGCCACCGTGTAGTACTGGTGGAAGATGCCCTGCATGGCGCTGAACACGGCGCCGGTCACCAGCAGCCAGCCGCCCCAGACGACGAAGCCGGCGCGCGCCGGGCGGTCCCGCCAGGTCACCGCGAGCCCGACCACGAGGAACAGCAGGGCCAACGGGAGCAGCCACGCGATCTGGCCGCCGATGTCGGTGCCGAACATCCGGTCCCAGCCGGTACCGCCCCAGCCGCGCCCCGCCCCGCCGCCCACGCTCCCGGTCTCCTCCCCGGTGAGCCGCCCGAGCCCGTTGTAGCCGAGGGTGAGCTCCAGGACGCTGTTGTTCTGCGACCCGCCGATGTACGGGCGCGACGACGCCGGCCACAGTTCCACCGCGAGCACCCACCAGCCGGCGGACACCACGACGGCCGCCCCGGCGAGCAGCAGCTGGCCGAGTCGCCGCCGGACCCGGCCCGGGGCGGCGAGGAGGTGGGCGAGGGCGAGGGCGGGCAGTACCAGGAGAGCCTGGAGCATCTTGGTGAGGAAGCCGAAGCCGACGAACGCGCCGGCCGCCACGAGCCACCAGGTGGAGCCGCGTTCGACGGCGCGGACGGTCGCGTAGGCGGCGAGGACCATGAGGAGTACCAGGAGCGCGTCGGGGTTGTTGAAGCGGAACATCAGCGCCGCGACCGGGGTGAGCGCCAGCACGGCCCCGGCGACGAGCCCGGCCACCTCGCCCGACACCCTGCGGACAGTGGCGTACAGGGCGGCGACCGTGCCGACGCCGACCAGGGCCTGGGGGACCAGGATGCTCCACGCGCTGAGCCCGAACAGGCGCACCGACAGCCCCATCAGCCACAGCGAGGCCGGCGGCTTGTCCACGGTGATCGCGTTGGCCGCGTCCAGCGAGCCGAAGAACCACGCCTTCCAGGACTGGGAGCCGGCCTGGGCGGCGGCGGAGTAGAACGAGTTGGCCCAGCCGGAGGCGCCGAGGCCCCACAGGTACAGCGCGGCGGTGCCGAGCAGCAGGACGACCAGCGGCCACCGGGTGCGGAGGAGTCTCATCCCGCCACCCTGGCGGGGGCGGCTATGCCGGGCTTGTGGCCGGACTGTGCGCCGGCTGTGAAGGGAGCCGGACGGTGAACGCGGTCCGGCCCGGGGCGCTGGTCACCTCGACCGTGCCCTGGTGCGCGGCGACGACGGCGGCCACGATGGCCAGCCCCAGTCCGGTGCTGCCGGCCGCCCGGGACCGGGAACTGTCGCCGCGCGCGAACCGCTCGAACACCTCCAGCCCCTCGGGGATGCCGGGCCCGTCGTCGACGACGGTGAGCGTGATCCAGTCGACCGTGGCGGGAGGTGTCGATGCCCGGTCCAGGGCGAGGGTCGTGGTCACCCGGGTGCCCGGCGGGGTGTGGGTGCGCGCGTTGGACAGCAGGTTCGCGAGGACCTGGTGCAGGCGCGCGCCGTCCCCGGTGACCACGATGGACTCCGGCGGCAGGTCCAGGGCCCACACGTGCGCGGGGGCGGCGATCCGCGCGTCGTTGACGGCGTCGACCACGAGCCGGGACAGGTCGACCTGCCCGGTGGCGAGGTCGCGGCCGGCGTCGAGGCGGGCCAGCAGGAGCAGGTCGTCGACGAGGGTGGTCATCCGGGCGCTCTCGGACTCGACCCGGCTCAGCGCGTACGCGATGTCCTCGGGGACCTGGTCGCGGCCCCGGCGGGTCAGTTCGGCGTACCCGCGGATGGCGGCGAGGGGGGTGCGCAGTTCGTGGCTGGCGTCGGCGACGAAGTGCCGGACCCGGGTCTCGCTGGCATGCCGGGCGGCCAGGGCGGTGCCGACGTGGTCGAGCATCCGGTTCAGGGCGGCGCCGACCTGGCCGACCTCGGTCCGCGGGTCGGTGTCGGCGTCCGGCACCCGTTCGGACAGGGCGACCTCGCCCCGGTCGAGGGGCAGCTCGGCGACCCGGCCGGCGGTGGCGGCGACCCGGCGGAGGGGGCGCAGGGCGAGCCGGATGATGCCGGTACCGGCGAGCGCGGCGGCCACCAGCACCGCCACGGCCACGGCGCTCTCGAACGCGACGAGCCACCACACGGTCGCGTCGACGGCGGACAGCGGCAGCCCGGTGACCACGGTCCCGCCGGTGCGGACGGGCTCGGCGATCAGCCGGTAGCCGCCGAGTTCGCGCAGGTCGCCGTCGTGCGGCCGGTCGTCGGCGGCGACGCCCGCGAAGGGGGCCCGCTGGTCGGCGGGGATGGCCCGGACCGTCCCGTCGGCCTCTAGCACGCCGGCGACCGTGACCTGGCCGTCGACCACCCGGGCGCCGACGGTGCCGATCTGCTGCCCGGGGCCGAGGAGGAACTCCAGCCCGGCGGGCGCCGGCCGGGACGGGTCCTGCGGCGGGGGCCGGCCGGCCTGGGAGGCGGAGCGGTGTCCGGCGGCGGCGAGCTGCTGGTCGACCTGGGCGACGAGGAACCGGCGCAGGGCGAGCGTGGTGGTCGCCCCGACGACGAGGCAGGCGACGGCGAGCAGCACCATCAGGCCGGCGAGCAGCCGGGCCCGTAACGACCAGGCCCGGGGCGGGGCCGGCGGCGGCGCGGACCCGGGCGGGGCCAGCGGCGCACGGACCCGCCGCCGCCAGGTCCTAGTCGGCCGGCTTGAGGACATACCCCGCCCCGCGCATCGTGTGGATCATCGGCGGCCGCCCGGCGTCGACCTTCTTCCGCAGGTACGAGATGTACAGCTCGACCACGTTGGCCTGGCCGCCGAAGTCGTAGTTCCACACCCGGTCGAGGATCTGGGACTTCGACAGCACCCGGCGCGGGTTGCGCATCAGATACCGGAGCAGCTCGAACTCGGTCGCGGTCAGCACGATCTCCTCGCCCGCCCGGCGGACCTCCCGGCAGTCCTCGTCCAGGGTCAGGTCGCCGACGGTGAGCAGGGCCTCGGAGCGCGCCGTGTGCAGGAGCGCCCGGCGGAGCAGGGCCCGGACCCGGGCCACGACCTCCTCGAGGCTGAACGGCTTGGTCACGTAGTCGTCGCCCCCGGCGGTCAGGCCCGCGACCCGGTCCTCGACGGCGTCGCGCGCTGTCAGGAAAAGTACAGGAATATCTGGTTTGTCGTTCCGGAGCCGGCGGAGCACCTCCAGGCCGTCGAGGTCCGGCAGCATGATGTCGAGGACCACCGCGTCGGGGCGGAATTCCCGGGCCAGCCGGACGGCCGTCGCGCCGTCGGGGGCCGAGCGGACCTGCCAGCCCTCGTAGCGCAGCGCCAGGGTGAGCAGGTCGGCGAGGGTCGGTTCGTCGTCGACGACCAGGACCCGGGGCGGTTCGCCGTCGGGCCGGCGCGGGTCGGCTGCGGTCATACGGGCATTGTGCCCACACCCGCTGTGCCCCCGCTGTGGGAAACCTGTGAACGGGCTGTGCCGCGCGCCGGGCCGGCCGGGCCGTCGAACCGCCGGGGCCGAAGACCGCTAGACCAGGCCTTTCAGGTACGCGTCCGGGCGCGCCATGAACCGCGACCAGTGGTCCACCAGCTCCAGGTCCCGCCACGCCCGGGGCCGGATCCCGTGCCTGCCCACCTCCAGGACGGTCGCCCCGGGGTACGCCGCCACCAGGGGCGAGTGCGTCGCGCAGATCACCTGCGCCCCCTCCTCGACCAGCAGCGAGAACTGGGCCAGCAGCCGCAGGCACGAACTGAACGACAGCCCGTCCTCCGGCTCGTCCAGCAGGTAGAGCCCCACGTCGGTGAACCGCCCGTCGAGGACCTGCAGCACGCTCTCGCCGTGCGAGACGACCTCGGGGGTCGCGTACCCCATCTTCACGAACTGTTCGTAGGCGGTCTCGGCGCGCAGGAAGAAGCCCTTCGCGCGCCGGCCGAGCATCCGGCTGCCCGCCTTGGTGCGCGCGAGGCGCATCCGCTGGCCGAGGACGCCGGGCAGGTCGTCCTGCGCGTACTTGCGGCCGGCGTGCCCGGTGCGCCCGTCCAGCCCGTACGCCTCCGCGATGCCCTCCAGGACCGTCGACTTGCCGGACCCGTTCTCCCCGACCAGGAACGTGACCGGCTGGTCGAACGCCAGGCCCTCACGGAAGATCTGGGCCACCGCCGGGACGGTCATCGGCCACTGCCGGGCGACGAGCGGGGGCTCGGCGTCCGGGAAGTCGGGAATCGACACGCCCTCGATGATCACCGGACCATCGTTCCAGGTGGGTGGCCGTGCGGGGGCGTGAGAAACCCCTCAGCGCGCGGGCCGGTACAGGTCGTGCAGGTCGCGTTGGTGGACGAAACCCGCCGACAGGTACAGCGCCACGGCCGCGCGGTTGTCGCCCGGGGTCGCCACCGCCACCGCCGACGCGCCGCGCTCCGCGAGGGCCGCGCAGGCCGCGTGGACCGCCGCCCGGCCGTACCCCTTGCCCTGGTGGTCGGGGTGCGCGCCGACCGGTTCGAGGATCGCGCACCGGCCGGCGCCGGCGAACCAGCCCGTCGCGGCGGCCGCGGCCTCCCCGTCCGGGGTCCGGACCAGCACGTCGACGGCGAACGGACCGGCCACGGAGTCCTTCATCTGCCGCCAGCGCTCGACGGTGAAGGTGGAACCCTTGAATGCCGCCCGCTGCACGGCCACCCGGTCGTCGGCGTCGGCCTCGGTCACCGGTCGCGCGTTGTCCGGCCGGGGCGGGGCGGGGGACAGCGGGTGCACGAGCAGCGGCCACGGGGCGTCGCGTTCGTCCAGCCAGCCCCGGGAGACCAGGGCCGCGCGCAGGGCGGTGCCGTCGGCGGCGTCGCACCAGGCCTCGGCGTCGCCGAGCAGCAGGCCGATGTCGTCGGCGAGCGCGTCGACCAGCTCGGAGTCGGCGGCCGCCGGCCGGGCCGGGGCCGAGTCCGGGCGCAGGGCGAGCCGCAGCACCGGGCCGTCGAGGAAACCGGCCGCCACCGGCGCCCGCACCCCGTCGGTGACCGCCGTCCACAGCAGCAGCCGCCCGGCGCACTCCTCCGCGTCGAACCGGAGGAACCAGCCCACGTCGCCCAGGTGCAGCCCGTGGGCGAGGGTCCCGGCCGGGGTCCACTCGGCGAGCGCGTCGAGGAGGTCGGCGGCGTCGGCCCGGGCCACCACGGTACGGAGGAGAGTCGTCACAGCCGGACTGTACGAGAGCCGACCCCCGGCCGTCGCCCGGATTTCACGAAACATAGATGTACCTGAAAGTCACGGGCTCGAAAGCGTGCCGGGTACTCCGCGCGGGGGCCGCTGTGCCGGTACCCGGAGCAGGGTCTTGGTTCAGGGGAGTTCGATGTCGAGGTGGGTGCGGAAGGCGGTGGCGCCCGCCGTAGGTCCTCGATCAGGGCGGCGACCTCGGGGCCGGCCAGCCGCACGTACCGGTGCCGCCGAAGCGTTCCGGCCCTACGGTGGGGGACATGACCACGTTCCACCGGTACGCCGACGTCACCGCCGCCCTCGCCGACCCGCGCCTCGTCCCGGTACCCGTCGGGCCCGGCCGCCCCGGCACCATGGCCTGGCTCCGCGCGACCGTGGCCCGGTTCAGTTCCGGCGACGTGCACGCCCGCCGCAGGGCACTCGTGGAGTCCGACCTGTCCGCGCTGGACCCGGCGGCGCTCCGCACCGCCGCCGCCACGGCCCCCGGCGACCCCCGGCACGCGGTCCTGCGCACCCTGGCCGCCGCCCTGGGCCTCGCCGAACCGGACGCGATCGCCGAGGCGGTGGTGGTCGCGGCGGGCACCTACTTCGGCGGCGAGGACCCGGCGGCGGACGCGGCCGTGGCCTGGCTCCTGCCCCGGATGTCCCCGCCCGGGTCGGGGACGCCCACCGGGACCGGGGGTGCGGGTGGGCCCGGGGGCGCCGGCGGCCAGGACGCGAACCACCCGGCCGGAGAAGGCGACCTCCCCGGTGACCCGGCCCCGACCGGAGGCACGGCCGACGCCGACGCGCTGGAGATCGCTGCCAACCGGATCGGCCTGCTCATCCAGGCGTGCGACGCCACCGCTGGCCTGATCGCCAACGCCCGCCGCGCCGCCGCCCCGGGCACCGCGGTCGACGACCTGTTCCGCGAGACCCTGCGGCACGACCCGCCCGTCCCCGTGATGCGCCGGGTCGCGGCGGCTGACACGGAGGTCGGCGGTATCCCGATCCAGGCCGGTACCCCGGTCACCCTCGACATCGCGGCGGCCAACCGCGACCCGGACCTGTTCACCGACCCCGGCACCTTCGACCCCGCCCGCCGGGGCCCAGACCCCCTCACCTTCGGCCACGCTCCCCGGGTCTGCCCCGCCCGCGCCCACGCGTTGGCCCTGGCTGCCGGGGTCCTGGAGCGCACGCGCACACCTTCCGAGAGGACCCCGTCATGACGCGTTTCGCCGACCTGCACCGCACCGGTACCCCGCTGCTGCTGCCCAACGCCTGGGACCACGCCTCGGCCGCCGCCCTGGCCGGGCTCGGGTTCGCCGCCATCGCCACCACCAGCCTCGGGGTGGCCGCCGCCGCCGGACTGCCCGATGGCACGGCCGCCACCCGGGAGCAGACCCTGGCGCTGGCGCGCGGGCTCGGCGGCGGACCGTACCTGCTCTCCGTGGACGCCGAGGGCGGGTTCAGCGACGACCCGGCGGAGGTGGCCGAGCTGGCCCGCGCGCTCTTCGACGCCGGGGCGGTCGGGATCAACCTGGAGGACGGCCGCGCCGACGGCGGACTCGCGCCCACCCGGACGCACGCCGCGAAGATCGCCGCCGTGAAGGCCGCCGCGCCGGACCTGTTCGTCAACGCGCGCACCGACACGTACTGGCTGGGGGTGGGGGCGGGCGGGGGCGGCCGGGACGCGGAGACCCGGGCCCGGCTGGACGCGTACCGGGAGGCCGGCGCCGACGGGGTGTTCGTTCCCGGCCTGTCCGCGCCGGACGACATCGCGGCGGTGGTCGCGGGGCTGGACGTACCCCTCAATGTGTTGTTCTCCCCGACCGGCCCGACCGTCGCGCAGCTCGGTGACCTGGGCGTGTCCCGGGTGAGCCTCGGATCGCTGCTGTTCCGGGTGGCGTTGGGCGCGGCGCTGGACGCGGCGGTGGCGGTCCGGGCGGGCGAACCGGTCCCGGGGCCGGTCCGCGGCTACGCGGAGATCCAGAGCCTGAGCTCCTGAGCCGCCGGACCGCCACCAGCCAGGTGGCCCCGGAACCGGGCCGCGCCCTAAGCTCGGGGCGTGAGCGTTGAGTTGCGGCCCCTGCCCCGCACCGACTTCCCGGCCACTGATCCGTTGGTTGCGCGCCGACCACGTCCGCGCGTGGTGGCCGATGGTCGCCCGGGCCACGGCATGGTGAGCCTGCCCGTCCACGGCGTGCGGAGCCCGGTGCGTGGCGTGCGGAGACTGGCCCTGGTCGCGGTGCTGGTCCTCGCCGGCTGCGGCGGTCCGTACCAGGTGGATCTCGCCGACGTGCCACCCGCCCCGCCCGCGCCGCCCACCCTGCCCGGGGCCTCGACCGGCACGTTCACCTGGGACTGCGGCCGCAACGCCGAGGGGCACCGCAACGCCGACAACATGATCGCCAGCCCGGGGGAACGCGGCGCGGCGCACCACGTGCACGACTACGTCGGCAACCTGTCCACGGACGCGACCTCGACCGACGCCTCCCTGGCCGGCGCGGCCACCACCTGCGGCAACGGCGACCTGTCGACCTACTACTGGCCGGTGCTGCGGACCGGCGAGCCGCACCATGGCCCGATTCGGTCCCCGACGTCGGTGCGGCTCGTCTACCACGGCAACCCGACGTCCCCGGTGCTGCCGCTGCCCCGGTTCACCCGGGCGAGCACCGGCGACGCGAAGGGAGGCCCCCTGGTCCGGGCGTCGTGGACGTGCGAGGGCCGGACGGACCGGCTGACCACGAAGTACCCCAATTGTGCGAAAGAAACTATTCGGGTGTACGACTTCCCCAGCTGCTGGGACGGCCGCCGCACCGACAGCCCCAACCACCGCGACCACCTCGTGTTCCCCGCCGCGAACGGCGCGTGCCCGCCGAGCACCTTCGCGGTGCCCCGGCTCCGGCTGACGGTCAGCTACGACCTGCGCGGCGCGGAGTACTCGATCGACACGTTTCCCCAGCTCAAGGGCGATCCGCGCACCGACCACGCCGACCTGGTGACCGTGATGCCCGACCCGCTGACCGCCACCGTGGTCTCCTGTCTGAACGCGGGAAGAAACTGTTGAACCGTTTCGGCCCGGCGTGCGTACCCCAGGTGAGAGCAGTAGGAAGGGGCGGGTGCGATGTGGCCGCGAAGACGGCAGCCATCCAGCGACGAGGCACTGGTCCGTTCGCTGTACGAGGAACACGGCCGGGCGTTGCTGGCGTACGCGACCCGGCTCCTCGGTGACCGGGCCGCCGCCGAGGACGTCGTCCAGGAGACCCTGATCCGGGCGTGGCGGCACGCCGGGTCGCTCTCCGAGGCGGAGGGTTCGGTGCGCAGCTGGCTGTTCACGGTGACCCGCAACCTCGTCACGGACCGGTACCGCGCGAAGGCCGCCCGCCCGACCGAGGTCGCCGAGACGCCCGCCGCCGTGCCCGTCGAACGCGACCACTCCCAGCGGGTGGTCGACTCGATGGTCGCCCTCGAAGCCCTGGGCACCCTGTCCGACGAGCACCGCAGCGTGCTGGTCGAGCTGTACTTCCAGGGCCGCACGGTCACCGAGACGGCGGAGGTGCTGGGCATACCCTCCGGTACCGTGAAATCCCGCTCCCACTACGCGCTGCGCACCCTGCGGGACTGGCTGGACACCACGCCGGTCGCGCTGAAAGGAGTCGGGGGATGACCCACGACAGGAGCCTGCTGGGCGCCTACGTCCTCGGCGCGCTCGACGACGGGGAACGCGCGGGCGTCGACGAACACCTGACCGGTTGCGAGGAGTGCCGGCGTGAGGTCCGGGAGCTGGAGGAGGTGAGGGACGTGCTCGGAGAGGTACCACCGGAGGCTCTGCTGTACGGCCCGCCCGACGACGACGCCGTCCTCGACCGCACCCTCGGCCAGTTGCGCGCCGAACAGGGCACCCGCGCCCGCAGCCGCCGCCTGTACGCCCTCGCGGCCGGCATCGTCGTCCTCGCCGGGGTCGCGGTCGGCGGCGTCGTGATCGGCCGGGCCACCGCCCCCGGCGCGCCGCCTGTGGCGGTCCAGCCCACGGCCACCGCCGCCGTCCAGCCCCCGGGCACCCGGCGCGGCACCACAGTGGACGCGGTGTCGAACGTGCGGCTGACCGCGAGCGTCGTACCCGTCGCGAACTGGGTCAAGGTCGTGGTCGCCGTCGCCGGCGTCCCCCAGGGCGAGAACTGCCGGATCGTCCTCGTCGGCCGCGACGGCACCCGGGAGATCGCGGGCGGCTGGATCGTGGGCGAGAAGGGCGCTTCGGGGGGTACGACCCTGGAGGGCACCGCCGCCCTCGACGTGCGCGACGTCGCCAAGGTGGAGATCGTGAACACGAGCGGCAGGACGTTCGCGTCACTGAACCTGTAGCTCCTCGCACGGAAGAGACGCCCGATCCGTCGGGCGTCTTTTTTGTTGCCGAATATGGTGAACCGTCCCCGGTGTCCGTCCGTAGTGCGGGTAGAGACCAACACAATGGAGGATCCGATGAAGAAGCTCGCCGCACTCGCCGTCCTGGCCGGTACCGTCCTCGCCCTCACCGCCTGCGACGGCTACGAGAAGCCCGCCGCCGCCCCGGCCACCTCGGCCCCCGCCGCCTCCGCCCCCGCCGCCGGCGCCCCCCAGACCCTGCGGGTGGCCACTGTGGACGGCTTCAGCGCCTTCGTCACCAACGCCAAGGGCCGCACGATCTACCGGTTCGACAAGGACACCAACAACCCCGCCAAGACCACCTGCTTCGACGCGTGCGCCGAGAACTGGCAGCCCGTCCTCGCCGGCCCCGGCGACGCCATCGACATCCAGGGCGTCGACAAGGGCCTGGTCGCTCTCATCGACCGGCCCGAGGGCAGGCAGCTCACCCTGAAGGGCTGGCCGCTGTACTACTACAAGGACGACAAGGCCCTCGGCCAGACCGTCGGACACGGCAAGAACGGGACGTGGTTCGCGATCGCGCCCGATGGGACGAAGGCCAAGAAGGCGGAGGCGGCGGCGACCCCCACCAAGGCCGGCTACTCGTACTGACCCGCACGTCGCGGAAGGGCCCGGCCACCACGGCCGGGCCCTCAGCCCGTTCCGCCCGGGCGCCGGTCACGCCACGTGGTTCGCCGGCCGTGCGCGGGGCTCCCGCCGGCCGTGCCTGACGTTTCGCGCCGGCCACTCGCGCGGGCCACTCGTGCGGGCCCCGATCTCGGTCCGGTCACGCCTCGCGGCGGTCGCGCAGGGTCGTGACCAGTATCGACAGCAGGAGAACCGCGATGCCGGCGATCCCCGGCCAGGCCGCCCAGCCGAGATCCTTGTCGTAGTACTGGCCGTGGACGGCTTCCAGGTGGTCGCGGACGACGAACGAGTACGTCCGCTCGGGCGCGGGGTCACTGCTGAAGGTGATCGCGCCCAACACGCCGACCGGCCGCCCCTGATCCTCCGCGGCGGACACCGGGATGTCGGTGACCTGGCCGACCGCGAGCAGCCCGGCGGCGGCGACGGCCACGACCGCCTCAACCGCCAGCGGCACCGGCACCCGGCCCCGCACGACGGTCCACCCGGTCCACGCCACGGTCACCGCGGCCACCAGGAGCAGGGCCCAGGTCCACGAGGTCGAGGCCTGCCAGGCGGTGACGTAGTCGTAGGACGAGGTTCCGTCCTCGTAACTCGAGGTCTCCTGGAACCACGGCCCGAACCCCGACAGCACCACCACCGCCCCGAACCCGGGCACCCACCACCGCCTCATCGCCCCAACCTAGTGGCACCGCCCGCCGCCCGCCGTCCCTCGGCACCCGCCCGGACCGGAAGTCCCACCCCCAGCCGGTCAGCGCGGGGTGAACTCCTGCTGACGTCTGACCTGAGCTCGGGCCGGCCCCTCAGCCGCCGGGATGGTCGCGGTCGGCCAACCAGACAGTGAGGTCCAGGGCGACCCGGCCGGCGTCCGCGTGGACGATGACCTCGTGTTCACGGCGGTGCGGGTCGCGGTACTCGACCTCGTAGCCGCCGTCGTCGCACCGCGCGACCGAGACGTACCAGGTGGCCGTGTCGTCGGGCGGGGTGACGGTGAGATACGTGTTGCCGGTGGCGTCGAGGTCGGTGAGCAGCATGAAGAGCGAGTCCTCGGACGGGTCTTCGATGTGGTCGCCGTCCTCGGTGTCGGCACGGTAGTAGTCGGCGACCATCACGAGCCCCCTGGTCCGGGGCGATCCAACACCCGGCCGGGGAGCGCCGGGTGTGCGTCGTCTACGCGGGACGTCCGGAGCCCTAGGAGGCTGTGCAGGATCAGGCCCGCCGGAACGCTGGGCTGATCCGTGGGCGGCGCGCTCAACGCGACCAGCCGGGCGCACAGCTCGGCGGCCGGCTCGCCGAGGACGATCGCGCTGAGGATCAGCTCCAGAAGCACACAGTCGAACTCGTCCGAGATGGCCCGGTAGCGCTCCGGCGAGGACTCCACCACGGCACCGCTGATCCGCCAGCCATCCCCGGCGGGGGCGAAGGTCGCCTCGTAGGTCTGGTTGCCGGTCCAGCTGCGGTGGAACGAGACCACGTCGCCCCGGGCGCTGACGTTCCACTTCTCGTCCATGTCCGAGGCCAGGTAGCCGAGCTGGATCCGCGCCCAGTCCCGCTGGCTCCAGACGCGGTCGGGCAGGACGGGCATCTGCCGGGGAGCGACGATCGGCTGGATCGGAGCCTGCGGTGGGGTCGGGGTCGGCGGGTCGGCGGGCATGATCGAAATCGTACGGGCCCGTCGGGCCTCTCTGGTGCCCCGAGGAGCCCCGGACGGGTACTCAGGGGGCCGGGGTGCGGATCGTGGTGGCGAGGGCGTCGAGGAGTTTGCGGACCAGCGCGGCCGTCGTCGTGTCCGTCAGCGTGCCGTGCTCGTCGAACCGTTCGCCCGCCTTGAACACCATCACCTCCGGCTGGACGACCATCCGCGCGTTGATCCACACGAACGACTGCCGCAGCGCCAGCTGGGCCCGGACCGCGCCGAAGTTGCCGGGTGAGGCGCCCATGATGGCCACCGGCCGGTGGGTGAGCGACGAGTGGCCCGCCGGTCGGCTCGCCCAGTCGATCGCGTTCTTCAACACGCCCGGGACCGAGTAGTTGTACTCCGGGGTCACGAACAGCACCCCGTCCGCCGCGCCGATCCGGCGCCGCAGGTCCGCGACCGGCTCGGGTGGCGTCTCGGTGTCGGTGTCGCCGTCGTACGGCGGGATGTCGCGCAGGCCCTCGTAGAGCTCGACGGTCATGCCGGCCGGGGCGAGCTGCCGGGCCGCCCGGAGCAGCGCCGTGTTGTACGAGCCCGCGCGCAGGCTGCCCGAGATGCCGAGAACGGTGATGTCGGTCATACGCCCACAGTACGGAGCGGGTCCGGCCGACGAAACGGAAACGTCGACCGGCCCGGACAAACCTTGCCCCACTTCCCCCGGGGATGGCCCGGGGCTACCCGCGAGGGGTCAGAGCTGCTTCTCGATGGCGGAGACCAGCTCCGGCGACTCGGGCGTGGTCTGCGGCGAGAACCGGCCGACGACCTCCCCGTCCCCGTTGACCAGGAACTTCTCGAAGTTCCACCGGATGTCGCCCGCGTGGCCCTCGGCGTCGGACGTGTCGACCAGCGCCTGGTACAGCGGGTGGCGGCCGGCGCCGTTCACCTCGAGCTTCTCGGTCAGGGGGAAGGTCACACCGTAGTTCGCGTCACAGAACTCGGCGATCTCCTCCGAGGAGCCGGGCTCCTGGCCGCCGAACTGGTTGCACGGCACGCCGAGGACGACGAGGCCCTGGTCACCGTACCGCTCGGCGAGGGCCTGTAGGCCCGTGTACTGCGGGGTCAGGCCGCACTGGGAGGCCACGTTCACGAGGAGGACGGTGCGGCCACGGTGGGCGCCGAGCGCGTCCGGGCCGCCGGCGAGGGTGTTCACGTTCACGTCAAACAGAGACATGCGGCAACACTACTAGTACCCCCCGACATGTCCGTCTGTGATCTTCAGCCGGTGGACGTGGCGCACACTGGGCCTGGAACCCCTGCCTGGAGGAGGCGCTGATGACCGGCTCGCCCCGGATCCTCGTCGTGGACGACGAGCCGCAGATCGTCCGGGCGCTCCGGATCAACCTGACCGCCAGGGGGTACACGGTCGACCTCGCCGCCGACGGCTCCCAGGCACTGCGCTCCGCCGCCCACCACCGCCCCGACCTGGTCGTCCTCGACCTCGGCCTGCCGGACATGGACGGCACCGACGTGATTCGGGGGCTGCGCGGCTGGTCCGACGTCCCGATCATCGTGCTGTCGGGGCGCACCGGCAGCCAGGACAAGGTCGCCGCCCTCGACGCGGGGGCCGACGACTACGTGACCAAGCCGTTCGGCGTGGACGAGCTGCTGGCCCGGGTGCGGGCGGTGACCCGGCGGCACACTCCGGTGGAGTCGACGCCGGTGGTGCGGGTGGGGGAGTACACCGTGGATCTCGCCAACCGGACCGTCACGCCCGACACGCATCTCACCAAGACCGAGTGGGAGCTGCTGGAGCCGTTGCTGCGGAATCCGGGGAAGCTGATCAGCCAGCGGCAGTTGTTGACGGACATCTGGGGGCCGACGTACGTCGGGGAGACGCACTATCTGCGGCAGTACATGGCGCAGTTGCGGCGCAAGCTGGAGACCGATCCGGGGCGGCCGCGGCATCTGTTGACCGAACCGGGGATGGGGTACCGGTTCGCTCCGTAGCAACTCCGGGTGTGGTCGGCGGAGCGGCCCGCCGGGCGTCCGTCAGCGTGCGGAGCGCCCTCGAGTGTCCGTCAGCGCGTGGAGTGTCCCCGCCGGGCGCCGAACCCCCGACCGGGCCGCCGTCCCGCGCGCAACGGAAGCGGACCGCCCAGCCTGGCCATCTGCCTCCGATACGCGCGCACCTCCGCCGAGGTGCCTCGACGCCGGCGTCGCGGTCGGGAAACACCGCCCCGCCAGCCGCCACCGTGCGCGCTGTCGTCCCGAAGAGGTTGCCCTGCAGGCGGCCGACGTCCACCCGGCGGCCGTTGACGCTGTACCAGACCTCGCGCCGGTTGCCGAACAGCACGATGCCCTGGGGGAGGAACCCGACGTCGGTGTAGACGTCGAAATCCCAGTCACCGGGGCCTCCTCCCGGCGCGTGGTTCCCCCGGAGGTGGTGGAGGAAGCGGGCCAGCCCGACCGGTGCGCCGTAGGGAACCACCGCGTCGGCATACGCCTCCCCGGAGTCGAAGTAGACCCGGAACTCCACGCCGAAGAGCCGGCCCCGGATCCTCCTCTCGACGCTGAGCGAGAACAGGTCCGCGTCGCCGCTGCTGGTGCGGTCGGTGGCGTTGACGTTCCGGTCGAGGTACCCGTAGGACAAGGTCTCCGGGGTGGCCAGGAGACCCGGAATCCGTTCGACCGAACCGTGGAGCAGGTAGGCGCACATCAGGTCCACGGGATGCGCCTCGTGCGCCAGTCGGGTGAAGAAACCCTCGGAAAAGCCGTCCCGCACGGGTACCTCCAGCCGCCGCGTCCTCGCCGGTCGTGGACTCCGTGGGAGGGTAACGGGTCGGGCACGTCGTTTCCGGGACGGGCGACCGACCGTGCCGGTGTCGCCAGCCACGGGACCGGCCAGGCGTGGGGGACAATCGTGCGGTGAACGATGGTGTCGTGCATGTGTTCCTCGCCCATGGCCAGTTCCCCTCAGAGGCGGAGCTGCGGGCGTACCTGGACCAGCGGTGGTCGCCGGACGGGAACGCGGAACCGTCGACGTTCATGGCGCAGGCCGGCATCGTCGAGCTGACCCCCGAGTGTGTCGAGGCGGTCCACATCGACGACCTGGGGCACTCCGGTCCCGTGGCACCGGCGGTGCTGCTCCGGGAGGCCTCCTACGCCGACCAGTGGCTGGCGGACCTCGACGCGACCGAACCGGCCGACGCGGCGATCTGCGTCTACCCGCCGAACGTCGTGACGAATCCAGGGGGAACACCCCTGCGCTATGTCGGCGCGTTCCCCGTGCGGCCCTGAGGCCGCCCCTCGACGTCCGCCCGGACGGAGACTCCGGCGGCGGCCAGGTCAGCGGCCAGCGTGGCGTTCCGGATCGCCCCGGCCGGCAACCCGCGCAGCGACTCCCGCGCCCGGAGCGCCACCTCCGGGCGCGGAGACCGGGCCATGTCCAGCAGCAGCCGGACCTCCCGTTCGGCACCGTCCTCGCCGAGGAGGTACGCGAGCTGGTCCTGCCACTCCTCGCTCTGCGCACTCCAGCCCTCCAGCAGGTCCGCCCACTCGACGGCGGAGAACCGCGACAACGCGTCCCGGGAGTGCTCGACGCCGACGTCCCACCAGTAGTCGGTGCCGGGGCCGATGAAGGCAGGGTCCACGATCCGCATACCGACCATTGTCAGGGGTTCCGCCACCCGATCGGGTCGCCGTCGAGCGCCGCCCGCGCGAGCCGCTGCGCGGAGGCCGTCTTCAGCGAGGCGAGGATCGATTCGATCCAGGGCTGGCAACTCGACACCCTCACCGACCGCCCGTTACATCACCCGCCGCCACCCGTGTCGCTGGTCGTTGACGCGTTCGGGCGGATCAGGTCCCAGGTGTGGGTGTTGACCGTGAGGTGCCGGTCGAAGCCGACCCATCTGCCTGACATCGCGGTGCCGTCGTCACTCACGACGAGCTGCATCGCGCCATGGAACGTCACGCCCTGATAGTGGCCATCAGCGGCGGTGATCTCTCGCCAGGTGCCGGTGACTACCCGGCCGTCGACAGTGAGGTTCAGCGTCAGTTTTGAACCCTCATCGGAGGGCAGGCTCGCACCGGAGAGTCTGTCGCCGTGTCTGCTCAGCACCATCTCGTGCTCGCCGATGAGGTCTCGGTCGCGGCTGTCGGAGTGGTAGTGGTACCGGGAGCGCCAAATACCCGAGAGGTCGCCGCCGGCCAGCGGATCGTCCTTCATGAAGGAAAGGTTACCGGCAGAATCGGGCACCCGGATGTGCCAGATGCACGGTGCACTTCAGTAGGGTCCGCCACCTAGACCTTGTTGTGAAACGGCTTCAGCGCGCTGCCGGTGGTCGCTGGCGAGATCCAGTTGAGTTCCCATATGTCGCTGTTGACGGACGACTGACTGTCGAAGCCGACCCACCTGCCCGTCATGTTCCGCCCTAGCGGGCTGACCACCAATTGGATCGCGCCGTGGTAGTTCGCGCCTCGGTATTGGCCGTCAACCGCGGTCGCTTCGGACCAGGTACCGGTGGCGGCGGTGTGGTTCACCGTCAGGTTGATGCGCAGCACGGAGTCGTTCAGGGCAGGCAGGCTCTCGCCGATCAGGCGGTCGCCCTGGTGCAGCAGAACGACGTGGTGCTCCATCGTCAGGTTCTGTTCCTGGCTGTCGGAGTAGTAGCGGTAGCGGGAGTGCCAGACGCCGGACAGGTCTCCGCCGTTCGCGGGCCGGCGAGGTTGAGGGTCGTCGATACCGTCGAGTACGGGGTCGGCTGCGGCGAGGGCGAGGCCCGCTGACAGCTTGAGTAGGAGGCCTCGGCGGTCGGTCTCGTCGTTGAGGCGGCTCGCCCAGGCTGCCAGGTCACGTCCCAGGGACTCGACGTCCTGGTCGGCCAGCTCGCGGATTCGGCCCGCGTCGTCGCCGAGAAGAGGCAACCCGCCAGCCTGAGGTTGGCTGAAGTCGGGGCCGTCGGTGAGGAGGTCGGCGACGGAGCATTCGTAGAGTTCGGCGAGCTTGGCCAGGGTCTCCAGCGAGGGGGCGTGGCCGGTGCTGGCGGGCCACAGTTCCCAGTAGGAGAAGTTCTTGAAGGTCTTCGGGTGCGCCGGCCAGAGGGAGTTCCAGCGCTCGGCGGCCTGGGGTTGGCTCCAGCCGTGCGCGAGGCGGAACGCCACCCGCATGTTCAGCCGGTAGGTGTGCGCGAACACCGCTGCGATTTCCGGCCACGTGCGGTGCTGTGCGCGCAGCTCCGTGGTCAGTTGGCGTTGTTCCTGACGAAGACTCCGCAATGCCCCGGCCATTGGACCAGGCTACTGAACCTCCCCGTCCAATGGGGAGATCAAGCCCGGACAGATCACGGGAATCATGGGTGTTTCGCCGCTCGGAAGTAACGCAGAGTCATACCCATGAAGACGTGGAACGTTGTCCGCTCCGAGTTGCCGCCCACTCCGGCGGAGCGTGAGCAGGTGCTGGAGATCCAGACCGTGCCCAACCTGGCCGAGGCGATGCGCCTGTTTGACCAGCAGCGCCTTCGGCCGCGCGTGCGAGCCGGGGTCGAGCGGCTCAAGGTCGTGGAGCGTGGTGCATGATGCCGCTCACCGCCACCGCGCTCGGCACCCTCGACACCCACGAGACCGACGGCCCGCACCGCGTCATCAGCCTCTGCCTCCACGACGACCGGGCGGAGGAGGGCGACGGCGTCTACGCCTACTGGCTGGTCCCCGGCGAAACCTACGGCCTCGTCCACGACGGCACCACCTGGACGGTCACCGGTGGCTCGTGGACCGAGCCCGGCCACACCTACAGCCTCCTGCGCTCGGGCCATCCCGCCGTCAGCCTCCCCACGCTGCACGGCGACGAGTCCCTCGACCCCGGGCACACCTACCAGGCCCACCACGGCCCCGAAGGCTGGGAACTCTGGCGGCACAACACCTGATCTCGGAAGCACCACCGCACCCGCCCGGGCAGCTATCCCTGGGCCCGACCCGAGCCGGGATATCGCAGGAGCCCCAGCCGGGGAGCCCGACCTCGGGGCACCGGGGAGCCCCGGCCGGGGTGCGGTCGCCCGATCCGCCCCGCCGGCCAGGCGAAACGTACAAGATGGTGGGTATGGATCTGACTCAGGGGCTCAGTGCGACCGAGGTGGCCCAGCGCGTCGCCCACGGCCAGGTCAACGTCGCCAGCCGCGAGCACAACCGCTCCCTCGCGCAGATCATCCGCGCCAACGTGTTCACCCGGTTCAACGCGATCATCGCCCCGATGGTGGCCCTGGTCCTGGTCTTCGGTTCGCCCAAGGACGCCGTGTTCGGGCTGGTCATCGTGTTCAACAGCGCGGTCGGCGTCATCCAGGAGCTCCGGGCCAAGCGCACCCTCGACCAGCTGGCGCTGCTGGGCCAGGCCCCGGTCCGGGTCAGGAGGGACGCCGAGGACGTCGAGGTGGCTCCCGACGCCGTGGTGCTGGACGAGCTGATTTTGCTCGGGGCGGGGGAGAAGATCCCCGTCGACGGGACCGTGGTGATCAGCGGCGGGCTGGAGGTGGACGAGTCGCTGCTGACCGGGGAGTCCGATCCGGTGCACAAGGAGCTCGGGGCCGAGGTGATGTCGGGGAGCTTCGTGGTGGCCGGGGAGGGGGCGTTCACGGCGACGAAGGTCGGGGGCGACTCGTACGCGAACAAGCTGGTGGCCGAGGCGAGCCGGTTCAGTCTGGTGCACTCGGAGCTGATGACGGGGATCAACCGGATCCTGACGTGGGTGACGTGGCTGATCGTACCCGTCGGCATTCTCCTGATCTTCAGTCAGTTGCGGGCCGATCAGGGGCTCGCGCAGGCCATCGTGAGCAGTGTCGCGGGCATCGTGCCGATGATCCCCGAGGGGCTGGTGCTGATGACGACCATCGCGTTCGCGGTGGGGGTGGTGCGGCTCGGGCGGCGCAAGTGCCTGGTGCAGGAGCTGCCGGCCGTCGAGGGGCTGGCCCGGGTCGACGTGCTCTGCCTGGACAAGACGGGGACGCTCACCGAGTCCGGGATGGATCTCGACGAGGTGCGGGCGTGCGACGGTCAGACCACCGAACACCTTCAGGGGGTACTGGCCGCGCTCGCCGCCGCCGAGTCCACCCCCAACCCGACGCTCGTGGCCGCGGCCGGCACGACGACCGCGCCCGGCTGGCCGGTCACCGACCAGGTGCCGTTCTCGTCGGCGCGCAAGTGGAGCGGGGTGACGTTCGACGGGCAGGGCAGCTGGGTACTGGGCGCGCCCGACGTGCTGCTCGCCGACGGGGACCCGCAGCGGGTGCTCGCCGAGGACATCGGCTCCACCGGGATGCGGGTCCTGGCGCTCGGGCAGGTCGACGCGCTGACCACCGAGCTGGGGACCGTGCGGGCGGCGGCGCTGGTCATGCTGCGGCAGCGGATCCGGCCCGACGCGGCCGAGACGCTCCGGTTCTTCCGGGCCCAGGACGTCACGGTCAAGGTGATCTCCGGGGACAACGCGGTGTCCGTGGGCGCGGTCGCGGCCTCGCTGGACGTGGCCGGGGCGGAGGAGCCGGTGGACGCGCGGACCCTGCCCACGGAGGCCGGCGCGCTCGCCGACGTGCTGGAGGGGCGGTCCGTGTTCGGGCGGGTCACGCCGCAGCAGAAGCGGTCGTTCGTGGGGGCGTTGCAGTCGCGCGGGTACACGGTTGCGATGACGGGGGACGGGGTCAACGACGCGCTCGCGCTCAAGGACGCCGACCTGGGCGTGGCCATGGGCTCCGGGAGCGCGGCGACCCGGGCCGTGGCCAAGGTGGTGCTGCTCGACGACCGGTTCGCGACGCTGCCGTACGTGGTCGCCGAGGGGCGCAAGGTGCTCGGCAACATCGAACGGGTCGCGAACCTGTTCCTCGTCAAGACCATGTACTCGGTGGCCCTCGCGGTGCTGGTCGGCGTCGTGCGGCTGCCGTTCCCGTTCCTGCCCCGGCACGTCACCCTCGTCGGCGCGCTCACCATCGGCATCCCCGGCTTCTTCCTGGCCCTGGCGCCGAACACCGAACGGGCCCGGCCCGGGTTCGTGCCCCGGGTGCTGCGGTTCGCGATCCCCGCCGGCCTGGTGTGCGCGCTGGCGACCTTCACCGCGTACTGGCTGGCCCGGGTCAACGGCGCCTCCAGCCTCGACGCCGACCGGACCACGGCCGCGTTGACGCTGTTCCTGGTGGCGCTGTGGGCGTTGGCGCTGGTCGCGCGGCCGTACACGTGGTGGCGGGCCGGGCTGGTCGCCGTGATGGCGGGGATCTTCGCGTTCGTGGTGGCGGTGCCGTTCACCCGGGACTTCTTCCTGCTCCGGTTCGACAACCTGCGCAACAACCTGACCGGGGTGGGGCTCGCGGCGGTGGCGGCGGTGCTGCTGACCGTGCTGCTGCGGCTGGACCGGTGGCTGGACAGCCTGAACCCGCGGTCGAAGAAGGGCTGAGAAGCCTGTCCGGTGGCGCGTCCGTCACAGGTCGGACGCGCCACCGGTAGGCCGTGGCCGCCTGGCCGGGGTCGGGCCCACACCCCGATTCCGGTCCCCGACCCTGCGCACCACGGAAGTCACCACCTGGTCGCGGCCCCGCCGGGGCCGCGCCCCCCCCC